>JAFDHL010000217.1 GCA_019308785.1 Deltaproteobacteria bacterium
TATTCCCAGTTCCTGGGCATCTAACATATTGATCCACAATGGATTACTGCCGTGTATCTTCATAAGCTGGAGATTGCTAAAGGTGGAGGAGTGCTCATGCTCAAAAATCCGAAAATTCCCGAAGATAAAAGGGTGCTCATTATCTGGTGCCAGTTCAGGATCAGGCTCTTTATAGTCGGGAAGCGGGTCAATACCTTTTTCCTCGGCCACGGTGTTCAAGAAATTGTACTTCCCCGTAGTGGTCTTGCCTGAAGACCCATAGCCATCCGGTGTATTAAAAGAGCCCCACTTCTTGTACTTGTAATACTCAGATTCGTCGGTGATAATGAATCCTTTTTCCCTGAGTTCGTCGTAAGACCAGGGAGTGCCTTCCAACTGGTTGCGCTCCGCTTCCTCAATGTTGTCCCAGGGGAAGTGTTTGCCAAGACCGAGCTTGCTGGCCAGTTCCTTTGTTATCAACCACATGGGCTTGGAGTCATACATAGGCTTCACCACTTCGGCATAGTAGGCGATGAATGCCTCATAAAGCCAGTCATTTTTTACCTGGCTCTGCTCCAGCCAGGTGGCATCGGGCAGTATCACGTCGCAAAGTACTGCCGTGTTGCACATAAATGCATCAATAGAGGCCTTGAAGTCCATCATTTCAATGGCCTTGGTAATGGCCTCCTGGTTTCCCCAGGAGAGCACCGGGTCACCATAATAATTGATCATCCCTTTAAGCTTTCCGGCCTCAACGTCCTCTAAAAGATATGCAGGGGCCCAGCCGGACCAGATACCGAACTTATTCAGCTTGGGAGCATCGCCGGCAGCAGGCTTTTCCTGACCTTCACCCCAGACCGGTTTCAGTTTGCGCTTGAAAGGCAGGGCCGGCCCGCCCGGAGCGTCGAAGGTTCCACAAAGGCCGTTGAGTGCCTGGATGGCCGCAGTACCGTACATCCCGTTTGGGACCTGTGCCAGGCCGGTCCATGAGAGACAACCCTTATTCCTGGCCATGGCAAATTCCCTTGCTATGCGCTCGATGGTCTCGGACGGCACACCGCTTATCTTGCCTGCCCACTCCGGAGTACGGGCAACACCGTCCTCGTCGCCCATAACCCTTTTCTTAAATTCATCGAACCCGTGGGTCCAGTTTTCAACGAATTCCTTGTCATAAAGATCTTCTTTAATGATTACATAGGCCATACCCAAAGCAACGGCAGCATCTGTCGCGGGTTTGATCGGAATCCATTCAGTGCCCGCCTTTGCAGTTTCGGAGAGGCGGGGGTCAAAGATCACTAATTTGGCACCACGTTTTAAGGCTGCACGGAGTTGGGCTGTCTTGCGCTGGCTGTAGGAACTGGCCAGCTCATTCATCCCGAAATGGAGAATATAATCAGACTCCTGATAGTTTATCCAGGGTCTTTTGTCATTCAGGTTCTTCTCGTTGGCCATACGGTTGGCATTATCGCACATGGGCCGGTGGGTGGTCTTGGGACAACCCAAGTGGTCAAACAGGGCCTCGTGGATCGAATTGGCCCAGTCATTACCCCTCATGTAGCCAAGTTTTGCATGCTCTATTGTATTAATTGCTTCGACCACCTTATCCAGGGCCTCGTCCCACGTGGCCTTGCGGAAACGGCCATTCTCCTTAATAAGAGGGGCCTTCAGCCTGTAGGCAGAATAGATATGCTTGGCCGATGCCGCGCCTTTAGGACAAAGCCTTCCGCCGCTTTTGGGATCTCCCTGTAGACCGCTGGTGCCCATGAGTATTCCGTCCTTTACCTTGGCCGTCATACCGCAAAGTGCCCCGCAGGTATAGCAGTGGCTTGGAATCTTTTTTTCCGGTTCCGGATCCACCGCACCTTCGACCAGTGTAAAGTAAGCAGGATCAAGGTTGAGTGCTTCGCAGGCCGGCACCATCCTTCTCGTGACCTCTTCGCCCCTTGTAAAACCCTCAAGTCTCATGCTCTCGCACATCATGGCTCCCCGGGTAAAATGGGCCAGCCCCTGATAGAAGTCGGTCTTTGTACATCCTGCAAGCTGGTCGCAAAAGGAAGACACCCACTTCGTATATTTGTTTTTGAAAAAATCCCTGTATAGGTCTCCATTCCCATTTTCAAGGAGGTAGCGGAGGAGCTCCATCTGTACAGCGATGTGTTCCTCCAGATCCTTGTAATCGGGATTCTTATGCACACCGGCCTTGCGAAAATACTCCCTCAGCTCAAAAACCGGTTCCTGCATCACCACCGGCTCCCCGGTCACATGGCAGGACTCATACGGGAACACAGGATTGGCGCCGGCGTTCAGGAAGATATCAGCGTAATCGTAGCAGAGCTCTTTCTGAAGCTTTTCAGCATCATTGCCTTTAAGACACCTCGTCATCACCTCTGCACCATTTATCAGATCGATAAACCCGCAACCTGTTACGGATTCGTTGAATCCATCCAAAAAATCATCCTTTTGCATAGACCTGATGAGTTCCAAAGATATCTCATCACGAAAAAGCGTGGAAAGAAACTGGTATCTCTTTGCCCTTGAATTCATATACTCTACATCCATAAAATCTCCTCCTTAATCTTCATTAATAAAGTCAAATGTTTCCTAAATCGACTACACCGCGGTAAACAGCAGAGTATCGAACCCATACTTTAAAAATAAAGGAGCGAAACAATCTGCAAGAAATTAAAAAAAAACCGATTAAATGCCTATGGCAGGGTTATCGATTATCTCTTTGAAAATGCTTAGCGAACGCACTCCCTGTTGCGACTCGACTAAGGACTTCGGTTGTCTTCGACCCTTAGACTTAAACCAGAAGGGTCCTTCAGCCGAACTCCTCGTCGAAGTCTTGCTGAAGAGAGCTTTCATATGCTATGAAAATTTTTTGTATGACACAAAAAAAATCCAATATCAAGCAAAATTTGTCAAAAATCCATACTCTTTGATCAATGCCGACATAACGATCGAGATCAAACTTGACGGACTCGTAAAAAGTCGTCACTCCGGTGAAAACCGGAGTCCAGAAACTCTGTAACCAATTGAAAAAACTGGATTCCGGCTGGAGTTTATCCCGCACTTGATGCGGGGCCGGAATGACAACAAATGGTGTTTTTCGACTTTTTACGAGTTCATCAAACTTGTTCCTTTTCCGCTATTCCAGGTCATAGTGCAGTCTCAGTGCCTGGTTTACCTGCGACATGATCTCTTCCGGTAGATTTCCGAGCTTTCTGATCAGGCGAATCTTATCAACTGCCCTGGTCTGATTGACCATTACTTTTGAACGGCTCCGCAGGCCTCCATAACCTGATGAGACCTCCACTTCGAAAGAATAAATGCGGGTTACATTCGAAGTGATTGGAGAGATTGAGACTATGGGAGAGTGTGCATTGTTTATATCGTTAGATACTACAAGCGCAGGACGGACTTTTTTGGCTTCAGCCCCCACCGTGGGATCAAAGTTGACAAGAAACACATCCCCACGTTTAATCAAGCCCATCTGTTATTGATCCTTCCAGTTCATTGTTGACCCTGCGGATTTCAGCAGCCGCCTCCCTGTATTCAACAGCAAGTTTTTGGTCTCTCGTCTCCTTAATCAAACGCCGGATTGCCTTTGTGATAAAATGGCTCCTTTTCCTGGGCTCCACCTCCCCTGATAACTCCGCAAATACATCTTGCGGAAGACTTACATTTATACGCACTGATTTCATTGTGCCCTCCAAGTGTGCTTTGTAAAGAACAATAATTCAGCACAATATAATAAATGTCAACTGTTTTATGCTGATTATCTGAGTATTTCTAAACAAACATACCTTCCCTATTCGCAATGCCGTTAAATGTTCCACGCCAGGATTTTTTCAATTATTTCTATTGACATTTTGATAGCATATCTATATATATTATCTAATATTTTGTATTATCCATATGACAAAAAATGAAATATTTTCATAGAAGACTCCAGGACACCATACAACCATGGCTCAAAAAGCCTGATATTTTAGTTATTCTCGGGGCAAGACAAGTAGGCAAGACCTCTCTTCTAACCCTATTAGAGGATGACCTGAAAGGACTATGGGGAAATTCAAAAAACATTCTCACTTTTAACCTTGAAGACACCGACCATCTGGCCGCGCTCAACCGTGATCCAAAGTACTTCAAAGAATATCTGACCTTTTCAGGGGCCGACCCAAAAAAAGACTCTGTCGTAATGATTGACGAGATTCAATATCTGGATGATCCTTCCCATTTTCTAAAATATCTCGCGGATTTTGAGCCCACACTAAAACTTATTGTAACCGGATCTACTTCCATACAGATTAAAAAATTTAAAGACGGGCTGACCGGGCGAAAGAAGAGCTTTCATCTGTTTCCGCTGGATTTCAGAGAGTTTGTGTTATTCAAGGGTGAGAAACGCCTAAGTTCCATACAGGACAAGTTTTTCTTTAAAGATATTCTTTCAAATCAAACAGAACTTGATCCTCAAACAATATTGCCTTTTAAAAATGATTTTGAAACCCTGTTTGAAGAATATTCATTATATGGCGGCTATCCCAAGGTGGTTCTGGCAGGATCACGGGACGAAAAACTACAGGAGTTACAGGAGATATTCAAGACCTATGAATTGAAGGATGTTAATGTTCTCTTTAATGTAGGCAATATATCGGCCTTTAGAAGCCTGTTCAGGCTTATGGCAAGTAATATTGGAAATTTGCTGAATATAGACGAGGTTTCCGGCACTCTTGGCATTGGCAGGGATACTGTAAAGCGTTATCTTTCAGTACTCGAGAATTCATTTGTTCTCCATTTTCTTCACCCTTTTCATAGCAATGTCCGTAAAGAGCTTACGAAAATGCCCAAGTTGTTTTTCCTGGATACGGGGATGAGGAATTTTGCAATAAAGAACTTTTCAGAATTGAGCTTCCGCCCGGACAGGGGGAGGCTTTTCGAAAATGCAATATTCGGCGAGCTTTATAAAGACCTCGGTGTTATAGACCAGCTTTTTTTCTGGAGAACATTATCTAAAAATGAGGTCGACTTTATTCTTACGGGCAATCAAAACATTGCCATTGAGGCAAAACTAACTTCCGATAGGCTATTAAAAAAACCTTCCGGTCTCAGGGCTTTTGGCAAAATATATCCCGAATTTGAGCATCTTGTTGCAACAATGAGTCAACTTGCGTTTTTTGAAAGGATTCATTACTTGCCGGCATGGATGATATAGGAAAAGGCAGGCGCTGTTAAGGCTTGGACGGATTTGTCTGGGCAGGTAATTAAGATGCCCCGTCATTAAGATGCCCCGTCCTTTTGGGCGGGGCATCTTTTTATAGAGTTGAGGAGGATTAATTGCGTTTACGTAAAGGCGATCCCCTCACTTTCCTTTACGCGGGACCCCAGGTTATGCCATCAACTTCCTTCAACGTGGGGTCTGTAACAGGGTCACCGGTCTTCATTCCGTTCAAGGTGGCGTCCGGAATATTCGGCTCTGCAGAGTGGATCTCTATCCAGAGCTTGCCGGAAGCCTGTTTATTCCACGTAACCTTAAAATCACCTATATCGGTCCCCGGTGCGGTATCCGCACTAGTACCGAGCAAATCAACAGTATTTAAGTGGTCAGTTATCGCAAATGGTGCCTTTTTATATACCAGGATATATTTGGCATACGCATGATTAAACCTTGCAGTAGCCTCAGAAAGAGCGCCATGTAACGCAGCTACTTTTGCATCCTCCTGCATGGAAAAGAACTTGGGCACTGCCACTGCAGCCAGGATCCCCATGATGATTATCACGGCGATGATTTCAATCAATGTAAAACCTTTTTCGTTTCTTAACAGTCCCTTGTTTTTCTTCTTTGTATTCATGATTAATCCCCCCTTAATTTCGTAGCTTTTTTTGCTCCTTTTTTGTGTTGTTTTGCAATCATATCATGCATATATAATGCCAGAATTTATCCATAAACAAAAAAAATCAATATTGTTTTTCCACATTAATTGATTATTGTATAAAATCAATTAGATCGGGCATTAAACATTTTTACCATCATTTAATTGAAACACCAAAAAGACAATAAAAACCGGCCTTATTAATCTACAAATTATGTAGGTTTCTCACCATATTTTGTAGGTTTTACCGGTTTGTATTAAAAGATTAAGGGGTTAGCGATGGCCTTTTTTCTGGGGCAAATATTGATGAACTCTTAAAAAGTCTCCGAGGCCGTCACTCCCGCGAAGCCTGTCCCCGAGCAGGCGGGGAGCGGGAGTCTATAAGTGGTTGATTTTCCTGGATTCCCGCCGTAGTTTATCCCGCACTTGATGCGGGGCGGGAATGACAATGAAGCTCCCCGCCGCAAACGGATGGGGTATTAAAAACCATAATAAAGCATTTAATATCAAGCAGATATGATAGCCGTCATACCCGCCCGCCGAGAGCCCCTCGTTCGACCTTGAGGCTCTCGACAGGTGAGCCTCAGCCGAACTCCTCGTCGACAAGTCTTGGGGCCGAATGGCGCTTGCTGTGTATTTTTTTCTGAAATTGCCCGGATCAACTGCCGGATCGTTTATATTGATCCACATCTATGTCAAATTTTTTCACCCGGTGCCACAGGCTTCTTTCGCTGACCCCCAAAAGCCTGGCCGCCGTCACCTGGACACCGCCGGCTCTAATAAGGGCCTCGGTAATCATTCCTCTTTCAAAATCCATAATACGATCGTCCAGATTCCGGTTTTCGTCAAAATCCGGTTTCTCGTCATTAGGGCTTCCCCATTGATCTGTGATGGCATCCGGCAGGTGCACAGGTTCAATGACGTCTTTTGCCAGGATACATGCCGACTCCACGGCATTTTTCAATTCACGGACATTTCCCGGCCAATCATAGGCCGTTAGTAATTGCATGGTTTCCGATGAAACACTGAGATGTTTTTCGGATTGCTTCAGGAATCTTTCGATCAGTATGGGTATGTCCTCCCTTCTTTCCTTTAGACGCGGAAGGCGGACGGTAAAGACATTTAGCCGGAAAAAGAGGTCCTCCCGGAATTGCCCCGTCTCAACCATCACGGATAGATCCTTGTTTGTGGCCGCAATA
>JAFDHL010000218.1 GCA_019308785.1 Deltaproteobacteria bacterium
TGTGGATTGATGACCGTCTCGAAATGTATTGTCCTGAATCTTAACAGGGTTCTTGACACCCTCTCCTAAGGAATCGTTCATCTCAAACCTCCATTTATTAGGAATGAATGATCTTTGTGCTTATTTCACGGAATTACGTTTGGTTTCTATTGTGGCGTCTTTGTCTCTCCTGTCATCGACCTTTAGGTCAATAACGATCCTTTTAGCACCTTCATCAAGATGTGCCTGGTGCACTTTCTTTACGAGAAGGAACAAAGAGTCCAGATCCGGAACCTCGACGGCAGTGGACAACCCCCCGATCTCATATGTGTAACCGGACTCCTTTATTACTTTCACGCCCTTCTTGACAAACCGGCTCAAACTTGTGCCCTCACAAATGGGATATACCGATAGCTGTGCAAGAATCAATTTCTCCTCCTTTTGAATTTTTGATCTTTTCTTGATTTCTGTTTTAAGATAATCTCAATACCCGAATCTCATTCCCACCTTCAAACCTGTGCTTTCGGCAAATTCATCTGCGTCCATTTTGCCTCCCCCCTCACCTTTTATCTTTAGAACCTTGAGAGCACCACCACTAAGGGCAACTGTCACCTCTCCTTTATTGATAGTCGCTATCTCCCCGGGAGGTCTTTGTTCTTTAAGCGGGAGAAATTCAACCTTGTAAAATCTCACCTTCCTGTCCTTATAAGTAGAGTAGGCGCCTGGCTGCGGATCGCAGCCCCTTACTAAGTTGTAAACCTCCCGGCCAGGTTTGGTCCAATCAACAGAGGCGACCTTGTCGTCACAGGGAGGTTCATAAGTGGCCAGGGAATTGTCCTGCGGTATCCTTGGGGCCTTGCCACTCTTTACGAGATCAACGGATTCTGTAATGGCATCAATCCCTAATGGAAAAAGCCTGTTAAAATAAAGGGAGCCGGTTGTATCATCAGGGCCAATGTCAACCTCTTTTTGCAGGAGAATAGGACCGGTATCAATCCCTTTTTCTGACCAAAGAATTGTCACACCGGTACGAGTATCCCCCTGGATAACGGCCCAGTTAATGCCGCTGGACCCGCGGTGCTTTGGCAGAAGTGAAGGGTGATAACAAATGGTCCCTATAGAGGGAATGTCCAAGAGGCTTTCCGGGAGGATGTCGGTTACGAATGCCAGGACAACGAGATCCGGACTTAGTCTAAGATATGCCTCTAAAACCTCGGGATCCTTCATATATGTCGGCTGGAACAGGGCGATATCTGAACTTTCAGCTAACGCCTTCATTGCCTCACCCCGTTTGTCTTTCGGACAAAAAACCCCAACAATATCTTCACGCTTCTTAATAAGGGCCTCCAATACTTCTTTTCCAAAAGGACCCTGGCCTACCAGAACAATTCTCATCATCCCAACTCAACATAAGTATGATCGTTATGTGATTACAAAAGTAAAAGGAGGCATGGAGAATACACAACCCTCATGCCTCCCGAACGACGAATAATGAATACGGGCCCAAACTGTCAATGGTCTAACAAAACCATGACAGGATTGGAGACTGCGGCACGGCTACTTGGCCTTTGCCTCCGCCGCTCGAATCTCTTCCATTGTACGGAGAATCTGAAGGACATTTTCATATACCGGGGTATCCACCATCTTACCTTTATAGGCGACCGCTGCGGCCCCCTTTGCAATCCCCTCCTCCTCAAAGATCTTTTTGACACCCTCCGCCCAATCCACATCTTCCGCAGACGGGGTGTAGATTACGTGAGAAGGCTCGATCTGGCTCGGATGGATGAGCATTCGGCCCTCATAACCCATCTGCCGTCCTTCCTTGGAACTCTTATCAAAGGCTTCCGTATCTTTGAAGGCCACAAAGGGGCAATCAATGGCCACACATCCGGCAGCCCGGGCTGCCACGGCAGTATGGAACCGGGCGTATAACTGCTCCCAGCCTTCAGAGGTAAGGGTTACTCGCATATCTTTGGTATAGTCTACCGCACCGAAAATAAGGGAATTCACACGCGGGCTGGCTGTAGCTGCAGGATAGGCATTGATGACCCCCTTTGCCGTCTCAATAAGCAACTGGATGGCAACACTGCCCGCTTCCATGCCCCTTCTCTGTTCCAGTTCCTCTAATTTCCAATCCAGACGCTGGACATTTTCGGCGCTGCCGCATTTTGCCAGACAGACCCCGTTAAGACCCGGATAAACGATGGCCTCCAGGTCATCGTTGGTCATCTGGGTTTCCCAGTTGTTTATCCTGACATAAAGGGAGGGGGAAAGCTGTTTTTCTCTCTGGGTTTTTAGGTACTCCCGGATCATCTCACGCGCTTTGGGTTTTTCTGCGGGGGGGACGGAATCTTCCAGATCCAGTGTCAGCAGATCTACAGTTATTTCAGGAGCTTTCCCAACCATCTTTTCATTATTGCCTGGCACATAAAATACTGATCTCATTACGGGCATAATCAAATACCTCCTTTTTTCTTATAGATTGATTAATTCTTTTATTTTAGGGGCAATCTCTTCAGGGCTGTCAACCACATGGGCCTTTGCCTCAGTTAAGGCATTAATCTTGCCCTGTGCGGTGCCCCTTCCTCGTTCCACAATGCTGCTGGCATGGGAAAATCTCATCCCCTCAGGTGCCCAGGCACCTGCAATAAAAACCACCAATGGTTTTGTAAACTGTCCTGAAGCTACAGTCTCGGCGGCTTCTTCTTCCTGGGTCCCTCCGATTTCACCAAAAATCGCCACAGCCTTTGTCTGCTCATCAGTCTCAAACATCTTGAGGACATCGGCCATTCCGAGGCCCAATACGGGCTCCGTCCCGATGTGCATGGCCGTGCTGATGCCTAAACCGGCCACCTTCAATGCCCATGGAACCGTGCCTGATTGACCGCCGCTCCGGGATATTACCCCGACGGGACCAGGCTCAAAAAGGGTTTGAGCCCAATCAACGCTTCCTCCCAACCAGCCTATGGCCGCCTTTCCCGGGCTGATAATACCAAGACTCCCGGGACCCAGTATTTTCACTTCATTTTTCAACGCATAGTTTACCATATCTATGACATCGTGCACAGGAATACGCTCCACAGGCGAGACGATAAACTTTATCCCGGCATCAATAGCCTCGTACACTGCACTTTTCAGCCCCGGACCGGGAATAAACGTAACTGATGAATCAACCATACCTTCGTGCTTAATGGCCTCTTTTATCGTATCATATACCGGGATGCCATGAACCTCTTGGCCGCCCCGTCCGGGGGTTACCCCGGCAACAACCTTGGTTCCATATCCTTTCATAAATGCCGTACGGAGAGATCCCTCCCTCCCTGTCATTCCCTGAACAATGACTTTTGTATTTTCATCTAACAGTATTGACATATCATCCCCCGTTATTCTGTTCCGTGCTTTTTCCTGTAATCCGCCAGGCCCTCAATGGGGACTTCAATGGTGATGGCCGAATTTCCCCTGAACCAGCACTCGTACTCGCAGGCAAAACATTCGGTGCCCTTTCTTGCCAGCTCTTCCGGTGTCCCTTCAACCGCCGGCTTTCCGTCTTTTAAGACCAGGATGCCCCGGCTATATGTCTTACACGCCTCCACGCAGGCATAGGTTGTACAGCCTTCACACTTGGCATCATCTATGATGACTTTGATTGTTCTCTCACTGAATTCCATAAGCCTCCCTCTCTTAGTACCTTAGAAATTATTTTTCTGCTTTTTCTGGTGAAAAACTGCGTTGCTCTATTTTCACTATCTTCAAATAATTGAGTATTTTCGATTGAATATTGAATATTTAAGGAATTCTTTGAATTATAAAAAACTATCATAAGAATGAGGGAGCGAAGCGAACTCCACAAATATTCAATTGTAAATATTCAATAGTCAATTCCGGCTTGTCCGGGTTAGGATCCTGACCTTTCTTTTCTATATTCATCGACTAAGGCCTTAACCCTGCCGCCAATGAACTTGGCATCGTAGACGTGCTCCCTGTCATAAATCTCTACCCTGGCATCAAGACCAGCCAGGCCTTCCTTCAGAATCTCCTGGGATTCCTTTTCCTTGTTCCCACAAAGGAGAATAACCACGGGGAACCCTGGTCTCTTGGGGAGTTCTTCCCTCAATGCCTTCACAATGCCGTGGGCATGATGCCACTGTTCCTGGTTTGCCATCATGAATCCCGCGAGAAAATAGGCTTCAATACCAGGCTGGGACATTATGAGCTTGATAACCCGGTAGACCTTTGATGCTGTAGGATTCCCGCTGGTATCTGCATAATCCGCCACCTTCAGGCCCACTTTGTTCAAGGCATCCATGCCTAACATTGCGGCGCCGCCGCCGATACCGTGGTAACCCACATAACCGCCCTTCCTCACTTCCTCCGGGAGAGCCATCTGGGCCACATAGCTTGTCCCGCGGAAATCGGTCTCCTCGAAAGACCATCCAATGAGGTCGAAATCCGTGGGCTCTTTGAGAAATTCGCGGCCTATCTTAATCCCCAGTTCAGGGTGCCTGAACAGTGCCTGATCATCCACCCCCATTCGGCAATCGGCTGCTATTACCCTGTTATCCTCTGTCAATACGAGGGGGTTGATCTCTAAGGTCCGGCAGTCATTAATCTGGAACGCATTGAAAAGTTTGAAGACGATATCTGCGATTTGCCGGAGTATCTTTCCTTTCACCCCCATGGAAGAGACCATGTTCAGGGTATCATATGGCATAAGGCCCTTGATGACATCTACATTCATCATTGCGATCTTATCCTCGGGCACTGATTCGATATCCACGCCTCCCTCCGGACTGAACATCAATACCGGACCTCTCACATCCTGGGCGGAGTTTATGATGACACCTGCGTAGAATTCATGGGCAATATCAAGCTTTTCTTCAACAAGGACCTGCTTGACCTCAAGTCCTTTCACTTCCATACCCAGGATTTCCCCGGCAGCCTTTTCAGCCTCATCGGGCGTGTCTGCGAACTTCACGGCGCCGGATTTACCCCTGCCACCGGCCCAGACCTGGGCCTTAACCACCACAGGCCTTCCTAACTTTTCCGCTGCCTTTTTTGCCTCCTCAGGGGATTTGGCCACCTCGCCCTCAGGGATAGGAATACCCGATTTCTTAAAGATATCCTTTCCCTGATACTCATAAAACTTTGCCATCTCGCCTCCATCAATAAAAGTTAAAATATTATCTTTTTCCCCTCAATATTTTCATGGTAAGACCAGTTAACCATAAACACAAAAAATAATTGCCTGTCAAGAGCTTTTCCCCGTATCA
>JAFDHL010000219.1 GCA_019308785.1 Deltaproteobacteria bacterium
GGCCATGACCCTTGCGATTTATGGTTCACATTTTAGAAGAGTTTTCGAGAATTATTTGTAAGACATTGGTGACTACTCACGTAGTCAGGCTGAAGGTGTTTAGACTGAAGACTGAAGGGAAAAAAGAACTGAAATTTTTTTAGGGATAAAGCAGTTACAATAATACAATAATAGGAGCCCCATGTGTGCCACATTCAGCCCTTTGCTAACAGTCTTCAGCCTTCAGTCTAAATAACCTGAGTTACAGACATTGAAAAGGAAAGAACTTCTCCCAGTACTGTATAAAAGATTTTTCGACCTCTTGCAGTCAAAGAAAAACCCGGGTGCCGCGGACTTCTCACACACATAATAATTTTTTCAGTGTCTGATGTGTGGGGAAATTATTAACGCCTTAATGTGAGGTCAGCGATGAACTTATGGTCACGTCTGAAGATGAATCTTGAGAATGGACTGGATCCCAAGGACCTGTCGGAAAGGAGAAGTGACAAAAGCCTTACGGGAGAACGCCAGATTGATGGGTATGAGGGGGCGGGGCAAGCAGAGTTTCAAGTGGACGATAGGCCAATAGAACCTGAAGGCAGAAAACTCAATCGACCGAATATTTTCAAGTGGGTCCTCTTCCTTCTGTTCCTTGCTTATATGTTGGTCTCCTATTATCACGCCCCTATCTTAGTTCGTCTTGGAAGGTACCTGGTTGTTGAACATCCAATTAAAAAGGCAGATCTTATAGTATGTTTGATGGGCAAGCCTGTTGAACGGGGCCTCGCGGCTGCGGAGGTCTACAAGAAAGGCTTGGCATCGCACATCTTTGTAGGCCGGGAAAAGCTTCCTGATGGAAACAGTATATTGGTGAAAAAAGGTGTCCATTATCCCGAGGGAAGAGACCTTTTGATTATGATGCTGCAGGGTCTGGGGGTGCCCAGGACTGCTTGTATCACCGGCGACCGTTTTGTAGAAGGTACTATCGGGGAGGCGAAGGTTGTCAGGGAAGTCGCCCGGAAGAGAGGTTGCCGCTCCCTGATAATCATTACGTCTCCCACACATGCCAGGCGAGCCTGGTTGACTTACCGGAAAGTGTTCGAGAAAAACCGCATGAAAATTATGCTGATGCCCTCCCGCTACTCTAATTTCAAGCCGGAGGACTGGTGGAAAACAAGTGAATATGTCAAAGAGGTGATAATCGAGTATCAGAAGCTTCTCTACTACACTGTGAAGCATTTCTGGTAATTGCAGACCGGGAGTATTTCTGGTGAAGAAAATATCATTTGGTCTTCATGGTATAACAACAATCCCAGTCCGGTCCGGGCGGGTTGGCCTTAAGGTCCTTGCAACGTTCAACATAAACATTGGCGGCGAATATATCATTATCCAGTTTCCAGACCCCTTTGAAGAGCTTGATAGCTTCATCCCATTTCTGCTGTTTGTATAATTGAAGGCCTCTATGAAAGTAAAAGATGGCCTTGTCCCGCGTTTCGGGAACCCGGTTATGCGCATGTAACTGGTAGATCTTTACAGGCTGGGTTTTGCCTTTGACGCGAACGCTGTCTACCTCCATACATACGAATTCATCTTTTACCCTTTCGTAAGTATATTCGCTTATGAGGATATTTGTCTTATAGTTTTTATTGGCACCTTCCAGACGTGATCCGAGGTTTACCGCATCTCCCATGACCGTGTAATCGAATCTCTGGTCGGAACCCATGTTTCCCACCATCATCATACCTGTATTGATCCCGATGCCGATATCCATGGGCGTCTTTCCCTCCAGGATCCATTTTTCGTTCAACTCTTTGAGCGCCGTCATCATATCGAGGGCTGAACGGCAGGCCCTTGCCGGATGGTCAGGCTGGTCAAGGGGAGCACCGTAAATTGCCATTATGGCATCCCCCATGTATTTATCAAGTGTGCCGTCGTGATTGAAGACGATATCCGTCATCACGGTCAGATATTCGTTCAGAAGACGGACAAGATCTTCAGGGGTAAGGCCTTCTGAGATGGTTGTGAAACCTCTGATGTCCGAAAAAAGCACGCTGAGATCCTTTTCGTCGCCCCCAAGCTTCAATTGATCCGGGTTTTTAAGCATTTCATTGACCACCGAGCTGGACACATAATAGCTGAAAGCCCCTCTTATTTTTTTTCGTTCCCTCTCTTCAGTAATATAGTGATAAACGGTCAATGCAGTGTAAGTCAGAAAAAGTGCGAGTATCGGATAGACAATATTGAACCAGGTTCCAAAACTAACAAAAAGCCATCGGGCAGTTATGATGTGAAGAATAAAAAGGCCAAGGGTAAAAGACAACGCCTTAACGGCACTTAAACGGGGAAGGGCCAGACCGGTCAATACACCTAAGAAAATGACAGCAAGAAGGTCATAAATAGAGGTCCACTTGGGCTTGCTTAAAAATCTTTTCTTGAGGATATTGTCTACGACTGTGGCGTGGATTTCTAATCCCGGGTAATTGGTGCTAAAAGGGGTGATCCTCAAGTCATAAATTCCTACGGCCGTTGCGCCTACAAGAACGATTTTGTCCTTAAAGGTGCCCCTGGCAAGATTCCCTCTTAAAATATCGGTGATAGAGAAATGGGGAAAGGTCTTGGGAGGGCCAAGGTAGTTGAGGAGCATTTGACCATTTTCATCGGTGGGAAGAAATCGCTCTCCCATCTGTATGCCTTCTATCCCGTAGCCGGCAACCTTGACAATTAGCCTTGGCCGGCCAATGTAGTTCCAGGCGCACTGCAAAGACAGAGGGGGAAAGATATCTTCGCCGGACTGAATGATGAGCGGCATCCATCGCACCACGCCGTCCTTGTCAGTCAACATGTTGAAAAAGCCTGAATAATCCGTTTGGTTGGTAAGAATTTCAAGATTGCCTTCGGGTGCATAGGCCCTTATGAAAGGAGACTTTTTGGCCTCCTTGTTTTCGTAGATGGTCAAGGGGTATTTGGAAGTTCCGATTCGTTTGATCTGTAAATCTATTTCTTTTTGATCAATCCTGTAATCCAGTTCCTTTTCACTTATGTGAAAGAAATATCCAAGGACTACTGTGGCCGTCGAATTCTTGATAGCGTTAGCAAGGGCTAAATCGTTGTCAGCTTCTATTTTACTTTTTTTTATGAAGTTATCCAGTCTCCTGTTATTAATGTTCAGAGTGTGGATTTCTTGATCCAGTTGGTTGACAAATTTGAGATAGGAGTTTTCATCCGCCTCTAAAAAGCCAATATCAAAACCGATAACTCTGGCCCCATCCTGGGAAAGCCTGTCGATAAGAGCTGCGATCTTGGATCTGGGCCATGGCCAGCGGCCTTCTTCGTCAAGACTCTTTTCATCAAGCACAGCCATGACGACCTCGGAAGACCCTTTCAAATGGCCCCGGGATAAAAAGCGGAGATCGTAGGTCTTTAACTCAATCATGTCCAGGAAGGGCACACCGATCACAAATAGAATGACCACCAGAAGAGTGGTACAGAATGTAAGGGAAATAGTATTTATAGAGAAGAAGGGCTTAATAATGTTTTTCATTTTCGCTGTTCCGGGGCTGCAAGAGGGCTGGCTTGAGAATGAGCAGCGAGCGTGTTCCCTTTAGCCTGTCTGCAATTCTATTTTTTCTGCCACCGGTTGAGCCGGCCACTCGGACATAGAGTATCTGGCAGCAGTTGTTCGTCAGTTTTTCCGGATGGTCAGGTTATGTGTTTCTTGAGTTTTTTTACGCAATTATAGATTTATAAGAGAAGGCCAGGTCAAAGTCAAGATGCCGAAAGGCAAATGTTTATATTTTGGTTGACAGCTATTAGGTGCCTTGTTAGCCTTTTTTTAGATAAGCATGCGTATGAAGGTCGCTTTTGTCAATAACATACAAGAAAATGCCGTTTTGTTGCTGGGTAGGGTGGAAGATTTATCGGGACATGCAATTGCATGCCTTCTGGAATTTTATGAATGATACACATACTTGTTATAGCCGGGTCTGATTCGTGTGGCGGGGCAGGGATACAGGCAGATGTAAAGACCAGCGCCAGGCTTGGAGCCCATGCCCTGACTGCCGTTACTGCAATTACTGCCCAAAATTCCCTTGGCATTACTGCAATTCATAAAGTTCCGGTTCGTTTTATCTCCAAGCAGGTTGAGGCCGTCGTAGACGATTTGATGCCCGATGCGGTCAAGATCGGAATGTTATACACTGCGGCATCGGTCAGGGAGGTGGCAAGACTGCTTAAGAAGCACACCCTTCAACATGTTGTGGTGGATCCTGTTTTCAGGGCCTCAACCGGGATGAAATTGCTTGAAACGGAGGCCATTTCCGTTATGAAGGATGTCCTTTTTCCCCTCGCTAGTGTTGTGACCCCCAACCTGGATGAGGCAGGGAGGCTTGCAGGCAAGAAGGTAAAGGGCATGAAGGAGATGGCAAAGGCTGCAAAAGTTATAAAGCAGCTTGGTCCGGATGTGGTGATTACAGGAGGGTATTTTAAGGATAAATGTGTTGATCTTCTTTTTGACGGGAAGGATATTCATCAGTTTTGGGGTTCAAAAATTGACACAGAACACACACATGGGAGCGGTTGCGTTTTTTCCACGGCCTTGGCCGTGTTTCTGGCTGATGGAAAAAGTCTTGTCAAGGCCACAAAGATGGCCCATGATTTTACCAGACGTGCTATAATAAATAGTTATGCATGCGGGCGAGGCGCGGGACCGGTTCAAGCCGGATGGGGATTCGAGTTTTAACCGTCTTAAATATGATGCATTCGTAAAAAGTCTATTCACCGGTCATTGCGAGGAGCGGAGCGACGCGGCAATCTCCTGATTTCAGGCAGTTAGAGACAAAGAGATTGCTTCGCTATGCTCGCAATGACGTACTTTTCGACTTTTTAAGAGTTCATCAAATATGGAAGACGTTTTTTGAGAAGCAGGGCGGACCGAGTGGGAAATCGGCTATCACATGTCGCAAATCCTATGAGTTTCAGTTCCGTAAAAATGTAATTACTCAGGTGGATAGACTGAAGGTCAAAGGTAGAAGGTAGAAGGGAACAGATGATTGAGCTGTTTTATAAAGGAAATTTGTGAGATGACCCAGTTAGAAAAGGCGAGATCCGGTACTGTCACGCCGGAGATGAGAACAGTGGCCGAAAGAGAGCAGGTAGACGTTACCTGGCTCATGAATCAGGTTGCAAAGGGGAGGGTCGTGATTCCGGCCAACCGGAGGCATGAGCGGCTCGTGCCCTGCGGTATTGGAGAGGGGCTTT
>JAFDHL010000014.1 GCA_019308785.1 Deltaproteobacteria bacterium
GCTTAAAAGAGGCATGGTTGTAACGGTGGAACCGGGGATCTATATCCCTGGAAAGGGGGGTGTCAGGCTTGAAGAGATGGTCGTGATTGAGGGGAACGGTCCGAGAATCCTTACCAAAAATGACCATTTCTATGATTTCATATAGCTGTTCAGAAGTCAGAAGACAGGAGCCAGAATCCAGAATTGGTGCGGTATATGCCCCCGCCATGGAAGGGTTATGAGGTCTTTTCTGATTTTAAACTATTTCCTTCTATAATGTTGGAACACAGATTCATATGAGGAACCTAAATATTTGCGGCAATAGGAATGAGGCGTCCCAGCAAATGACTGAGAGTTGAAAGCAGGTGCACCCGAGGCGTGTAGTTTTAAGATGGACATACTGGCAGATCAATTTATCAACTATCTCAGGATAGAGCTGGGCCTTGCGGATAGCGGATAACACGGTCCAGGCTTATAGCAGGGATCTGATCAGATTCTTTCAGTTCTTGGAAAAGAAAAAACTCACACCCCTTGAAGTTTCTAAGGATCAGATCACAGAATATACCACCATAATTGGCAGGCGTCTTTCTTCCAGAAGTGTAGCCCGAAATATCTCTGCTGTCAGGTCATTTTTTCGTTTTTTGGTGACCGAGGGAAGGATCAAGAGCAGCCCCACAAGGCTTGTTGAAACCCCGCGTGTCTCCATGAGGCTGCCCGGTGTCTTAAGCCAGGCAGATGTGGAGCACCTCCTGTCCCAGCCGGATGTCTCTCGACCCATCGGCCAGCGGGACATGGCCATGCTGGAAATCCTATATGCCACGGGATTAAGGGTTTCGGAATTGGTGAACCTTAAGACACAGGATCTTAACCTTGAGGCTGGTTACGTGAGAACCCTGGGCAAAGGTTCTAAAGAGAGAGTGATTCCCATGGGTGAAAAGGCCGTGGCTGCCGTAAAGGAATATCTCTCTGGCGCAAGGCTTCGGCTGACAAAGGCTACAAATTCGCCATATCTTTTTCTAACCTTTAGGGGCCGCCCCATGACCCGCCAGGGATTCTGGAAAATCATAAAGAAATACGGGCGACAGGCACTTATAAAGAAAAAGCTGACGCCACACAGCATCAGGCATTCTTTTGCCAGTCATCTATTGGATGCTGGTGCTGATTTGAGATCGGTTCAGGTTATGTTGGGACATGCGGACATCTCAACGACTCAGATCTACACTCATGTCACAAGAGAACGGCTAAAAGATGTGCATCAAAAATGTCATCCCAGACCATGAACTGTCAACATGAGCCGCGGACTTTAACTCAAACGTCGAAAGATTTATGATGGGAGATTCCAAGAATTGACGATTTTCGATTGAAGATCAAGGGGTCATGTACAATCCAGCAACCAATTTTTCGATTCCTGAAAAAAGAGCCCCATGACCTTCAAGATGCGAAAAGTTTTGAACGTTACTAATCTGTTGGAGATGGAGATGGGTAAAATAATAAACCTTCAGGACAGGATACAGAAGTCCCCGGACAACCTGATTATTTCAAAGCCGTGGGAGTTCAGAAAGGCATACTGGGAAACTGCTCATTTTATTCAAATGTTGAGATCCCAGGCCGCCAACCTGGAACACCACCGCGAGGAGGTCTACAGGAATGGAGGCAAAGGAATCCGGCATCCCCCCTCCTACTTTCCCCTTAAAGGAGGCATGGCCTATACCATGCGTGCCATGTACACGTGTCGTGGAAACGAAAAAAAGATGAGGGAGGTGTATTATCTCATTGGGCTCATGGACTGCATGATCAATCAGGTGAATCCAATTTTAAGGACAGACCTCTTAAGGGCCATGTACAAGAAGGTATTCACAATGAAAGAGGAGCTTAACATACACTGGTACGGACCTGTCGATCAGGTCCTGCTCCCGATTGATTCACAGTATTTCAAAGAATTCGAATACCGGGCTCATTTGAAGGGGGCCTGCACCATGAAGGAGCTTTACCGGTCCATCAGGACGGGCACTGATAAAATGTTTGATATCCTTTCCTTTGAATATGTCTTTTACTGTCCAGGTGTAGGAGTGTGATCATGGAGACAGAAAGGGAGAAGCAACTCACGGAAGAAATCAACCGGTTAAGGGAAAGCCTGGCCCAAAAGGAGCATGAAATGGAGCATATGAAGGTCAGGAATCTCTTTCTGGAAACCCTGTTTGACGGTATCAATGAGGAGATTATGGTCGTTGATTCCAATTTTGTTATCCAAAATGTCAATAAAGTCTTCCTCGATCATTATGGCCTGAACAGGGAAGATGTGCTGGGGGAAAAATGCCACAGGATCACATACGGGTCGGACAGTCCGTGCGGCTTTGGCAAACAGGTATGCCCCCTTGAGAAAGCAAGGAAAACAGGAGAAAGGGTCGAGGTTGCTCACTATGATAAACGGAAAGGAGATGAGATTAGGGAACTAATCCGCATCATGTATCCAGTGGCGACCGGTGGGGCGAAACCTGAATTATTTGTGGAGATTTCGTGGGATTTGACGGAGCATCAGAATCTGATAAGAAAACTAAAGGCCTCCCAGAAAAAGTTCAGGGCCATACTCGATACCGCGACCGATGCGATCTTGAGCATTGATGAAGAACAAAAGATTGTACTTTTTAACAATGCGGCCCAGCGGATATTCGGGTATTCAAGGCCGGAAGTTCTCGGGAAAGACCTCAATATTCTGATTCCTCTTCAATACGGTGATCATAACAGGTATGTGAAAAGGTTTATGGAAACAAGAACCTCAAAGATCATGGGACAGACCCTGTCGCTTACTGCACTGAGAAAGGGGGGACAAGAGTTTCCCATTGAACTTGGACTGTCGTATCACGAAATGCAGGGCAGGGTCACGTTTACGGCCATTATCAGGGATGTTTCCACGCAGAAACAACTGGAGAGAAAGTTGCTGCAAACCGAGCGTCTTGCGGCTGTGGGCAAGACAGTAGCGCATGTAGCCCATGAAATTAAGAACCCGCTCATGATTATAGGCGGGTTTTCCCACCAGATAAGAAAGAGCTTAACGGATGTCAAGGCCGCGCAGAAGTTGGATATGATTTTTGATGAAGTCAGTAGGCTGGAAAATCTGGTTGCGAATCTGGGTGATTTTACCAGACAGTACAGGCTAATGAAAAGGCCTGCTGACATCAATTCAGTTATCCGGGACGTATTGATAATAATGGGTGAAATTTATTCTTCTGACAAATATTACTTTGCGTCAGACCTGGCCTCAGATCTGGGGGAGATAAATTGCGATCCCGACAAGATGAAACAGGTGTTCATGAATGTTATCGCCAATGGTGTTCAAGCCATGGTGAACGGGGGAACAATCAGGATCACAAGCAAGAGAATTTCTGATGGCATAGAGATTCGTATACGTGACAATGGGATCGGTATCAGTGAGGACGAGTTGGATCATATCTTTGAGCCATTTTATACGACAAGGGAAAAGGGGTCCGGCCTTGGCCTGTCTATATCCTATAAGATCGTTGAGGCCCACAGGGGCGAGATTTCCGCAATCAGCATGCCGGGCGAAGGGACGACCTTTATTATCAAGCTTCCGGCTGCATAGCATTTTTCTTACACCCGGACTGGATGGCGAACATTTGGTTCATCCGGTTAATGAGTACGCCTCAAGACAACACATGTTCATCCTTCCCATCTGCCAACTGCATATCTGAACAGTTTCGCGGTACTCATTTGCCGGATGATCCGAACATTCTGAAAGTGCAAGTGAAGAGGCCCACAGAGGGGTGGTGGATTTTCTGTTTGACAATAATATTTAAAATGGTAATCTTAAAAGCTTGCGCGGGGTGGAGCAGTCAGGTAGCTCGTCGGGCTCATAACCCGAAGGTCAGAGGTTCGAATCCTCTCCCCGCTACCAAAAAATTCAAGGGGTTAGCCTATTGCGGTTGCCCCTTTTCTTTTTCGGGTATCTCAGGTTTTGGTGACGAGATAACAGGCTTTTGTGGGTGTTACTCGGAATCTCGACCGTATAATTTTTAGCTAATTAGTGTTTAAACGCCCTCTGCCCTGTAAAGACCATGGTCACTTTGGGCTCCGCTTCATTGCATGCCTCAATGGCCTCAAAGTCCCTCATGGACCCACCGGGCTGGACAATGGACGTAATTCCCTCCCGGATGCCCACATCAACCCCATCTCTGAACGGAAAAAAGGCATCTGAAATCATGCTGGACGCGATGAGACCGCCCTTCGCCTTTTTTGTTTCCTCATCTATCTCCTTCAGCAGATCACTGTTCTTTTGTCCCTTTTCAACTGCCAACTGCAGGTCTTTATAAGGAAGACCGTGTTTTTTGAAACAACGGGCATCCGCGTACTTGGTATATGCCTTGAATATGCCGATCTCCGCAACACCAACCCTGTCCTGTTCACCTGTCCCGATCCCCACGGTCACGCCGTCCTTGACATAGATGACCGAGTTGGAAGTGATACCCTGTTCCACCTGCCATCCGAACAGCATGTCCGAATAATCTTTTTCAGTTGGCTTTCGTGCAATGGCATAGGTTTTTCCCTTGTACTCAGAGCTGGCAAGGGTAAAATCCTCAGGGGATTTTATGCGATTCAAGGGGGACTGCTGGACAATAATGCCGCCATCAATCAGGCTTTTAAAATCCACAAATCTCATGTCTGTAAAATCCGAAAGCCCGTCCATATGCCTTATACTTATGATCCGGAGATTGGCCCGTTTCGATAATGTATCAACAGTCCCTTCTTCGAAATCAGGGGCTGCCACGACCTCCAGGTAGTTTTCGGAGATCATTTCGGCGGTCGCCGCATCCACGGGCCGGTTATATAACGCGCATCCCCCGAACGCGGCAATGCGATCTGCAATGTTTGCCTTTTCATAAGCCTCCGAAAGAGTAGATCCGTAGGCCACGCCGCATGGATTATTGTGTTTTACTATCACCACGGCTGGACCCGCAGTAAGGTATTTCATAATGTTGAGGGCATTATCCACGTCTGTCATATTGATCTTGCCGGGATGCTTTCCGCTCTGGAGCATATCCTCCTCAGAAATAGCCGAAGCCAGCCCGCGTCCCGGCCCTATAAACCGGCAGTCAGCCAAAACCAGATTGCCGTTTACAAGCTCATACATTGCGGCTTCCTGCCCCGGGTTTTCACCATAGCGAAGACCCTTTTCAACAAGCTCACCTGTCTTTTCATCACGAATTTTCCAGGACCTCTTCCGGTAAGTGAGCACCTGATCCCCAAATGAAATGGTTATTTCGGGTGGGAAATGGTCATCCATTACGGTCCGGTACATTTTTTTCAGATCATCACCCATATTTAATTCCTCCAATAAAATCTCTATGCAATTTTATAGTTTATGCTTCTCTATATAGGCATAGGCGTTGTGGTTGTGGATCGATTCAAAATTTTCAGATTCAACAGTAAACCATGTAATGTTGGGATCCTTATTCAACTTGAATGCGATTTCCCGGACAATATCTTCCACAAACGCGGGATTATTGTAAGCCTTTTCGGTTACATATTTTTCATCTTCCCGTTTGAGTACGGAAAAGACATCACTGGAGGCCGACTGCTCCACAAGCCTGATGAGATCCTCTATCCACACGAACTTCTTGAACCGGATCTGAAGACGGACCTCCCCCCGCTGATTGTGGGCGCCGTAATCGCTTATTTCCTTGGAACAGGGACAGAGCGTGGAGATTGGGACGTGGATCATAATAACCAGATCGCTCCCTTTGTGCAGGGATCCCTTAAAGGTGCACTTGTATTCCATAAGACCCTCAACGCCCGTCACCGGCGCAGCCTTTTTGATGAAGAAGGGAAAGGTGATCTCCATGTGTGCGCTTTCTGCATCCAGCCTCTCCTTCATTTCCTCTAAGATTTGCGAAAAATTTTGAAGAGAGATACGCCGGCTATGTTCGTTTAAGATCTCCACAAAGCGGCTCATATGAGTCCCTTTATAATAACGGGGCAGATTTACGTACATGTTGATCTTTGCGACGGTTTGCTGCTGTCCCATAGCCTTATCAAGAACCGTAATAGGATAGCGGATCCCTTTTACGCCAACCTGATCAATGTCTATGTCTCTGTTATCTTTATGATTCTGTATGTCTTCCATAATCGTACCATCCAGGATTAACGTATTCCTGCACTATATTATCCTGCTGCCAAAATCAATAAAAACGTCCTGAACTTAACATTAATGAGGAATTTCAGCGTGAAAAACCGCAGGTCACCAGACGACTTTATTTAATGGACCCCTTCTCCTCAACCAGATAATCCTTTAACTTTTCAGAAAGTGAATCGGGCCACTCATCATCAAATAAAAAGGCATTTATCTCCTCTTTTGTGAGACTCCTCAGAATGTCCCCCGGCAACTCTCTCAATGCCTCTATTCTACCAGTCTTTGGTTCTTTGCCGCGGGTTTTCTTTTTATCCATTGCGAATTCTCCTTATCGGGGCTTATGCCATTCATCTTAAAGCCGATCTATTTTTGTGTTTCAGTAAATACCTCACGATCCGGCCTTCATAGCCGGCATTTAAACCTGTTTGGGGGAATATCTTTCAAATAAAAAAGCCCCCTCTTCTCTCTCTTTGGGGGCCACTGCTTTGGATTTTTGCCTTTACTGAAAATAAAATTTAAGACCCATGCCCACAACAAATCCGTCCAAATCGATTTCATACATCTGGTAAGAACCGGGGGCAATAACTTTCAAATCCGCCGTGGACCATATGTACTTGGCATCCAGATTTAAAGCCACGTTCTCTGTAAAAAATAATTCGACGCCCGCATTGGCATGCCAGGCAAAACCGTCGTCCAGATCGAGATTAACACCCGGATTTGAGGCTGTCCAAACAGGATCTTGATCAAAACCATTGAAATACCATCCCACGCCACCACCAATATATGGTTTAAACCCGGAATTTGTTGGGATATGAATCCGAAGTGTCCACAACAATGGGATCGTTGATACCTCCCCTCCTTTCATGCTTTGACCGGGCATAGTAAATTCCATATCCCTGTCAAGCACATAGTCAGCACTCAGTTCCATGGACAAAACGTCGTTCATAACATATGTAGTATTTATTCCAAACATAAATGAAGAATCAAAATCAATATCAATCATGGTTCCATCCGTTGCATCTGTGATACTATCATCTCCAGAAAAGACAAACCCACCCCGGATGCCTATGCCAAATCTGCTACTGTCTGATGCCAGAACCATTGACGAAAACAATGTCAATGAAATAACAACGAATGACACAAGGATTCTCTTCATAATTCCTTCCTCCTTTCGCAGTGAATAGAACATTTGGAGATTTCTCCATCTAAATGAGTGGAGTGTAGAAGGAAAGACGCTTGTATGTCAAGCAAATCGAAAAACATCAAATTTTGCTCCCTGAATCAGAGACCCTAACGGTTTTTGTTGACATTCAAGATGGCATTTGCCAATTCAAAAGCATCGAGGTTAGGAATCACCGATCTATTAGTAAAAAAAGGACATTTTATCGAAGGGAGCGTTAGAATGATTTATACAGTGACATTAAATCCGGCACTGGATCGTACCATTGTGGTAGAAAAACTTGTGGAGGACGATACCACCCGCATTCTTTCTGAAACCCTGTACGCCGGCGGAAAGGGGATTGACGTTTCACGCGTCATCAGGGAATTGGGAGGTCAGAGCGTGGCCCTTGGTCTTGTTGGAGGATATGACGGATTGAACCTCGAGGGTCTTCTCATTAATGCAGGAGTCATGACCGATTTCACAAGAATTTCAGGGGAAACGCGGACCAATATAATTCTAAAACAGGAGAATACAGGGAGTCAATTTATGATCAGTGCAGCCGGTCCGCAAGTGTCTCCCACAGAGATCGGACAGCTATACCAGCATGTGCTTCAATTACAATCCGTTGACTATCTGGTCCTAAGTGGAAGTCTTCCGAGAGGCGTTACCCCAAATGTGTATGGACAGCTTATTCTTGCTGGCAGAAAAAAAGAATCATTCGTGGTATTGGATGCAGATGGCACGGCATTAAAAGAGTCGATCGATTACCAGCCAACATTCATTAAGCCCAACCAATTTGAGCTTTCAAGGCTGGTAGGCCGTGATCTTGTTCGCGAGGAGGATATCCTTATCGCGTGTGAAGAGGTACACAATTTAGGCATACAATATATTCTTGTTTCAAGAGGAAAAGAGGGCCTGATCCTTTCCACAGACGACCGGAAAATCAAGGCTGTAGCGCCACCGGTCCAGGTGGACAGTGCTGTGGGTGCAGGTGATTCGGTCGTAGCCGGATTTGTACTGGCCCACTCCCAGGGCAAGGAATTAACAGAGTGCGTACGTCTGGCCTGTGCAGCCGGAACGGCTACTGCAAAGACCCCTGGCACGGAACTCTGTCATTGCTCAGAGGTGGAAGAGATCTTGCAACCGGTCGAGATTTCCAACCTGTAAGGGGGATTATGTGTCTGATACCTCTTAACGGCAAAAGCTTGTGTAATACATGAGTCTGGAGGACAATTATGAAAATAGCGATCGGTAGTGACCATGCCGGCTTTCGTTACAAGGAACAAATTAAAAAATTCCTCAATGAAAACGGGCACGAGTTTCATGATTTCGGCACCCATTCTGATGATGCCGTGGATTATCCCCTCTATATCAGACCCGTGGCCGAGGCAGTCGCAAGGGGAGAATCTGACAGAGGCATCATCCTCGGCGGTTCTGGAAACGGCGAGGCCATGGTGGCCAATAGAATCCCGGGCATCAGGTGTGCGCTTTGCTGGAACCTTGAATCAGCCCTTTTTGCCAGAAAACACAATGACGCGAACATGCTTTCCCTTGGAGAAAGAATGATCTCGCCGGAACAGGTCCTTGATATTGTAAAGACCTGGCTTGAAACTCCTTTTGACGGCGGACGTCATTTGCGAAGGATCAAGCAGATTGATCAGAAACAACCCTTAACCGGCCCTTTTGATCAATCCCCAAAGAGTAAGCGACCATCGGAAAATCATGAATCGGCCGGCCAGAAGGATGGAACGGAGAAGCCAGCTACAGAAAAATTTGATTTGCTCATCTCCTTTAGATACATAAAATATATTGAGGGAAAAAATTCCCTTGACTTTAAGGTTGATCCTGGACTCAAGACACCTTCAATAATTCATATCCCTTCTCCTGAAAGCTGGAACTCGGAAGTCCCTGAATGGGCACAAAATAGAAGAAAGGAAATTCTGGATCGCGTAAAACCGAAGTGCAGCCACCTGAAATGTGAATGGCGGGAATATTAATGTACCTGCGGTGACATATGGTAAACAGGATAACGCTTATTGCTTCTTTGTGTTTTCAGGCAGTCGCGGATTTCCGCCATTAGTTGATGCGTTTGGGGAGGCCTCCTGAACAGGTTTTTCGGGACCAAGAGTGACATCCGTTGGTCTTCCACTTTGCAGACTAACGGCAAGTTTGTATTTTTCCGGATCCACATAAACTGCCATAGGATAACGCTTCAATATATTTTCGGCGTATTGTTCAAAATCAGAGATTTTGTCATAAACATCTGGATGAACTTCCACAAAGATCTGGCTTCCCTTCCGGCCGAATTTGACAGGCTCATAAATAATCTCAAGCTTTGTTCTCAACTTCACCTGGGGATAGAGGAGGCGAATGTGTTCCGGGTAACACCGAACGCACCCGTGACTGACGAGCCTTCCCACTCCCCACGGCATATGGGTTCCGTGAATGGCATAAGCCCCTGCTGAAAACTTCATGGCAAACTTTCCCATGGGGTTGCCGGGGCCGTGACGCATGGCTTTCGCTCCATATTCTGTTCTAAGGGATTTGGGTATGTACCAGGTGGGATTAGGACGTTTCTCATTTATAATAAAGGTGCCCAGAGGGGTTTGCCAGTCATTATTTCCAAGGGCGACAGGATACGTTTGGACACGGGATAGGCTTTTTTGAAAAAAATAGAGCCTCAGTTCCGGCACGTTGATGACCAGTTGCTGTTGCTTTGTGGGCGGAAGCACCCAGAATGTGGGGACGGAAAGGCGCTCACCGGCTGGCGGAATCCAGGGATCCATTTGAGGATATGAAAGAGCCATTTCATTGTAACCCAGCCCGTGGTCTTTGGCGATGTCCAGTAGTGTATCTTCAGATCTGACAATGTGAAATACCGGCTCCCCAATGACCGTCAGGTCATTATACCGATATGGGTAGGCCTTGATCTTGGCCTTATATCTATCTTCACCCAATGATTGAGATGCAATCAGGGCGCATGAGATCAGGATAAAAACCAAAGTAGAAACTGATTTGGCAATCATGCGCATCTTAATACTCTTCTCGGCTGATCTTTTCATATTGCCACGATTTACAAAAATTCACGACCTAAGTAAATGGCCGGATTAAAACTCAGAGACGGCTCCTTATCTCATCCAAATGTTTTTTGCACTCCGGCGCTACGTGAAAAAAATTCTCAATCTTCTCACATGCATAATCCTCACAATATGCACAATTAACAATACCCTTTTCATTTCCGCATTTCCTGATTTCACATACCAGGCAGTAATTAAAAAGGGCTCCCCCATCTGACATACACCCGCCACAATTAATATCCCCTGGCTTGATGTCTGCATTATATTGCTTTGACCAGAGTTTTGCTACCTCCGCCCTCTTTTCATCATCGTCATCTCCGGTTGCCAGAAACGCCCCGCACTCGTGGCAATGCGAACCACAGAAAGCTATAATCTCATTCATCCGTATCTTCTTTCTCAGATTTTGTTAGTGTTCATCCTTAAATTCATCCTTTAATTAAGGAGGGAAAACAAGTCTTTCCACGTGGAAACCCTTGGTACATCGTCGTCCGGGTCTTGGGCCGGCTTGAAGAGGGCACCAGATGCAGACGGTATATTATTATCCCGAATGTAGGTCATCCAGACGGGCTGGAGCCCTGCCTGATAGGAACCCGTGATATCGGATTCCGGATCATCGCCAATATAGAGAATCCGGTTCTTTTCCACATCCAGGTCGCTAATGAGCTGGCGAAAGACCGAAGGGTGCGGTTTGCGGTAACCCAACTCGCCGGATATTAGCACCATATCAAAGAAAGGCATAAGGCCAACACGGTTTAGTATCTCCCTGGCAGCGGGAGGGTGGGTAAAATTAGTGAGTAACCCGAGACGGTACTTGCCGCTTAGTGTTCCGAGCATTTCCCTTGTTCCGGGGACAAGATGGCAGTATGGAAAGAATGCTGAGAAATACCCGTCAACAGCCGCTGCGATCCTGGGATCATCCGGCGGCACATTATAACCCAGGCTCTTAAGTGCTGCACTGATCCAGAAGCGGTTGTGCGTCTCCCTGCCGTCCCGCCGGGTCTCTTCAAGAAACCCCAGTGCGGCTTGACGGTGCGCTTGTTTAAATGATTCATAATCAAGCGCGAAACCGCCCTTCTGAAGGCTTTTCAACAGCCTGCGCATGGCCTCACCAATGGCCTGGGGCTCCACGGTGATGAGTGTGTTAAAAAGATCAAACCCTATGGCTTTTATCTGGTTCATGAAATCTATTCTTAGTAGGATGAAAAAAGAAATGCAAGTGATGCGATTTATTTAAGAAAGGTTATATTTGAATCGAAAGGAGTCCCTCTTTCTTCATGGGGAGATCCTTATTGAAATTTTTTTTGTTAATAGTTTTATACCAATTCTAATGTTTAAAATCAGTACTGTGTACCAGGAAACCATTAAGTTATTTCGGAACCAATTTCTCCCTTTATGCACCTTTATTTCGATTCTCTGCTCGGTTCTGTCGGTCGAAAAAAAATTCCTGTAGTAGCCGTACGATCTCTTTGGACTTAATCCGCCTCCCCTTATCGGGCCGTTGGAGTAAACTTAAGGTCAACTGAAATGGCCACAACAACCAGTGGAGGAAGTCAATGCTCTTTCCTTCTTCCTCTGGAGATGCTTCGGCTTTTAATTGCTTCAGCAGCCAAGCTCGTGTCTGCCTCTGTAATCGGACAACAGATTGTTCCCCCTCCGCTAGGCCAAGTTGGTGAAGTCGACTTTCAATATCTACGCCTACTCGAACCAATCCCTCAAAACCTTCAAACTCCAATGTCTTAATCATCCCCGCCATATAGGCTTGGATTGCCGTTTTTCGGTCATTGTCCCATAGGGCTTCCCCGAGGCGCTCGTAAGCATCCCGGATCCATGCAGGTTGTTTATTGCAATTTGCGAGATTTTGAATTTCATCAAGTAATCGCTCGGTTTGGTGTCCTTTACCCGATTTCGCAGCCTCACTTATTGCCATAATGACAAGCAAATCCATTAGCTGTTCTGCACGGACTTCAGGGGATAAGTCAGCGGCCAAAACACTATCAATCTGCAGCCGTGCCTTTCGCGTTCGCCCAGCTTTCAGATTGGCCTCAGTAAGGGCGGTTTGTAAGGAAGCAATTCTATCACTAAAATATTGTACCTGTGGACATCGCAGGCCCTGTTCTAATACGTAGGTGGCTTTCTTGTGATTCTCTTGTGCCATGTAACAGTGGCCTAAAGCTAGGGAGAGCTCGGGGCAATATTCGCTTTGTTGAAACGTTTCCTGTAGAGGTTGAAGCAGGGATAAAGCTTCGTCAACTTTGTCCATTTCCTGCAGCAACAGAGCTTCGTTGAGGGCTGCATGCAAAGCAAGATCAGGTAACTGGTAGTGGCCACAAAGTGCTCGCACCTTGGCATAGCGGCGTAGTGCCAAGCCTCCCTTATTTTGAAACCAAGAAATATTCGCCAATGCCAGCCAAGCATTTATATGGTAGTACCAAAGCTTTTTTTTGCCCGCCATCTCTCGGAGGTGGGTTAAGGTTTGTATTGCCTTATCGGTGCGGCCCACCTCATCCAAAGCTAAGGCAAGGTTATGTTCTGTAAAAAATTGGCCTTCCAAGTCGGCGTGTGATTTGCTGATTGCCACCGCCTGCTCATATAAAGGGATGGCTTTCAAGCTTCGATCTGTTTTTCGTAGAAGTTCTGCGTAATTGTTCAAAAGAGATTCAGGGATTGCCCCATCCAAATCCTTTCTGGCCAGATTCAGTGCCTTGCGATAATGCTGTTCTGCCTCGTTATAGTTCCCTTTTTTTTGAAGACAAGTGCCCATCTCATCAAGGCCCTCTATATAATCTATGCGGAATCCTTTCCGCCTCCTTGTGAGTTCTATAAATTGCTGTATAGCAGTAATAGCGGCATTCGGTGATTGGGTGTCCCGAATCCAGGCATAACGCTGTCGATGTAACTCCACCTGTTTAATGATACTCTTGTTTGTTTCAGCTGCAACAATCGCTTGCTTCCAGGCATGGTCGATAGAGACTGTGGGGAAATCAAGCGAAATGAGAAACTGAGCCAGAATTTCGGCAAGATCTGCCACGAGCCCGTGCTCCTCAGCCTGTGCAGCCCAGCTAATCTCTCGTTTTAGCAAACGTAAAGCCTCTTGGGGTTTACCTTGGGCCAGCCAGATCTCTACATAGTTATTAATACATTGCAGTAGCCAATGTCTGGTATTTGTGGATTTGGCTCCTTGCGGCATCATAGTGCTTGAGATATAACTCAATAATGCTCGCATCGGACAGAGCCACGATGGAGCCTTGGATATCTCCTATTTTCTTTTTTAGTACATGGAGTTTGAGAAACAATGGTAACGCAGTAGTGTAATCTTGAGCTTTAAAACGGTGGCCTGCTTCTCCCTGTGTGGTAAGTATGATTAGATCCTTTCGCTCAAGAGATTCAGCGGTCTCCCGCGCTTGGCTGCTCCGGGAAATAGCGGCTTCAGATTTACCAAGTTGGGATAGACTGATGGCTTGATTGTGTAAAGCATTTGCAAGCCCATATTTATTCTCAAACTTTTGTGCCACTCGTTCCGCCTGTCGGAACCACCGAAGTGCTTCCTTGTTATTCCCAGCCTGGCCCGCAAGTATCCCGCGCCCAGTGTAAACTGCAAACAACCCTTCTTGGTCTCCTGTGTTTTTTTTAAGTAGCATGCTTTCTTCAAGGGTTTTAGCCGCAAGTTGAGGATCAAGGGCCATCTGGCATTGGGACAGATTGTGCAGGATGCGTCCCAAAAGGAATTCATCGTTTTCTTTACGAGCCCAATCCGCGGCTTGCTGGTAACTAAGTTGAGCCCGCCAGTCGTCTCCAATATGAGTCCATGCTACCCCGCGATGTAAGAGCGCTTGCCCTATGCCCCATTTATCCTTGGCCCGTCGGCTAATGAAAAGCATGGAATTAAATGTGCTAAGGGCGTCTGAATAGTTCACTTCATGGATTTGGAAAATACCGATGGCGTCAAGCAAAAGGATGCGATTATGGGAAGAAACTTTGCGGTAGACGCGAGAAGCTCGGAGTTGAGCTATTATGTTGTAGAAAAGCTCAGCTGTGAAGCGATCTTCCACTGCCAGCATCATTGAATGGGCGTGTTCTATTATTTCGGGCCATTGTTTTAGCTCAACTAAGTGTAAACATAAAACCAGGGCGAGGTCGGGGTACCCTGCTTTTGGCTCTAACACGGAAACCCATGCTTCATGGGTTTTTTGCGTTAACCTTTCATCCTGTTCCAGTTGCTTTTTCACGTTCTCTGCAACCTTAACGTGGCTAGCCTCCGATACAATCAAACCACGTCGCCGCATGCGCTGGATAAACCCGCGCCATTTTATTTCAGGAAAGAAAATCTGCAGATACTCCTTCCTCGTAAGGAAATTTCCTTCTGCTATCAGAGCTAAGGTTAAAAGGTCACCGGCACTTAAGTTTGCTATAAGTCTTTTGGCCAATTTTGAGGGTGTCTTTTTGTGGATAACGTTATGGAGATAAGTCCGTTGTTGTTTGACGGGATCAGGCAGTTGCAATCCTTTGGGATGGGAATAATCTGTTTGGGATAGAAATCTTTGGTCTTTAGATTGGGTAAAATTGAATTCTTTAAGAAAGGTTGGAGAATAGCTTTGGGAAAGACGTGAATCAATAAATTTTGGACTGACAAAATAATCAATAACATCACGAATGACTAATTCTTTCAATTCAACAAGTGTTCTAAACTCTGGACAAATTAAACCTGAACGAAAGTCTCGAGCCCGTTTGATGAATTCCACCTGTTTGCGTTCAAAGAACTGTGTTGTTTTTAGATAGGCCTTTATTTTTTTCGGATCAGATTCTTGGGCCTTTTCAAATTCCATTTCCGTTACGGAAACTGAGTATCCATTCGGTGGATTGCCGTATCGCTTGCCCAACAGGAGAATGAATAAATCACAATCCTTTGCCAGCTTTAAACAAGCTTCCTCTGGGCTGCAGCTATCACTACCCCAGTCCTCACTAAGATACACATGGAACTGAGGATATGTTTTCTCCAGTGCGACTTTAATAGTACGACGCTCCCGTTTCAATCCTTCAATAGTTGACGAGATAAATATATGGAAGCGCTGCGTTTTGAAGTCTAATAACGCCAAAGAGATAAACCTTTTTTCTGGTGGTATTTTTAAATGCCTTAAACGTATTTATATCCTAAAACGAGATAGCAAAATAACTCAAAATAATCACTAAAGATGCCCGTAATATATGTTAAGAGAGTTCCATCTGTGGCATTTTTATCTCTTCTCATAATCGTCCAATAGCATTTTGAGATCATAAACACTCAGGCGTTTTACTTGGTCTGGCAGCCAATTGTATTTATCAATCAAATATCTGTAAACCGCCTCTAGACCATCCAAATGAGAATAGCCTTGATCTTTTGCAATCTTGTCGCCAAGCCGTGCAAGGTGATATTTCAAATGCCCTTCCACTATAAATAGATTCTCTTCAGCTTCATGTATTTTGTTCTTTTTTGATTTGGCCATGTTCTATCTCCTTTATTAATCATTTAGCGATTAGACTTCAACTGCTTCCAAATACGCATAAAGGCTCGACAGTTCGTTTCTGCCACTCTTTCTTGTAGTTCCAATCTGCTGTAGTATGCTGTCTTCACATCTTACTGTTTAAGGGCTTTTCTACGCAATGCCTTCTTCTACGAGCTCAATTTCTTCTTGGGTCAAGCCATATAGCTCATACACCAACTTATCAATCTGCCGATCCGTGGTCTCGATTTGGCGTTGCACGACGGTTTTGGCTTGGGGGATTTTGGCCTCGGCCAGCTTTTTATGCAGTGTGAGCATCTGCTCAACCAGGTCGATCATTTGGTCATGGCGGGCTTTTTCGGTTTTGTCGTTAAAATCTATTGTCCTGAATGGTAATTCTCTCGTCTGTTTTAATACGATCTTGGGAAAATCGTCTCTTCGGCCTACACTGTGAATTGCCAAGAAGTACCAAGAAAGAAGTTTGCTGTTTATTATTCCTAAGGGATAGAAGATGCTATATGACTCCTCCGTGAGCAAAAGACTTTGCATAGATTTATTTGTAATGAAATCTTCGTCAGTATAAACTGCTTGGAGTTGGAATTGTCGACTTATCATTTCACGCAAGAGCAATCGAGGCCCATTAAAATACCTATACGGTTTGAATTCAGCAAGTGTTTCATCATATCGAATGAATACCGTTTCGCCTTTATTAATTCTATAACGCCTTACCGTTCCTCTAAAAGCCAAGTAAGGATTGGTATTCGGCTTTTCAGGGGTAGTATGAAAAGGGGTTACACCCCGCTGAATATCCATAACATCTGACAGTTCTCCTCCTATTCTGGTAACTTTGTTGGTTATATCCTGCTCAATATCCGACAGGGTAATGAGAAATTCGTTTCGGTCTTCCTTGATCCATTTGGCGGCATCAGCATTTTTCTCATAGTCTGCAAATTCTCCTACAGAATGGATTTTATGCCTTAAGGGAAAAACCACAAGATTCACAGGAGCTTTTTTTACACTTGCCAATGCACTATCGTTTTCAGCCCTTTCGGCAATAACAATCACTGTGTCTATATAAGCGCCGAACACATCATATGGCATGGATGCAAATCCTACTGGTTTGAATCGAAGTGAGAAAAATTCTCGGAAGAGTTTCATTGATGGAGCGGATACCCAAGCGGACTGGACGATCATTCCGAAAAAACCAGTATCATTTAGTAGAGAAGATGCCTTTTCCATAAAAAGCACAAAACTATCACCCGTTGACTGACAAGTTTCAAAATGACTTCGGTAGTAAAGTTGTTGCCTTTCATCTACGAAGGCCCCATACGGCGGATTTCCAATGACTGCATCGAATCCCCCCATCCCCCCTTTTCTAAAGGGGGGCAAGGGGGGATTCTCCTTTTCCAAAGGGGGGTTGAGGGGGTTCATAATCTCCGGGAATTCGGAATGCCAGTCAAAGGCATTGATGCGGTAAGTCTCTTCCTCATCGAGCAGGGTCATCTGCTGACCTTTGTAAAAATCAGGGCCAATGAGGGAATTCCCGCATTTGATGTTGTTGGCAAGATCGGGCAGGACACGCCCATGAAACATCAGGAGTTGTTTTCCAATGGTCTGCTCATCTTCTCCTTCAAGCACTTTGAGCAAAAGCGAGAGCTTTGTCACTTCAACGGCCTGGGGGTCGATATCCACGCCATAGATGTTATTCAATAGAATACGCTTGCGCTCATCCGTTGTGAGCCGCCACTCTCCATGCGGCCCTTGATAAAGCCGGGGGTTTTTGCCCCTGGCCCACTTAGTCGGTCCATCCTTCACATACTGGTCAAGGTGCCAGTCAAGCAGGAATTGATAGGCCCCGATGAGAAACGAGCCGGAACCGCACGCAGGGTCCAGGATTTTCAGCTTGCTTACACCGCCCCGTGGTCCCGGCTTCTTACCTTCAATAAGCTTGCCCACGGTATTCTTGACAATGTAATCCACGATATAGGTGGGAGTATAATAAACGCCGCCCGCCTTTCGGACCTCGGGTTTGTCTTCCACGATGGCCCGGTGCGATGGCGTCAGGCGAATCACCTTGCCTAAAAACTGTTCGTAGACCTGGCCTAAAATATCGGCAGGAAGGACCGAAAACTCATAAGGGCTGTCGGGATAATAGAGGTTTTTGAGGATATCTTTCAAAATCCTGTCGTCAATGTTCAGCCCAGGCGTGAGTGCGTCAACGTCACTTGACTGTTCCTTTTCAGGCCGGAAATGAAAAAGACCGGAGTTATACCGGTCATCGGCCTGGCGGAAAAGCTGGAACAGACGCTTGTAGACCTTATCACCATTCTGCAACGCCATAAGCCTGCCATAGGTCTCAATTCCCCGGTCTTCGCAGATACGGAGGAAAATAATCCGGTCAATGGTTCGCTGAACAGCAAAGTTGAGCTCCCGTTGTGAGAGGTCAGGATTTCTAAGGGCAATGTTACGCGCCAAAAGGTCACGCCACCGTTCAATTTCTTGCAGAAAGGCCGTGTCAACCTCAGCAGTCCCCCGCTTTTTCTTTTTTGACTCAACATACTTATCAAAGGAACCCTTCAAAATGGCTTTACGTGAAAAAATCCCTTCTATCTCCTCCCATAGTTCGGGATATTGGGTATATGTCAGATAGAGAATGCGGGCATTAGCGCTTTTATCAGTCTTGCCCGGCTTGACCCGGCAATCATAGACAGCGAATTCTTCAAAGTCAGTAAGGATACTAAGGGGAAGCTTGGCGCTCCAGGCATAGCGGCGCAACTGGTAGGCCGGATGCGTATCATCCTTGATATTTATGGAGGGTTTTTTTGCTTCTAAAAAGAATTTGCGGATACCGCCAATGCGAAAGCTGTAATCAGGTGCCTTTGTGGCCCCGCCGACCTTAACCACGTCCTCATGGACTACCTCTTTATAAGCTTCGGCATAACCCTTTTTGTTTGCAATATCCCAACCTAATTCTTCAAAAAAAGGATCAATGAACTCCCTGCGCACCTGGGTTTCGTTATACGTGCCATGTTTATATGCATCCAGATTTTCGTGGAATCGATCAACGAGTTCGAGAATCCTGGTAGCTGTTGTCATAATTTCTCCAATTTATCTTTAGTCTGTCGAACTTCCTTTAAATCAGCCAATTTTATATTCGGAGCAGTGCCATGTCAGTGAGTGCAAAGCCTTAAATTCTTTCAATAATAGACTCAATATTAACGAAAATCAATCAAAATGGGATAAGAATGTTAAGCCCCATTGATGGTGCTGGGCCGTGCCATAGATTGCCGGTCTTTTTTTCCTCTCCGAAACGACCTTGAAAATGACTTCACTGACCTCTATTTTTTTTTGTAATATCTCTATAATATTAGGAACCTCAAACCGGATTCCCTTCCCCCAATCAGGGGAACTCCTGCGACTGCTTAGAGAAACCGAGGAAAATATCATGAAAATATTTATTACTGGTGGTACGGGCTTTGCGGGAACCATCCTGATACAAGAACTTGTGATGCAGGGACACGAAGTGACCGTGTTAACGCGCTCCACTAAAAACAAGGATCAGGGCCTGCCCAAGGGTGCGTCCTTCCTTGAAGGAGATCCGACAAGGGCAGGGTCCTGGCAGGAAAAGGTGGCCGGCCATAAAGCCATCATTAACCTCGCAGGATACTCTATATTTAAAAGGTGGAACTACAAGACCAAGAAGGCGATTCGAGACAGCCGTGTTTTGACCACGCAAAACCTTGTGGATGCGCTTTCTGATAGCAAGGGCAAAGACACCGTCCTTCTCAGCACGTCTGCGGTGGGATATTATGGCTTTTGTGGCGATGAAGATCTGGACGAGGGGGAGTCCTGGGGGTAACGACTTTCTCGCTTCAATAACGCGTGAGTGGGAAGCCGCCGCCCTGGAGGCCGAAAGACACGGCATACGGGTATTGCTGTGCCGTTTCGGTATCGTGCTGGGTTCAAGGGGCGGGGCCCTTAATCAAATGGTCCCCCTGTTCAAAAAAGGTCTCGGCAGTCCCTTAGGTAGCGGAAAACAGTGGTTTTCCTGGATTCATGAACAGGATCTGGTCAATGTTTACCTCTTTTTGTTGGAACAGAAAAACATATCCGGCCCAATAAACTGCACGGCCCCCCAGCCAATACGCAACCGGGAATTCACCAAGACACTGGGAAAGACCTTGGGCAGGCCCACATTTATGCCGGCTGTGCCGGGATTTGTGATCAAACTCAAGATGGGAGAATTCGGATCGGTACTTTTAAACGGGCAAAAGGTATTGCCTAAAAGACTCCTTGATATGGGGTTCAGTTTTCAGTTTTCGAATATCGATGAGGCATTGGAAGATCTTCTATAAGAAAAACGGCTTCCTTACTACACCCTTCTGGCAGAGTTTTTCGTAAGTGCGATACCACTGCGACATTAACGCTTTTGAACGATACCAACTTTTTAATACCACCCCCGGCATGGGGTCTCAACAATTTAGGATAACAATTTAGCGCTGTAATCCTCCTGCATCGTAATCATTCATATTTATTACAGATAATGTTATGCCCTCATTAGTGGGCTGTCTGAAGCCAAAATTGGAATTGCTGCCAGATCAAGAAATCGCTTGCATCTGGAAACAGGTGTTTTTAAAATAGATTGTTACTATAATGATATTTAAGATCAATTTTTAAAGCCTAAGAGAGGGTATTGCCATGTCTGAACTGATCCTGTGGAAGGACGAAGAAATGAATAAACTGAGAAGGGACATAGATCGTCTCTTTGATCGGTGCTGGTGCGATTTCGGAATAGGCCGCTTTTTGGGCGAAGTTTCAGAAGGCTTTTCCTTACAGGTTAGTGAAACTGAAGATGCCCTTATTGTCAAGGCGGTGCTTGAAGGGGTTAATCCGGAAAACCTGGATGTTTCCATAACCAATGATATATTGTTGACCATCAGAGGCGAGAAAAAAATAGGCACTGCCGAAGAAAGTGGCTACTACCACAGCGTTAAGAGGAGATTCACCTCTTTTACACGTACTTTTCGACTGCCTTGCAGGGTAAGGGTCGGGGAGATCAAGGCCACTTATAAAAAGGGAATATTGAATATCATAATGCCCAAGTGGAAACCGCAGAAGGCACGCGGCATCAAGGTGGAAATTCACGCTTAGTAAAATTCCAAATCGTTAACTCGTTTTGACAAACTCCGGAGGTCGTAAATGCCTAAGAAAAAAGCATATGAAGAAGTCCCCGTTGAGAAGCTCAGGTGGCAGCTTGATCCTGTAAGCCTCCCCTTTGAAACCACTGCTGATCTCAAACCTTTGAAAGAAATCATCGGACAAAAGAGAGGGGTGGAGGCATTCCAGTTCGGGATGGGTATGGACAAGCCGGGCTACAATGTATTTGTTACCGGAATGCCGGGGACAGGTAGGACGTCCACTGTCCATAAACTAATCAGGGATATTTCCAAGAACGGTCGTGAGCCTGAAGACCTTTGCTATGTGAACAATTTTAAGAACCCGGAAGCACCTTTACTCATTCGCCTGAAGAAAGGGACAGGGAGCGCCTTTAAAAAAGCCGTCAATGACCTGGTTGAGACCCTGAAAAAAGAGATCCCGCAGCTTTTTGAAAGCCAGGAATACATCAATCTGAAAAAGGAGATCATGGAGACCTATGAACACAAAGGAAAAAGCTTTTTCAAGGACCTTGACGAGAAGGTGAAAGAAGAAGGCTTTACACTTGTGGATGTCCAGATAGGACAGGTCAAGCGGCCGGAGGTGATGCCCATGGTTGACGGAAATCCTGTTCATATTGACCAGTTAGAGGCCATGGTCGAGAAAGGGAGATTCCCAAAAGAGGATTTCAAGGCCATGAAAGAAAAGCATGCCGAGCTGAGAGACCAGATTGATCAGATCTTCCTTGAACTCAGGGATCTACAGAAAGAGGTCCAGGAAAAGGTAGAAAAAATGGACCATGTGATGTTCATGGAAAATGCAACCCGGATGGCCGAGCCTGTAACAAAAAAATTAAAGAGCAAGCCAATCAAAGATTATCTCAATGCCCTGCTGGAAGATATGGGCAGCAACCTCCAGATCTTCAGGCCTCAGGCCCAGTCACCCTTGCCAGGATTGCTACCTGTTATTTCCGAGGGCGATCCGTTTCTGCCTTATCAGATAAATCTCCTGGTTGATAACAAGGAGCAGAAGGGCCCTCCGGTGATAATTGAAGAAAATCCTACCTATCGAAACCTCTTTGGGAGTATTGAAAGGGTTGTTGACCGGAGCGGGATCTGGCGAACTGATTTCAGTAAAATCAAGGCCGGTTCATTTATCAAGGCCAACGGTGGCTACTTGGTGCTTAATCTCATGGACGCCGTTCTGGAACCTGGCGTATGGCGGGCTCTCAAGAGGGCTCTGAAAAGCGAAAAGCTCGAAATTGAGACCTATGACCCTTTTTACCTGTTTACCACCAGTGGCTTAAAGCCTGAACCGATCGTACTTGACGTTAAGGTGGTTGTTATCTCAGATCTGTATCTTTATCATTTACTTCTCGCTTACGATGAAGACGTTAAAAAGATTTTCAAGGTTAGGGCCGATTTTGACACCTCAATGGAAAAAAACGATGAGAGTATTCAAAAATTCGCAGAATTTATCAAGATGGGGACAGAGCAGGATAAATTGAGGCCTTTTGACAGAACCGCTGTGGCCGCAATGGTGGAACAGGCGGTCCGGATGACCGGAAGGCAGGAGAAAATCACTACGAGCTTTACGGACGTGACAAATCTGATCCGGGAAGCCGATTTCTGGGCAGGACAGGAAAACAAATCCACTGTAGGGGGACGGCATGTGGATAAGGCCTTAGAGGCCAGGATATACAGGTCCAACATGATCGAAGAACATATCCAGGAGATGATAGATCGAGGGACCTTAATGATTGATGCGGATGGAGAAGTGTTAGGCCAGGTAAATGGCCTGTCCCTCTATAATCTGGGAGATTACTTATTCGGCAAGCCCTCCCGGATTACAGCCTCCACCTCAATGGGCCGTGCAGGAATCATCAACATTGAAAGAGAATCCGACATGTCGGGCAGCACCCATAATAAGGGGGTTCTGATCCTGAGCGGATACCTGCGAAAAAAATATGCACAGGATAAACCCCTGACCATCAGCGCCAGCATAGCCTTTGAACAGTCTTACGGCGGTGTAGATGGGGACAGTGCCTCCTCCACAGAAATCTATGCGCTTCTGTCCAGCCTCTCGGAAGTCCCTGTCAAACAGTATATTGCGGTTACCGGTTCGGTCAATCAAAAGGGAGAAATACAGGCCATTGGTGGCGTTAACCAGAAAATCGA
>JAFDHL010000220.1 GCA_019308785.1 Deltaproteobacteria bacterium
AGAGGCGGTCATTGTCACTACCACCCAGGCGGTGGACACGGCCAGGCAACTTATTGATCTTGCAGGTGAAGACCGTGATAAAATCAGTGGTCTGGGCCGGGCGGCAGCATCAACATTGCGGATTCACCGGGTGTTAATGGAGCAACCGATCGCTACTGCTAAGAGGTTGGTGGAAAAGACAGGTATCACCCCGGCCACGGTCAACAATTGTCTCGATCATCTGGAGCGCCTCGGCATTGTCCGGGAATTGACGGGCGCAAAGCGCAACCGAATTTTCAGCTATACGGGGTACGTGGAGATCATGAACCAAGGGACGGACCTGCCCGGCTGATATCGTCACTTGATGCCATTTCAAATAACATGCTAATATGCTTTTGTTACGTCTAATCCCAGGGCACGGTTATGATGCAAATGCATATTACAGCATGTGCTTGTAAGTTGTTTTAGAACCTACGTCCCCTTTTCAAGCGCAGGCTTGATCCCTTTTCAGATCAACTTCCAATTTTAAGTTGTTTTATAACCAACGAAGCACTTTATTTAGAAATTTAAGAGCATCCCACTTTACTATCCTTTATTTTGCAAGCTCATCCCAAAACTTGGAATAATCAAAAAAGTTTGTGTAGCTTTTATTCTTTATAATGGAGTCGCTAGGGCTCGATATGAAATAAGAGAAGTTGTACAAAAACTTCCCTTTGTCAGATTTTTCCCAATTCTGAAGGCGGGTTTCGAACTCCTGCACAGCTTTATCTTCATTACTCAATGCCCAGAATATTTCAAGGTCATAGAGACAAAGGATTAAAGGCTTATGTTTCTGAATGTTTGTCAATCCATATTTTCGAATTTTTTTATTAAGGAAATTGTCAAACTGATTCAGGAGATCATAATCGCCAAGACATGACAACGGAAGGGTCAAACCGCTTTTTTCTATTTGGTCAAAAATATCCTCATATACCAAATGTGTCATGAGGTCCATAATGCTTTCCCTGATTTATTCATTTCCTTGCCTACCTGCTATCCGTTTTTTCCCTCAATTATATTGATTTCTTGATCAGTCAAGTCGTATAATTCATAAACAAGATTATTGATCTCGGCTTCCAGGCGAGGGACGTCGGGGCTGTCTGGATCGGCGAGGATGGCGCGGGTGTGTTCGATTATGGGGGATTTCCGGGAGGCAGTGGCTGATGGAATAGGAATAGTTCCCATATACTGAGCGATGAATCGGACAAATCCTCCGCGAATAATGGAACCGATGTTTAATACCACCGGAAGAGTCCTGAATTCATAAGGCCAACAAGCCAAACCTCATCCGTGGGAATAATATAAGCCGTATTGCCAAGGAATGCTTTGCTTTCATCCCGCGTAAATTTTGTCCTTTGCGCAATATCCGGGTAAATGATTTCAGGTCGCTCAAATTCTTTATAACAGGCCATATTATCCTGAATTTCGTACGATTGATATGATCCGGAATTTGCTCCTCTGTTCATTAATTGATGCACTCAAGATTCGCTTCGACCCAGGTCTTTACTTCCATAAAAGGATACTGCTTCAGTACGCCGAAATTCGGCAGAGACCTGGCCTTTATCTTCATAAAGGCGGGCGTCTGGATTCCGCAAATAAACTTTACCATATCTAAAGGCGTGGCAGGGGGATCCTGCTTTGCAAGAAAACCGCTGATGAGTTCTTTCAGGTCCAGATCCGTCAGGGGCTTAAGGTTACGTGTGTCCGGCATCCTTGTCAAATGCCCCTTGCATGCCGAACAATGACCACAGCGGTCAACAGCTATGGTTTCGCCAAAATAGCCGGCCAGCGCCTTGCTGATACAGTCCCCGTTTTCAAAGAAAAGGATCATTTTATGAATCTTTTCAATCTCACGGGCTTCCCTTTCTTTAAACTTCTCAAACATGGTTTTTGCCAGGTGATCGATATCAAAACTTTTATCCATAAGATCAAACACCTCCACCGACTGGCGGGCCTGAAGCCTTATCCACCCTTGCTCATCAAAATATTCCAGCGCCGCGACCACCCGTTTTCGTTCGGCTCCATACCCGGCAACCATGCTATCCACATCAACATAGGTCCATATCTTTTTTGTCTCGCAGTGATCAAAAATAGATGCCGCAAAATCCCTGCGTTCACCCTTGAAGCTTCCGACAATACCGTCTCTGTCTTTGAGGTATTGAAAGGCGTACAGGTCAAAATAAGTGAATTTAGGGCGAATTATGCCCGCCATTTCAAGGTAGACAAGGAGTGTTTTCAAAGGAAGCAGCCGAATGTTCAACTCAAAAGAAAGGGGAATAAGCCCGAACTCCCAGATGAATTCCGGTTGCGCCCTGATCTGCCCGAGCAGGTCAGCGATAGCCTGCTTTTCAGGCGTGTCGCCATAGATAAAATTCTCAAGGATGCTGATATTGTCCCGGTTGGCCAGCAGTTCGCACAAGGCCGATTTTCCATCACGGCCTGCGCGGCCGATCTCCTGGCTGTAATTTTCAAGGGTTTTGGGAAGATCAAAATGAATTATCCGGCGAATATCCTTCTTGTCAATGCCCATGCCAAAAGCGATTGTGGCGACCACACAAGAGATGGTTCCACCCATGAATTGCTCCTGAATCCGTTCACGCTCCCTGTTCTTCATTCCCGCGTGGTAGCAGGCAGAGCGAATCCCTTTACTCGCCAGAAATTCAGCTGTTTCTTCAGCAGTATGCTGAAGGGTGACATAAACGATTGTGGGTGAATCAGGCTCCTCATTGATCCGGTCAAGCAGCATATCCGGCTTTTCAGATTCCTTTACCGGGGTGACCTTCAGAAAAAGGTTCTTCCGGTAAAAACCGGTGATGATGACATTTTCACGGGGGATATCAAATCCTGAGCACATATCCATGATAACCGGAGGGGTGGCAGTAGCGGTCATGAGAAGGGTTTGGGGGATGCGGTACCCTTTTTTATAGACAGGCAGCTTCAGGTACTCCGGACGGAAATTGTGTCCCCATTGAGAGATGCAATGGGCTTCATCCACCACCAGCAGGGATATATCCATATTTTCAAGATGATGTCTGAAGCGTTCGTTTTTAAACCGCTCTACGGAAATCATAAGTATTTTAAGTTCGCCCTTTTTGGCTTTAAAAAGTATCTCGTTATAGGCTTCAGGTTCGAGGGTCGAGTCCAGCCGGGCAGCGGCAATATTGCGGGAAATGAGGTAATCGACCTGATCTTTCATCAGGGCCAGTAATGGTGATACAACCAGGGTCATGTGGGTCAACAGCAGAGCCGGAAGCTGATAACAGAGGGACTTCCCCGAACCCGTGGGAAAAATCGCGACGGCCGAATCTCCTCTGGTGATCAATTCAATCACATCCCTCTGTCCTGTCATAAAAGACTCAAATCCAAAGTGCCGGTAAAGATGTTCTTCAAGCATGTCTTACTCTCGCAATTTCCGAATATTCGAAATCTCCTCTTTTAAACGATTCTCGATTAATAGAAAAAGATTCTTAGAGGTTTAGGGGTGTTCCGGTTGACTGTTGAGCTACTTAAGAATTTCATGAAGTGTCTCCCGAATAAAAGATTTTTTTTTGAAAGGATACTCCTTATAATAATTGACAGACTCAAATCTTTCCCGGGTGAGGGACTCTCCCTCTTCAAGTCGCTCCACAAACGCCCTGTTAACAATTGCAGGTTCATAGTTGGGGTCTAATCCGATGGCTTTGTCGAAGGCATCAAGCGCATCCTTTTTCCGGCCCAGCTGAGCGTAGCACAACCCCATGTTTCCATAGCTTTGGGGATGATCGGGGTTCAAGCTGACAGCCCTTTTGAATCGGGCAATCGCTTTTTCCCATGCCCCTTCTTCCATGAACGAAAAACCTGATTCAAACTCACCTTGTGATTCAAAGAACTGATCCAGGGTAATATTAGATTTCTTCATTACCTCTTCTTCAAACCCGGCAACAAATTCGCTTGCCTGACGGACAATATCAGCTTCAGGATCACCCAATTCGATGACTTCAGTAAAAGATTTAATCGCATTCTTAATGTCAAGATTGTTCTTGTACGCGACTGCCTTGTTGAAATGAGCCTCTATTAAATAGGGAAACACCCTGGTTGCTCTGGTGAAGTAGTCTATGGCCTTGTCGTTATCACCCCTGAAAGCATGAACGACCCCAATTCCATAGTTGACCATGTGATTCGTGGGATATCTGTTCCGCAGGGATTCAAGCTTGTGTTCTGCTTCCGGAATATTCCCACGTTCAACCAAAGCAAGTGCATCATCAACAGCCCTTTCAACTTCCTCATTTATCTCGGCAATAAAGTGTCTCTTTCCCGGTTTGGAAATCTTTGATGATTGGTATTGTCCGGCTCTTTTGTAGTAACGGCAATCACTGCAAATTGCGTCTCGTGAATCTGCGCAGCACTGGGGACATATCATGATGTCACCATGTTTGGCGCATTTTCGACGTGCTTTGTTTCTTGAACAGAGTGCGCATTTAGTCTTTTTCATATAAACCTTCGTTTAACAAATAAAAATGTTCGGGATGAAAGGTCAAAACCATCAACATTGATTCCGCAATGACTTCCCTGCTTGAAAGTAAAGTATTACATTTATCAAGGGCGGAATTTAAAAAATTTTCATCGAAGCGTGATACGAATACCATCTTTAAGAAATAAGGTCTATAATTTCATGGATTCGACCTGCTTCTGAAACAATGACTCAACTCAACAATTCATTACACTACAGGGAGTGGCCTGATTAGGGTTAACAATGATATCCAATGGGTCATCTGTCAAGAGTTTTTGTTTTAAAAGGTTCACCTCCTTTCTGAGTCTGCGTTGTTTTTCGAGGTTTTGATTCCGGCGAGCGACAATGCTCTCTCGGAGTCCCTGGTGACATTGCTGTGGTGTGACATACTCGATACCGGAATGATAGTGCTCAGTATTGTACCAGGGAAAGTAGCGGTCAAAATATTGAATTCCATGATCACGGTCCAAAAAACGTCCTGGGTATTGTGGAGCTGTTTTGATACCTCCAAATAACGACTCCACAAAAGGATTATCATTGGGGGTCCGTGGTCTAAATACTCTTATTCACTTGATGCCCTTTCAATTAACATAATAGCATGCTTTTGTTACGTCTAATCCCACGGCACGGTTATGATGCAAATACATATTACAGCATGTGCTTGTAAGTTGTTTTAGAACCAACGTT
>JAFDHL010000221.1 GCA_019308785.1 Deltaproteobacteria bacterium
CACCACTCAACCTTTTTTCTGTTCACTATGGTCTTCATCCTGCACCTCCTTGTCTGTGCCGCATTGCCGCCGATTACAAGCACTCGCAATTAGCATCGCTATTGACCATGTCCGGCTCAAATGCAGCGTTAAATGATGTTTCACTGTGGTCTGGCACGAATCGAGTATATGCCGTCCCACCAGTGCTGCAAATTTGACCACGGCACAGAGAAAAAGTCGTCACCGGCAAGTAAAACAAATGTAAAAAGAATGTAAAAAAGGGAAGCCTGCTCTTGAAAGAAGATTATATCCGGCGGCCTTTATGAAAAACGTGAACCCTGCCAGGATCGATGGTCAGGGGAATAATCTCACCCGGTTGAAAGACGGTGTCCTTGGGGCAGCGGATTGTTAAACTCTCCTGGCCGATACGGGCGTGAATATATTTTTCCGAGCCCACGTCGCTGATCATCTCTGCCCTGGCTTTTAGGGCGGTGGTTCCAGCTTTCCCTATTCCTATGTCCTCTGGACGAATGCCCACTTCCACTTCACCCTCTTCCACCTTTAGTTGATATCCTTCGAGATCCACGAAAAATCCCGGCCCCTTGAACTGGAGGCGACCATCTTTGCGAACAAGGCTTCCCTGATACAGGTTGATCTCCGGCGATCCAATGAAGGTGGCCACGAACGTGTCTTGAGGACGCGAGTAGATGGTCTCCGGCCGGCCGATCTGGTGCACTTTTCCGTGGCGCATAACCGCGACCCTGTCCCCGAGTGTCATAGCCTCTACCTGATCGTGGGTGACATACAAAATGGTGCCTCGGATCCGGCGGTGCAACCGCTTAAGTTCAAGCCTGACGTTGGCCCGGAGGCGGGCATCCAGGTTGCTCAAAGGCTCATCGAGAAGGAAAAGCCTTGGCCGACGCACCAGGGCCCTGCCCATGGCCACCCGCTGCCGCTGTCCCCCGGACAGTTCTCCAGGCTTTCGGTCCAGGAGGTCCTCGATCCCTAAGAGTCGGGCCGTCTCAAGCACCCGCTCACGGATATCTGTCTTGGAGACCCCGCGCATGCGAAGCCCGAAGCCCAGATTTTGGGCCACTGTCATATGTGGATAAAGGGCATAGCTCTGAAAGACCATGGCCACATCCCTGTCCCGGGGAGAAAGCCCGTCCACAGACCGGCCATCTAATAATATCCTGCCTTCATCCTGGGGGATCAAGCCTGCAATAATATTAAGCAGTGTACTCTTTCCACAGCCGGAAGGCCCTAATAGCACGCAGAATTCCCTATCCTCCACGTGGAGATCTACTCGGGATAGTGCCATGATCTTCCCGAATCGCTTGGTAATTCCTTTAAGCGTCACTGATGCCATACTCAACCCTTCATGCCCCCGGTCGTCAGACCGCGAACCAGGTAACGTTCGAACAGGAGGAATAGGGCCAGTACAGGCAGCGTCACCAGGACCGAGGCTGCCATAACTAACTGTTTTGACAGATGCACACTTCCAGCTAATTGAACCACCCCTCTGGACAGGGTAAATTTCTCAGGGGTGTCCAGGAACATGAAGGCAAATAGGAACTCATTCCAGGCGATCATAAAGGTATACAGGGCCACACTGGCTAATGCCGGGGCCGAAAGGGGAATGACAATCCGCCAGATCACGCCGAAACGGCTGCACCCGTCGATAAGTCCTGCATGCTCTATCTCAAGGGGTAGACTCTTAAAATAACTCCACAGCATATACAGGGCCACCGGAAGGGTCTGCGCTAAATAAACCAGGATGAGCACATGGACCGAATCCCGAAGCCCCATCCGGGAAAACACTACATACAAAGGAATTACCAGGACTATGGCCGGGAACATGTAGACGATCAATACGCTGTAAGACATAAAAGTACGCCCGCGAAAACGGAGCCGGGTGACGGCATATCCCCCCACCGTTGCTAAGGACACGGAGATTACTACAGTGATGATGGCTACATACACGCTGTTGGAGATATACCGGATGAAGCCGTGTTCAAAAAGGACCTCATAATAGGCGCCAAAATCAATACTGCTAAAACTTAATCCCAGATTAGCCGGATTCAGGAGAAGCTCCTCCAGGGGCTTGAAAGAAGAGACGATCATCCAATAGAAGGGAAAGGCCACGATGACCACAAAGAAGAAAAGGCCTGCGATCCTAAGGATCCTGATAATGGCTGTTTCCAGGTACTCTCGACTCATCCCCTCACATCTCCATTCGTTTACGAACTCACCATTATGTAAAAACTCATCTGTTCGAAAAAATATTTTGACTGGATAACAGGATTGAATCCTGCCTTAAATGCTATTCCCTCACGATCCAGCGAAAGTAAATAAAAATGAAGAGTGACAGAATTCCAAAAAGGACCATGGCCACGGCTGAACTCGCCCCAATATCGAACTCACCAAATGCGTAATCATACACCTTAATAGTCATGACCTTTGTGCCCGCCTGCCCCCTTGTTAGCAGGAAGATATCGTCAAACTTGTTGATGGTCCATATGAACCGGAAAAGAAAGAGGGTGGATAGGACCGTTGCGAGATGCGGCAGGGTAATGTGGTAAAACCGCTGAAACGGACTCGCCCCGTCGACCGATGCCGCCTGATAGAGCTCATCCGGTATAGCCTGGAGACGCGCGAGAATAAACAGGAAAGCAAAGGGAAAATAGCGCCAACCCTCGAACAGGATCACTGAAATGAGCGCAATGGGTAAGGGTAACCTCATTCCCATGATGTCCAGTTCCAACCACCGTTGCGAAAAAAAGGGGATTGGCTGTGCCAAGAGGCCCCCATTCACGGCCAGCCAGTTAAGGACCCCTAACTGTGGATCAAGTATAAAACTCCAGGTGAAGGTAACTGCCACCACAGGGGCAATGTATGGAGAGATAAAAAGACCCCTTAAAAGACTCCGGCCGGGAAATTGCCCATGGACCAGGAGTGCCGCCATAAATCCCAAGAGAATAGAAAGAAGGCTTCCACCGACAGTGTATATCAATGTAGTCTTAAGGACCGGCACAAAGTCCTGGTCGCAGAAAACCTTCCTGAAATTCTCCAGGGTCAGGTTGAACTCGAAAAGGGAGAGTCCTCCAAGATCTTCCAAGAAGACCGGTTTAAGGCTGAGCCACACGTTCCAGATCACCGGGAAAATCACGAAGACAAGGACGACCGCGAATGCAGGGACTAACATCCAGAAGGCAAGCCTGGCCTCTTTATTAAAATAGGTGGGCTCTTGTGGTTTCATGATTTACAGGTTGCGTATACCAGCTTACGCGTTCCGAGTCATAATGACCGACGGGGTAACTGTCAGGCATCAAGCTCAAGGCCCAAGGTTCAGGGTTCAGGGTCGCGCCCCTTGCTGCAGCGCCTTGACCCTCTCGTCCATAATTCGGGCGGCCTGCTTCGGGCTCAGTTCGCCGTCAAGGAAACGTTTGAGAATCTCAGGAATAATCTTTGTCCCATAAATCTTCGAGATAAGGGCTCCCTTCTCTTCAGCGAATCCCCAGCGATCAAAACCATCCAAACCTGATATAATGGTTTTCACCACGTCCATCCCGTAAAAACGGGAGATCCTGGCCCGGGTCGTTACCCCGAACTCAAGCTTCATCCATCCGTCAAGGAAGCGATTGGGCACCTCCAGGGTTCCCTTTCGCACGGGCAATTTGCCCTCGGCTGCCATAGCCAGCCACCTCAGGTAACCGCCCGTTAGTAGGAATTTTACCCACAGTTTGGCTGCGGCTTTGTCCGCACCCGTGGTGACACCTAAGTAGTTTACCTGGCCGTACTGAGCAGCGCCACCAGGACCGTGAATGACCGTTACGAAGCCCGTATTCCTGGCCAGGAAACCTGGTTCCCCTCTGGCCATATCAGGAACCACAGGCTGATCTCGACGAAGCCCCGATAACTCATCTAAGATAAAAGGCGACCAGATAATCATGGCCGCTCGTCCGGAGAGATAGTCCATTCGGGTATGTAGCCAATTGAAGTTTCCGGGCGGGGTAAACATGGCAAGAGCCCTGTAATATTTTAGGGTCTGGACCATATTGGACGTGTCCAGATTGATACTCCCGGATGGCCCTACCAGTCTGACGCCATTTGATAGTGCGAAGTGCTCAAAAACTTGCTGGGTATAGGTCTCACCAGGGTCTGTGGCGGCCTCGAAGCCCCAGATCAGGGGCGGATTGTGCAGGGCTTCGGCTGCTTTTAGGATGCGATCCCAGGTATCTGGCATCGGGAGTCCCTTTTCTCTGAAAAGGTCTTTGCGGTAAAGGAGGAGCTGTCCCCATCCATCGATCGGTACTGCCGCGTAACCGCCGGAAACGCGGACGAAATTCAGGGGGCCGGCGCTAAAGGTCTCTTTGCCCAGGTCATTTATAACATCGGTTGCGGATCGGTTATCCAGAATTCCCGCCTTCATCCATCCCATTGTAAAGTCTACAGGATGAAAAAGAACATCCGGGAGAGCTCTCGCAGCATACGCGGCAGTTACCCTTGCCGCTAAGAGATTTTCCTCCACAGGGACCATGCTGACTCGAATTCCCGTTTTCTGCGCAAATGCACGAGCGATTTGTCGCTGGATCTCCAGGCGGTCCTTCTCCACCTCCGTGGTCCAGAAAGTTATCTTTTTCTGGGCACCAGCCACAGGGAGGCTCATTGCCGTGAACCAGATAATGATTAAAATGGATAAAACAATTGACCTCATAAAAATCCTTACCGCCGTGAAGACTTATTATTTCTTATCTTTCCGTGATCTTTCAAAAATCAGTAATATTATACCCTGGCAGCTTAATGAAGTTTGACAGCTATTTGATAATATGATTGAATTTATTAGTTTTTGATCTATTTAACAATTAAAATAATACATGGTATTTTTTTGCTTGAAGGTCTAATTTGCAAAAAGGAGGGCTCGAGCTTTGCTACATACAGCGACTTCTGAACAAATCAGAAAAGGCCTTGTAACAGACGTCTATTTCGAAAGGACTGAAAAAATCCTCAAAGCAAAGGGAATCGATAGAGAAGTGCGGACAGAAATTATGGCCAAGGGGCTCCCTGCGAACTGGTCATGGGCGGTACTTGCCGGGGTGGAAGAATGTGTGTCCCTCTTAAAGGACCTGCCGGTGGATGTAAGGATTATGAAGGAAGGCACTGTTTTTTCATCTTACCAGCCTGTGCTGGAAATTCATGGAAAATACCTTGATTT
>JAFDHL010000222.1 GCA_019308785.1 Deltaproteobacteria bacterium
TCGCGTTACCTGTCCGGTAAGATACTCGACACCTTCGGGGGAGTTTTTAATGGAAAACGGTTTTCTGAGAATATGGCCATAGCCATTGCAGAACATCACAACATGATCCTTTTTGGCGTAATCGATTGGCACGCACATAATTTTTTCATTGTTTCCGGCTTCTCCAAACAGGCTAAGCAGTTCTTGACTTTGGTTTACATAAATGTTTTTCTTTTTCATGGTGAAGCTCCTCCTTTGTTTTTTGCAGCTGCTTCATTGCAGACTGCTTTTAGATTGTGCCACCGGTGTACCCGGATGGCTAATAAACAATGGAGCTTCACCTACATTTTTTCAACAAAAAGCTAACCGAGGAGCTTGGTAGCCACCAAAATATGTAATGACGGCCCAAGTTATAGAGTCGGGGAGGCTTCGCGAGCTCACCCTAAAGGGCTCGCTCGCCTCCCCCACATCTATAACTTGGCAATGTACCAGTTACTATTAAAGCCATCCTGTCCGCTGAAACCGCAAAAACCTTTAACCGCAAAGGTTAAGTCCAGTGTGAGCTGGGCTTATAATTTAAGCTTTATCTCATATAGCTAACACATTTGCCTATGATTTCATAAAGACGTATATTGTATTCTTTTGTATGCTAAAACGGAAGCATTAAGTGCCTGTTAGTTATTCCCTTGCGAAGATGATTATCTCATACTGTTATGAAACCAATTTTCAAAAAATAGAGGCTTAGTAATGATTGAAATTCGATTTCACGGAAGGGGCGGACAGGGGGCGGTCATTGGCTCCGAGGTCCTGACCCATGCATTTTTTATCGAAGATAAGTATGTGCAGGCATTTCCGGCATTTGGTGTAGAACGCCGCGGTGCTCCGGTTATGGCATTCTGCCGCATTGATGATAAAGAAATATATCTGCGCAATCAAATTTATAAGCCCGACCACGTTGTAGTATTGGATTCATTAATGCTTGAATCCGTTGGAGTCACCCAGGGATTGAAAAAGAACGGCTCTGTTTTGATTAACTGTAAACGAAGCCCGAATCACTACAGGGATCTCCTGGGCGATGACTACCAGCTTTACGTGGTGGACGCCGCATCAGTGGCTGTTGAGCATCGTTTAGGTTCGCCTTCCAATCCAATTGTCAATACAGCAATATTAGGTGCATTTTCAAAGGCGACCGGTCTGGTAAAGATCGAGTCTATTGAGCAGGCTATCGAGGAATATGTCCCTGTCAAAAAAGAGAACAACAAAAAGGCTGCCCATGCTGCGTATGAACGGGTGATTAAGGCATAAAAATGGGACACATTTTAAGATTGTGGATTACGGATTGCGGATTGAAAAAACAAATCCAAAATCCAAATTCCGAGATCAAAAATCAAAACACTTAAATTATGCTTGATACTCCCGTATGTATAAACTCGGGGGTAATCGAACATGCGAAGGAATAGTTAAAGATGGCTATGAAGAAGCGTAGCGAGATGGCAAAAGAATACGATTTCACGTCCTGGCGTGACTTCACACCTATGAATATATCTTTGGGCACCATGCTTCACAACATGACAGGTAGCTGGCGCTTTATAAAGCCGATCTATGAAGACAAGGTGCCTGCCTGTCAGAATGCATGCCCGGCAGGGAATGATATTGAAGGCTGGATAAAGCTTGTGCAGAAGGGAGAATACGATAAGGCCTACTGGCATTTAAAGCAGGAGCAGCCGTTTCCTGCGATATTAGGCCGCATCTGCTTTAAATTCTGCGAGACCTCCTGCAATCGCGCTGTCCTTGACGATTATGTTAGCATAAACGAATTGGAGCGTTTTGTTGGTGACCAGGTTGATCTTTCCACTCCCCATCCGGACTTGCCGGAATATAACGGAAAAAACCTTGCCGTGGTCGGCTCAGGTCCCGCGGGAATGTCAGTGGCATACTACGGCAGACTGTTAGGATTCAGGGTGACCATGTTTGAAGCGCTCCCTGAGATGGGCGGTATTCTCCGTGTGGGCATACCCGCATACCGCCTGCCCCGTGAGGTCGTGGCGGCCGAGTTTGCCGGCTTAAAAAACATGGGCATTGAGTTGCTGCCAAAGACCGGGGTTGGAAAAGACATTACCCTGAATGAACTTCGAAACAATTATGATTACATGTTCCTCGCTACCGGTGTGCACGCAAGCATGAAACTCAATCTTGAGGGAGAGGACCAGAGCCATCGGATCATGAGCGGCCTTGGTATGCTAAAGAAAGTAGCCCTTGGTGAGGAGGTCGATCTGGGCGACAGGGTTGCGGTAATAGGTGGAGGTAACACTGCAATTGACGCTGCCAGAACGGCAATTCGCTTAGGAGCAGATGCGACCGTTGTCTACCGCCGTTCTGAAACCGAAATGCCTGCTCATTCCGAAGAGATTGAAAAAGCGCGAGAAGAAGGTGTCCGGTTCCGGTTCCTTGCTGCTCCCGAGAAGATCGAACTCAATGACGACGGCACTATCAGGAAGTTAGTGTGCTGTGAGATGGAGTTGGGTCCTCCTGACGAGAGTGGGCGTAAGCGTCCAGTAAAGAAAGATGGTGTGTTGTTTGATATTAAAACTGACAGTATCGTGACAGCTATCGGTGAAATACCGCTCTTTGATTATCTGAACAAAATAATAAAGACCGAAAATCGAGTGATAGAGGTCAATGAATGCCTGGAGGTCGATGCCAAGGCTGATGGCAAGGCAAAGATTTTTGCGGGCGGGGACATTATTGATATGCCGCACACCGTAGTGCATGCCGTGGCTTCTGGCAAGAAAGCGGCGATAGCCATGGATTGTGACCGTAAAGGAGTGGAATTTGCTGGTGTACTGAAAAAGATAGCCATTGGTGATGGTCCGGCCATAAGCTTCTCCCAATATATGGGCTGGTCCCCCATTAATCCTGTACGCCAGAACAACTCGATGGTCGTTGATTCCGAAAAAATTGTATACGATTATTTTGTGAAAGAGCCACAGGTTGAGAAAAAAATCCAGGATGCTAATTCACGTAAAGGCTCTTTTGAGCCTTACAGCGATACCTTTTCCGAGAAAGACGCGCTGCAAGAGGCATCTCGCTGCATGCACTGTGGCCGTTGTACCGAGTGCGATAACTGCTTAATATTCTGCCCCGATATTTCAGTACTTGTTAAAGGAAAAGGGCATTTCGGCTATGCCTTTGACTACGACTATTGCAAGGGTTGCGGCATCTGTTTTACGGAGTGCCCGCGGAACGCCATAACCATGATCGACGAAGAAACCCCAATAGAAATTGACAATTGACAATTGAAAATCGTCAATAGTCAATAGTCAATATTAAATTGAAAGGGGAGGCTTAATTGAAACAGGTAATCAAAGGGAATTTTGCGGTATCACACGGCGTCAAACTTTGTCGTGTCAAGGTTATTTCGGCCTACCCCATAACACCACAGACGACAATCGTAGAAGAGCTTTCCGAGATGTGTGCGAGCGGTGAATTAGACGCCAAATTCATCAAGGTAGAGAGTGAACATTCGGCCATGGCCGGGGTTATCGGTTCCTCAACTGCCGGGGTTAGATCGTTTACCGCAACCAGCAGCCAGGGACTTCTGCTGATGCATGAGGTTCTCCACTGGGCTGCTGGTGCTCGATTACCTATTGTACTGGCCAACGTGAACCGGGCGGTTGGGCCAGGCTGGAATATATGGGCAGATCAAACCGATTCCCTGTCACAGCGGGATACAGGCCTGATCCAGGTCTACTGTGAATCCAACCAGGAGGTCTTGGACAGCGTCATTATGGCTTACAAATTAGCTGAGAAGGTCTCGCTTCCCGTGATGCTCACATATGATGCCTTCTTTCTGAGTCATACATCGGAGATTGTGGACATCCCGGAGATAGAACAGGTTGATGAATTCCTTCCGCCATACAATCCTGAATTCAGGATCGACATAAACAATCCCCGCTCGTTCGGTGGAATGATTGGGCCTGATTACTACTTCGAAGAGCGATATATCATGCACAAGGATGCTTTGAAGGCCCTTGAATACTACCAGCAGGTGTGCAAGGAGTTCGAAGAGATCTTCGGCAGGGAATATGATATATGCGAGGAGTATCGAACCGGCGATGCCGAAGTGATCGTCGTTGCTGCTGGAACCATTACATCGGTCTCCCGCATTGCCGTTGACAAATTTCGCGAGGAAGGCAAGAAGGTGGGTTTGATGAAACTGCGAATGTTCAGGCCGGTGCCGGTTGAACGATGGCGTAAGGTTCTTGGCAATGTCGCCAAGGTGGTGGTCATGGATCGCAATCTCACAGCCGGTTTGGGTGGAGTTTTTGCCAGTGAGATTCAGGCTGCTCTCTATCCTATTGAGAATAAACCCATGGTCTATCCAGTCATTGCAGGCCTTGGTGGACGCGATGTCACACCGGACGACATTGAAGGCATTATCAACTATGCACTTTCAAATGATAAACCAACGGACGTGCCCCTTTTCTGGGGTCTGAAGGAATAGGCGTTTGATTGAAGATTTAAGAAATTCTTTAAATCGTCAATCTTCAATCGACAATCTTCAATTTGTAGGGGTGTGCCATGCAAAAGACATTTGATATACCGCGTGAACTGATGACCGAGGAAGAGTTGCTACAGCCCGGCATGCTCTCATGTCAGGGATGCGGTGCCTCTTTAGCCATGAAACTGGCCCTGAAGGGTTTGGGAAAGCGAACGGTCGTCGTTATTCCTGCGTGCTGCTGGACTATTATCAACGGCGTCTATCCCTATTCAGCGCTTCAAGTGCCGATAATTCACGTCCCTTTCGAGACAGCCGCAATCTCAGCGTCCGGTGTCCGCGCTGGTCTTGATGCCCGGGGAGAGAAGGATGTGGTGGTTATGGCATGGGCAGGAGACGGCGGTACTTTCGATATAGGAATTCAATCCCTTTCAGGTGCTGCCGAGAGAAACGATGACATTTTATATGTTTGCTATGACAACGAAGCATATATGAATACGGGCATCCAACGTTCCAGTGCAACACCAGTTGGCGCGTGGACAACGACAACACCGGCAGGATCCATTAAGGAAGAGCCGAAAAAGGACATTGAGGAGATCATGCTGGCACACCACATTCCTTACATGGCCACGACGTCGGTGGCCTATCCGGATGATATGTATATGAAGTTCAAAAAAGTCCGCCACATTACCGGCACGAAGTTCATTCACCTCCTTTCGCCCTGTCCGCCTGGATGGCGGATAGATCCAAGTAAGTCGGTTCAGATTACCCGTATGGCGACCCAGGCCAAGGTCTTTCCCCTCTACGAGGTAAGGAGATGGAGGTTTTCAAAAAAGCGAGGACGTTTAGAGGAGAACTGGAAATACACGATAAACATCTACCCGGATAGGGAACTGCCCGTTAAAGAGTATATGAAGGCGCAGGGACGTTTCCAGCAGATGACCGAAGATATGGTCAATGACGTTCAGGAACGCGTTGACCGAAAATGGGACGAACTTATCAGAAAGGCAGACGGTAGACCCTTAACCCCTAACGAATAATCCGGAGGTTTGAAACATGGTAAGAATGGAAATATCTCTTTTTCTGAAGAATGTTCCCGGCGAGCTCGGCAAACTGGGGACTCTTTTAGGAGATAAAAACATCAATATCGACGCCCTGACCATACAGGACGCTTCCGCCTATGTGATGGAGCTTTTCAAGGCTAGG
>JAFDHL010000223.1 GCA_019308785.1 Deltaproteobacteria bacterium
GCATATGCATTATCAAGGGCCACCTTCTCGTTGGTTGACCACTCAACGTAGGTGTTGAGGCCTTCCGACTTGACCAGACGAACCACCTCGGGCAGGATCTCAGAACTGGGCGTTCCCGGATAAGAGGTCACCACCTGGCAACCGGCCTCAACAAGTCCCAGTGCAACGGCCCCGTTTCCCAAAAAAATCTCCTCGCGCATCATTCCTCTTCTTTCTTCCTCTTTTTTGCCTTATCAATTATTTTCACAAGGCTTTCAACTTTAGGTCTTGGGGGGGCAAATATTCGGTCAAGCTCTTCATTGGAGTAGTGGTCTTCCAGAAACTTGTTGATATCTATCCGGTTCTGCCAGCAACCGACTATCCATCCACAGGGGAACATGTTATTCTCGGAACGGCAGTACAAAAAATTAACCTCGCCGCCCACCCTGGGGCATCGAATCGTTTTGTCATCGTACTGTTCGATCAATATGTTCACCTCCCATGGCAAACGGGGAGCATTACTGATTTCTTACCAGTCAAGAAAAACCCACTAAATCCCCCCGTACCCCCTTTATAAAGGGGGTACGGGGGGATTTTAAGTGGCAAAGAGCAATGCACCCTGGCAAAAAGAGCGCACTCACAGTCCTGAAAGAATAAAGGCTGTGAGTGCGCCGTTAAAGTACCAGAAGACCGTTTTCACCCCCACATTCCCACTTATGGAGGAAGGGAGGAGGGTGTGCTCTCACCATTTCCGGTGGTCCGACCAGGTCTTAGGCCTCTGGAACCTCAGGCAGTTCAGCCTGGGCTTTCTTGACCTCTTCCTCGGGATAAGGATAATTCACCAGTTCACCCGACAGGTACTTATCATAGGCGGCAAGGTCGAAGTGCCCATGTCCGCTGTGAGCTATCAGTATTGTTTTTGCTTCTCCGGATTCCTTGCATTTCAGGGCTTCATCAATGGCAACCCTGACGTTGTGACACGGCTCAGGCCCGGTGATAATGCCCTCGGTGCGGGCAAATTGAACCCCTGCCTCAAAGGTAGGAAGCTGGGGCGTGGATACGGCTTCAACCAGGCCCAGCTCACGAAGGTGACATATGATTGGCGCCATCCCGTGATAACGCAATCCGCCGGCATGGACCGGGGGAGGAATAAAGCCGTGGCCCAGGGTATGCATCTTGAGCAGCGGAGTCATCCCGACCGCGTCACCAAAGTCATAGGCATATAATCCCCTGGTCACGGTAGGGCAGCTTTCAGGCTCAACACAGATGACGCGCAGATCCGGTTTTTCCCCGCTTATTTTATCCCTGATCCAGGGCAGGAACTGGCCGGCGTAGTTGGAGCCGCCGCCGATATTACCTACAATAATATCAGGGTAGGCATCTGCCATCTCCATCTGTTTCCTGGTCTCCTCTCCAATGATAGTCTGGTGAAGCAGGACATGGTTGAGTACACTGCCCAGGGTATAGTGGGTATCATCACGGCTTACGCATTCCTCTACTGCCTCACTAATAGCGAGTCCCAGGCTGCCGGGGCAATCTGGCCATTTTTCCAGCATATCTCTTCCCGCTTGGGTTTCCGTGCTGGGGCTGGGGATACATTTGGCCCCCCAGACCTCCATTGCTATACGGCGATACGGCTTCTGGTCATAACTGATCCTGACCATATAGACCTTGATCTCAACACCGAAGAATGCACCGGACATGGCCAGGGCACTGCCCCACTGCCCGGCCCCGGTCTCGGTGGTTAAGCGTTTGATCCCCTCCTTCATGTTATAATAGCACTGGGCTGTGGCAGTATTGGGCTTGTGGCTACCTGCCTGGTTTGTTCCTTCATATTTGTAGAAAATCTTGGCCGGTGTATCCAGGGCCTTCTCCAGACGATATGCCCGGTGCAACACGGTTGGTCTCCAGGTGCGGTAGACATCCTGAAGCTCCTCGGGGATATCAATCCAGCGCTCGGTGCTTACCTCCTGCATAATAAGCTCCATAGGAAACAGAGGTGCCAGATCATCCGGGGTTATCGGCTGTTTTGTTCCGGGGTGCAAAACCGGCGGTAAGGGCTCCGGCAAATCGGCCTGGATGTTATACCACTGAGTCGGCATGTCCTTTTGGTCAAGAAAAAACATTGCTCTCTTCATTTTCCCCTCCTTGTCTTAGACTGTCGGTTTTTGGTTCGTTTTGGCCCCATGTGAGGCCACTGCTATAACCCAGTAAACCTAAATTCACCTCCTCAAATTAGTATGTCCTTAAGCACCTTGTTATTACGTCTCGCAATTTGCTTAACTTGTTGATAATAATGAGGTTTATGGAGGCCTGATGTTCTGTTTCGAACATAGAAAAATGGAATGCTGGAAACTGACAACCCGCCCCGAAGGGGTAGGCCTGAGCATCGCAGAGCGGATGCGAAGAATATTGGAATCTCGATTTTAAAAGGAAGCTGCTCATTTATTAACTTCCCTGTCAAGGAGGATTGTCGCTAATCCTGACCAGTTGGGACTGGCCCAAAGAACATAAATTGGCAAATTCGGATGCTAATGTTTTTAGTCCTTGAAGTCAAACAGAATTTTCTTAAATTCCATCCAAGTATTTATTCCGGTCCTCCATGAAGTTCTTATAGATCTGGAACTGTTCTGTCTCCTCGTAATCAACCTGCTTAACAGGCACATGGTCGAAGCTGTAAATCTTCGCCCCAGGACATGCAAGGAGGATTGGAGAGTGAGTGGCAATGATAAATTGGGCATGCCCGGCCTGGCTCAAGTCCTTGAGCACCGAAAGCAAATCCAACTGGGTTTTTGGTGAGAGGGCTGTCTCTGGCTCGTCCATAAAGTAAATCCCTTTGATTTTGTAGCGGGCCTTGAAAAACGACATGATGGACTGGCCATGGGACTGGGTCACCAAGGATTTGCCCCCGAAATACTCAAGTGATCGAGGATCCGCAGCTGCCCATTCGTCCAGGATTTGGGCAAAATTCCGGAATATCTCGGACGCGAAAAATGAACCGTGCACAGGACCATCAGTCCATTCGATATCAATAGCCTCATAAAGCCTTTGCTCATAGAAATTGACTTTAAAGCGTTTTCTCTCAATGTTTCCCCATATATATATGCCGCATTTGTGAGTTAGGGCTTCCAGCAAAGTCGACTTTCCGGTGCCATTTTCTCCTATGAAAAATGTTACCGGTGAATCGAATAGGATGCTTTTAGTCTCATGGAAAATGTTCAGGTTAAAAGGATAGTGTTCTGTGGTCGGGAATTTTTCGGGATAAAGATCGACTCTCTTAAGATGCATCACAATATCTCCCAATGTTTAAAACCAGTTAATGCGGGAATTGGCCTCGCCCACCCAGGTCCTCTCACAAATACCTTACTTGATATGTGGAAAGAAATACGAACCGCTGAGGTTGAAAACCTAAAATTACTAAAAATCAAAAGTGGATTTGGGTAGAGCAATCAATGGTCTGTCACAGATGAAGGACGGTATGCTTTTTGACTCGCCAAGTCAAATAATATTTCATATAGCAAGCTATCAGTAGTCCTCCCCCAGCAGATGTATATTACCAATACGAACATGCTTGAGACCGGACTTTTCAGCAACTTCTTTGCATCGCATGGCATGTGCTCTTGATGTGGTTGGAAGGTCCCTTAAATAGAAATGGGGATAGAAAGCAAGCAGGTTATAAGGGATCTCAGGATTCAGTCCGGAAATAAACTTCGCGATCCCCGCCACTTCATCTTCATCAATGTACCCCGGAACCAGCAAAGTACTTGCGATGAGAAATGGTGGCTCCGACCTTTTCTCAATCCACCCTGCCAACGCCCTGAAATTCTCTAAGGTCTTTTGGTTTGTTACGCCGCAAAGGGCATGGTGAAGCCCTTCGTCCCAGGCCTTCAGATCGAACTTAATGCACCCTCCGGACTTTAAGGACAAATCAGCCATCCTGGTCAAAAAAGGTTCCTGTAGAGCGCCATTTGTCTCCCAGCATATCCTGAGAATTCGATCACCGGCCTCATTTAGGGCAAGCTTGGATGTCTTCAGGGCATGGAGAATCTGCGGTGTAGGATCTCCTCCGAAATAGCAAATGCAGGTGGTTCTCTTGTCCACAGCACGAGCCAGCGCTTTAGCTGACATCTTTTGAGAGGAAAAAGTCTTTTCTTTGAAATGATAGTTCTGGCAATACAGGCAGTTGAAAGAGCAGGCATGGTAAAACACTGCCAGATTCATATGGCCGTATTCCGGTCCGTTTGAAACCGCATATCGAGGATATCCGGATCCGGTACCCCCGGGACAGACAAAATCACCCACACAGTTGGTGGGAAGCGGATCGTAATAGTAAGACAGGTTTCCTTCATGAGGCCTTCCCCCACGGATCAGGCCGTTTTCTACTCGTCGCAAACCGCAGTATCCTGTGCCTCCTTCAGGTATGCTGCATTCCCGAACACACAGCGAGCAGGATATACCTTCAGGTACACGGGGAGGGTCCTCCGGAAGACCATAGGCCCGTCGGCTTTTTTGATGTACATGCTTAATCTCCGGCCAGACCTTATCAAAATGGCCCCTGATACAATCAACACAAAAACCGATCGTGCCTGAGATGGTCATGGAGCTTTTACCACAATATTGGCATGTTCCCATTCAGAAAAATACTCCTTATGAATGATAGCACCCGCGTTCCCTGTCATTTGCTACGTGCTCTGCTCCAGAGATATAATAACTGCCTGTCTGGCAAACTCTTTCCTAGCAAGCCCTATCCTTCATGAACTCATTTACAAGTCCATCCCTGTTCTTTTCAGAGACCCGAATCAGCAGGACATCTTTGCGTTTTTTAATCTCTTCTATAAAAGGACCACCTCTTAAGGGAATAGAACCCAGAACCGGGTGCTTTGAATCGAGGACTTGTAATACAGTGTCCCTGAATAGGGGCGAAAAGCACTCCATCTTACCGATTTCATCGATCACCACTATTACATCTTCACTTGCAGGGATCATGGATGGGACAGCAATCTGATCAATATCTTCCAGGTTCACACCATACTTCCCAACCCTGTAATGGCCCTTTATGTTCTTGTGCGCCAGTACTCCCTGTTTCCCATCCAGAGTGTTTATGGAAAACCCCACCCTTTGACCTCTTTCTCTCATTTCACGGGTAAAAAAGCCGGTAATCGGCCTCCCGCACCCTGGAGGGCCAATAAAGAAAATATTTTTCTTTTTCGTTTTTTCCAAAGCCTAATCCAATTTTTTTAGAACATACGAAAGAGAACCAGTGGGAAAAAGGCCAAACCCGTTAGGAGGCAGCTTCTCATGTGATCCGAGAATTAAGAAACCTCCCGTCAAGAGATGAGATAGCACCTTCCCGAGCGCGGGCTTTTTGAATTCATCCAGATAATAGGTCAGAAGATTATTTCTCAAGAAGATGAGATCAAATTGAGAATCAGGCTGATCGTAGAGAAGGTGGCCCACCTGCCATATGACACCATTTTTC
>JAFDHL010000224.1 GCA_019308785.1 Deltaproteobacteria bacterium
GCAGTTAAAGTCGTCTTACCATGATCGATATGCCCTATCGTGCCCACATTTACGTGCGGCTTCGTCCTCTCATACTTCTTCTTGCTCATCTCATACCCTCCTCTTAATTAGTAAACAGTAAACACTAAACAGTACACACTAAATAACCCGCCTACTCTCTACTGCATACTTCCTGCCTTTGCCCTCGGCCCGTTTTCTGATCACTGCCTGCTGATTACTGCATACTTCCTACTTTCACTTACCAGCGGTAGTGGGCAAAAGCCTTGTTGGCCTCAGCCATCCTGTGAGTGTCTTCTTTCTTTTTAATGGCAGCCCCTCTTGAATTACTTGCATCGATTAACTCGCCCGCCAGTTTGGTAGCCATTGCCTTTTCGCCTCTCAGGCTGGCAAAATTGATTAGCCACCGGATGCTTAGGGCCTGCCTTCTGGAGGGCCTCACTTCTGTGGGCACCTGGTAAGTAGAGCCCCCAACCCGCCTTGACTTAACTTCCACAGCAGGCCTCACATTTTCAACCGCCTTCTGAAAAACAATCAACGGATCTTGCTTTGTTTTCTCTTTTATTATGTCAAACGAATTGTATAATATCTTTTGAGCAATACTCTTCTTGCCCTTCTTCATCAGGTTGTTGACAAATTTGGCCACAAGAACGCTCTTATACTGCGGATCAGGCATCACTTCTCGTTTGGAAACTATTCTTTTCCTGGGCATAAAACTCCTCCGAAAAATTATTAGGATTTCAGAGGCCTTTTGGCCTTTTGGCACCGTATTTTGAACGGCCCTTCCTGCGATCATCCACGCCAGTCGTATCCATCGTACCCCGAATAATATGATACCTAACGCCTGGCAAATCCTTAACTCGCCCGCCTCGAATCAGCACAACCGAATGCTCTTGAAGGTTATGGCCCATACCAGGAATATAGGAAGTCACCTCAATTCCATTTGTTAACCTCACCCTGGCAACCTTTCTCAAGGCCGAGTTGGGCTTCTTCGGTGTCGATGTATAGACACGCACACATACACCCCTTTTTTGAGGCGCACCCTGGAGGGCAGGTGTCTTGATCTTTTTCTTCGGTTTACTGCGGCCCTTTCTGACGAGCTGGTTAATGGTCGGCATAGATTCTCCTTGTTTTTCACTCAAGCATACAAATTATCAGGACAAAATACAGACAGAACCAGGAAATAAACAAAACCATTTTTTATATTTTGTCTACCTTATTTTGTCAAGGTTTTTTGAATTAATACACCAAGAAATTTACCCTTCAACACCCATTCCAATATTCCGGTATGCCTTGACCCCGGTCCCTGCCGGGATCAAGCGACCCATAATCACGTTTTCTTTCAGGCCTTTCAGGTGATCCACTTTTCCAGCTACACTGGCATCGGACAAAACCTTCGTTGTCTCCTGAAAAGATGCAGCCGATATAAAACTCTCCGTGCTGAGTGAAGCCTTGGTAATTCCTAATAGTAACGGATCCGCAGTAGCTGGTTTTCCGCCTTGCTCGACGATCTTGTTGTTCTCCTTTTCAAAACGCCACTTTTCCACATTCTCCCCTAAAAGGAAATGGGAATCCCCCGCATCAGTCACGCTGACCTGTCGTAACATTTGTCTGACGATAACTTCGATGTGCTTATCGTTAATCTTTACACCTTGAAGTCGATATACTTCCTGGACTTCATTAACGAGATATTTGGCCAGTTCTTTAAGGCCTCTGATCTTTAGTATGTCATGGGGGTTGATTGAGCCGTCCATCAAGGCCTCACCAGCCCTGACGTAATCCCCGTCCAGGACACTAACGTGCTTTCCTCTTGCAACAAAATAGTTTACAGCATCACCAACATCCGGAGTAATCGTCATTTTCCTTTTACCCTTTGTGTACCTGCCAAAAGAAATCACGCCATCTATTTCACTGATGATAGCTGTCTCTTTTGGTTTTCTAACTTCAAATAGTTCAGCTACCCGTGGAAGTCCTCCTGTAATATCTTTCGTTTTAGTAGTTTCCCTTGGAATCTTCGCCAAGACGACACCGGAACTCACCTTATCTCCTTCATTGACCATAATGATAGCACCCACTGGTAAAAGGTATCGGGCCTTGGCCTTTGTACTTACTGCCGAACTGGCCGTTTTTCCGCTGCTATCTTTGATGGAGATCCGGGGCCGTGTATCCATGTCACCCGACTCAACGATCACCCTGCTAATCTTTCCCGTGACCTGATCCCGCTTTTCCTGCATTGTACGGCCTTCCATAATGTCACCAAATTTAACAACGCCGGGCACATCTGTCAAAATAGGGATGGTAAAGGGATCCCATTCAGCAAGGACCTCACCCGGCTTGACTTTCTTCCCGTTGCGGACTTTCAGGGTCGCCCCAAAGATAATAGGATATCGTTCCACTTCCCTTCCGCCTTTACCTAAAATAGCGATTTCGCCATCACGGTTCATAACCACGAGGTCTCCCTCTGCATTTTTCACTGTTTTAAGATTGACGAACTTGACCTTACCCTGATTCCTGGGCTGAATTGTCGACTGCTCAACCCGTCTACTTGCTGTACCACCAATATGAAACGTCCTCATGGTAAGCTGCGTTCCAGGTTCGCCAATAGACTGGGCAGCAATGATACCGACTGCTTCGCCAATATTCACTTCATGACCGTGAGCCAGGTCTCTACCATAACATTTTTTGCACACACCGCGCATGGCTTCACATGTCAAAGCGGACCTGATCCTGACCCTTTCTATTCCAGCTTTCTCAATCCTCTCGACTTTATATTCATCGATATCCTCATTTGCCTTCACAAGCACTTCTTGTGTCACCGGATCATAGATATCCTCCAGGGCCACTCTACCCAAAATCCGTTCTCCAACTCTCTGAAGAATTTCGCCGCCTTCCACAAGGGCATCCACCCAGATACCATCCATCGTGCCGCAGTCTTCTTCAGTGATAATAGCATCCTGTGCCACGTCCACCAGTCTCCTGGTTAAATAACCTGAATTAGCTGTTTTGAGCGCCGTGTCGGCCAGACCTTTTCTGGCTCCATGAGTGGAGATAAAGTACTGCAAAACGGTCAGACCTTCCCGAAAGTTTGACGTAATTGGTGTTTCGATGATCTCCCCAGACGGTTTGGCCATCAATCCTCTCATTCCAGCCAACTGTCTCATTTGATCTTTACTTCCCCTTGCGCCCGAGTCAGACATCATGAAGATTGGATTAAGACTGGTAGTCCTCGTTTTTTTGTTCCGGGGACCCAATACCTCTTCAACTGCCATTTCCTCTATCATCTCAGAGGCAACATCTTCTGTGGACTGGGCCCAAATATCCACAACTTTGTTGTATTTTTCGCCGTCAGTAATGAGCCCACTTATGTACTGATCATCTATCTTCTTTACCTCATTTTCCGCCTTCTCGATAATTTCCCCCTTTCTTGACGGCACCACCATATCCTTCATGGCGATAGATATCCCCGAAATAGTAGCGTATTTGTAACCGACATCTTTCAGCCTGTCTGCCAATATAACTGTGGATTTAGTCCCCGCCTCGCGATAGGACTCGTTGATCAAAGCACGCAGTTCTGTTTTGGACATGGTTTTGTTCAGCAGGTCGAAGGAAAGCGGTTCGGGTAAGATCTCATATAGAATTACACGGCCCGTGGTGGTCTCCTGAAGCTTTCCTTCTAACCTGACCTTAATTGAAGCATGTAAATCCAATTCACCGGCATCAAATGCAATTCTTACTTCTTGAGGGCTCGAAAAAACTTTTCCTTCACCTTTAGAAAAAGGTCTTTCCCGTGTCATATAGTAAAGCCCCAGTACTATGTCCTGGCTGGGAACAATGATGGGGCCTCCGTTGGCAGGTGATAAAATATTGTTGGAGGACATCATCAGAACCCTGGCCTCTATCTGGGCCTCAATGGACAAAGGCACATGGACCGCCATTTGGTCTCCATCAAAGTCAGCATTGAAGGCTGTACATACTAACGGATGGAGCTGAATGGCTTTACCCTCAATAAGTATAGGTTCAAATGCCTGTATCCCTAAACGATGCAGTGTCGGAGCCCTATTCAACAGAATACAGTATTCCCTGGCCACTTCGTCTAAGGCGTCCCAGACGTCGGGGGTCTCTCTTTCCACCATCTTCTTTGCACTCTTGATGGTAGTGACCAGACCCTTTTCGTCCAACTTGTTGTATATGAAAGGCTTGAAGAGCTCCAAAGCCATTTTCTTAGGAAGTCCGCACTGATGCAAACGAAGATCAGGGCCGACCACGATAACCGACCGACCTGAATAGTCCACTCGCTTTCCAAGGAGATTCTGCCGAAATCTTCCCTGTTTGCCTTTCAACATATCGCTCAGGGACTTAAAAGGTCTTTTGTTCGCGCCGGTTACAGCCTTTCCTCTTCTCCCATTATCAAATAGAACATCAACTGCCTCCTGGAGCATCCTTTTTTCATTCCTTACAATTATGTCAGGGGCATTTAACTCCAAAAGCCTTTTCAGCCTGTTATTCCGGTTTATTACACGCCTGTACAGGTCATTTAAATCGGAGGTGGCAAAACGTCCTCCGTCAAGTGGTACTAAGGGCCTGAGATCGGGAGGCAACACGGGAATAGTATTCATTATTAACCATTCCGGTCTGTTTTTTGACTCCTTAAAAGCGTCAATGATTTTCAGCCGTTTGGCCAGCTTTTTTTGCTTTGCATCCGACTTTGTCCCCAGCATCTCAATCCTAAGGCTTTCCGAAAGTTCGTCAAGGTCCAGTTCCTTCAGCATTGCCTGAATAGCTTCAGCTCCGATTCCCGCCTCAAATCGATCCCCATAGTCCTCTCTTGCTTGTTGGAGCTGTTCATCAGTCAACAGGCTGCCTTCCAAAAGAGGGGTATCCTTCGGATCCGTAACGATAAAAGCCTCAAAGTAAAGAACCCTTTCCAGATCTTTCAGGGTCAAATCGAGGAGATTGCCCACTTTAGAGGGAAGGCATTTCAAAAACCAGATATGTGCCACAGGAGCGGCAAGCTCAATATGACCCATCCGTTCCCGGCGAACCTTGGACTGTATTACCTCTACCCCGCACTTCTCACACACGATACCCCGGTGTTTCATGCGTTTGTACTTGCCGCAATTGCATTCGTAATC
>JAFDHL010000015.1 GCA_019308785.1 Deltaproteobacteria bacterium
ATTTGTGCTGTTTGGTGTAAAATCTCATTTGGTCTCCTCCTTCTTTATTGGTTTATGGTTTTGTGGTGAAACTCATAATACCATATCTTAGGAGGAGGCCTTAAACAGTATCAAGGCGCTTGAGATGGACTGGGCAAAGCCGTGCCGTTTTTGAAAGGCAGTATTTAGCCGGTAGTTTTTACCTTTATCATAGTTTTTCGGTTATCGTTGCCCAGCCACTCAGCTTTACGTGTGTGCCGGGCATGGCACAGAACTAGCGAGGTGAAAGTCCTCGTACCAGGTGTTCGCGGAGCCTAAGGTTAGGAGAAGGGCAAGGGCGTCGTCGTGAGGCGGGGTCTGAAGGAAGCCCAATCCAAAAGTGCGGGGCGACGTACAGGAACCGGATCTGAGGTGTGGTACACCCGGGACCAGTGGGCACGTGACCATTAAGTCCTCCATCCGCAACTGGGGTGTGCTTTATAAATCCGGCGTTTACGCACTGAAAGCTTTGTGTCTTACCCCGGGAGGTCTCTCATGTGCCCTGGGATGTCGCGTGCGACGGAAATTGGCTGAGGGGAGAGTAATCGACCCTGACCGCATGGGAGAAGTCAGCAGAAGGCATAGTAGGAGGATCGAAGCAGGCATTATTCTTCTGAAGCATGGACGAACTAGGAACCCGCCCTGCAATCGAAAGAGCAGGTGGTGGAAACTCTCGGCCTAAACGGAAGAAGATATTAATGTTATGCCGCCTCTGAAGGCCCGAACGGTTCCCTGAGAAGGGATTAAATGATAGGACTGCAGGACGGAGGACGAGTGAATAATAGACCGGCAAAACAATTGTGGTTGCCTTTTGAAATAAAGGGCGGATTGTTCACATCGAAAGCCGACACCGCCAGTCCGGTCGAAGATGGACAGCTTATGGAGGAGGTAGTCGAACGGGACAACCTGTTGACTGCCCTTCGCAATGTCAAGCGGAATGGTGGTTCTCCTGGAGTAGATGGTATGACGGTGAAGGAATTGCCTGAATACCTGAAAAGGGAATGGCCGAAGATCCGCAGGCAGTTGCTAAGCGGGGAATATACTCCTGCCCCTGTAAGACGTTTTAGGGGACGCCCTTTAGATATCCAGTTTACATATGACAATTATTATTCTATACGTTAATCATACCTAAAAAATCTAGAATAGATGCGCCGGGGGCCTTACATCACATAATTTATCATTAAACTGTAAAACTAAAGGGCGTCACTCTTTCCCTCTCACATCAATAAAATCAAAGAAAAAATTCAATATGAAAGACAATAAACGCCAATCGGGAGTCGATAAAGGATTGATTGCCATGTTTCTCAAGATGTCAGCTGATGAGCGCCTATTGGCCAATGATAATGCGGTAAGTACCATTAAGGAGTTGAGAGATGCCTTCCGACAAAGGAAAAACAGAAAACGCAGGCCTAAGCGCAATTCTTGAGGGTCTTATCAATGCTGGGATCGAGTTTATTTTAGTAGGCGGCCTTGCAGCTGTCGTGCAAGGGTCACCAATCACAACAATGGACGTGGACATTGTCCATCGCCAAACATCCGAGAATATTGCCAAACTTCTCGACTTCCTCAAATCTATTGATGCATATCATCGCCGCTTGGACGATAAAATCATTGAGCCTGCCGCAGAACACATCTCTGGTAGAGGTCATGCTCTTTTTACAACGCGCTTTGGCCCTCTCGACGTTTTGGCAATCATCGAGGAAGGACAATCTTATGAAGACCTTATTGATTACACGGTTGAAATCGAGCTCCGTGGTCATACTATCCGCGTCCTGGATCTCGAAATGCTGGTTAAACTAAAGAAATCCTCTAAAGATCCCAAGGAGAATCAACGTCTACCTATCTTGGAAGAAACGCTACGACAACTAAAACAAGAGGAAGCTTCACTGCAGGAGACTAAGGATACATCGACAGGAGACAAAAGCGATGAGTCATAAGCGCCGAAGAAGGCGCATGCACACTGACCGCAAAAAGCCTGTCGGCTTTTGCGTCAGGTGATTCCCTTAAGGAGGAAAACAATATGCAATCATCAAAAATCCCAAAAACGGGAAAAATTGGGAATTTAGCAAAGAATATTGATAAGTCCGTAAAAAGTAAAGCCTTTTAAGTAATTGAAATAATTAGAAATAGGTGCATTTTTAGCTTGCTTTTTGCTTTACATTTTGGTATAAACAAAGCCAGATGTTAACCAAATTGTAGGTGAAAAGTATGATACATATTAAGAACCATAAGCAGAAGGATCTTTTCGATCCATGGAGTTTTCTAAGCCCCAAACGTCGAGAGCTGCTGGATCAGTCCTGGGCCGGTCTATTTCAAAAAGAACTCCTTTGCGAACTTCCCGTTGGCGAAGTGGCCTCGTTCTTCAACGATGATTTCGGTCGCCCCACAAAGGAACTGCACACGGTGCTTGGCGCTCTGATTCTTCAGCAAACACACGACCTGACCGATGATGAAACAGTAAACCAGTTAGCCTTTAACATCCAGTGGCATTTTGCGCTCAATATCACTGAAGAGTCGGATTCAGCAAAGTATATGTGTCCAAAGACCTTATGGAATATGCGGAGCATAGTTGTTGATAATGATCTGGACGCAACTGTCTTCGACGGTATTACAAATAAACTGGCAAAAGTCTTCAAGGTCGACACCGACAACCAAAGGATTGATTCGGTTCATATTAAATCCAATATGCGGCGCTTGGGTAGAATTGGTATTTTCACCTCAAGCATCAGCAAGTTTCTGGTCAACCTCAAACGAGGGCACAAAGAGCAATTCGACACGATGGATGAAGGCATCATTGATAAATATCTTTCTGAGAAATCCCTGCAATGCTTTTCTATGGTAAAGCCTTCAGAATCAGCCAAAACACTTAAGTCAGTCAGCGCTGATCTTTTTACTCTGGTTGAGCAGTTCAAAGATCACCCCGAAGTCAAGGCCATGCATAGCTATAAACTGCTTGAGCGGGTTTTAAAAGAACAATGTAACGTATCAGATGATGGCAAGCTTGTTGAAATAAAAAAGCCCAAAGAGATTCCTTCTGACTCTCTTCAAAATCCTTCAGATCCTGACGCAACATACAGCGGTCATAAAGGTCAGGGCTATCAAGTTCAGGTGATGGAGACCTACTGTAAGGATGAAGATGTTAAAGAAGAGAGCCTGAATCTGATTACTCATGTTCAAGTGGAGCCTGCCCATGAAAGTGACGCCAATGCTCTGATCCCGGCGATAGAATCGAGTGAGGAACGTGGTCTTGCCCCAGAGGAACTCCTGGCTGACACCCTTTATGGTAGTGATGAAAACTGTCAGAAGGCTGAAAAGTTAGGTGTAGAAGTTGTTTCCCCGGCCAAAAGCACCAAAGAAAAAGATGGCATCACTCTTTCGGATTTTCAAGTGTCTGAAAAAGGCGACGTTGTTTCTTGTCCCCAGGGCCATGTACCGGTTAGGACAAAAACGAAGAAAACCCGGCACACCGTCGCATTTGATTCTCAACGCTGCAGCACCTGCCCCTTTGAAGAAACCTGCCTGGTAAAACAAGGGAAGAAGTATCACTATCTTCGTTACACGGATAAAGTGATGCGATTGGCAATACGAAGAGTCTACGAGAAAACTGAAGAGTTCAAAGACCGCTACAGGTGGCGTTCAGGGGTAGAGGCTACCATGTCGGAATACGATAGAAGAACCGGAATCAAACATCTGAGAGTCAGAGGTTTTAAAGCAGTTAGGTTCTGTGCTACCTTAAAAGCAGTTGGAGTGAACATCTTCAGGGCAACTGCCGTCCGAAAGGCGGTGAATAATGGAAAGGCAGCCCATGGAGGGGTTCTACCCGCTCTAATGCATGCTATTTATGTTGTCAAAGAGGAGAAAAATTTTCACCCTATTTGACCACCATTATGGGCATGAGCTCATAATGGCCGCGTAAGGGCTGTCTGACTTTTTACAGGGGCATCAATATTGAAAAGGAAATAAATCAATCCCTTGTACTGGAAGTTATGCAGAATGTGGATCAATTTATGTCGGCATCCAATCGTGCTGAAAAAGCAGAATGGATTAAAGGGGCTATCGAGCGATTAGAACAAAAGCTTGGTAAAGAAAAAAGCATCAAAATCATGGAAAAATGTGGTCGTGAATGTTTCGGCCCAAAGCATAGCGAACAAGCAAAGAATTTAATGAGCGAATCGAAATCGACTGATGAATTCATAGGTAAACTCAGTAGAGGCGGTGTCAAATTCAAATTAAAAGATAAAAACACTGTAGTGGGGGAATATACCAAATGCTATTGTTCCCTGGTCAACCAAACTTCAAGACCTTTTTCAAGCAAAATCTATTGTTATTGTGGAGTAGGACATATTAAACAACAGTTTGAATCTGCATTTGGAAAACCGGTTGAAGTAGAGCTCGTGCATTCGGTAATCACAGGAGCAAAAACTTGTAATTTTTTAATTCACATTTAGATAGATAAAAATGTTTATATTTATGGTTTTTTAATACCCCGCCCGCTTGCGGCGGGGAGCTTCATTATGCTGCATTGAGTGGGAGAATCCGAGAAAGCTCTTCGTAGTAACGCTGCTCAGATTCCCATAAATCTCTTGAATCTTGAGCGCTAAGCCAAAATTCAGGGGAATTTCCAAATAGACGGGATAATCTCAACGCCATTACAGATGTTATTGCGCGTCGTTCCCTTAATAACTCATTAACTGTCTGGCGAGATACGCCTAAAGATGATGCAAGCGTAGTTGGGGTTAATCCATAGTCAGGCAAGAAATCTTCCCGCAGCATTTCCCCAGGGTGTGTGGGTGGAATTACGCGTTTAATTGTGTTTGGTATGGCCATTTGTTCGCTCCTTAATGGTAATCTGTTATTTCAACATCATACGCATCACCGTCAATGAATCGAAAGCAAATTCGCCACTGCTCAGTGATGGATATTGAAAATTGCCCTTCTCGATCTCTTTTTAGGGCATGTAAACGATTGCTTGGTGGCACCCTCAAATCATTCAGAGTTTTCGCCAAATGGATATATTCCAAACGTCGTATTGCCCTTCTAATTAAATCCGGGGGTAGGCGTTTTGATTTACCAGTAATAAAGACCTGTTGTGTTTCCTTGTCAGCGAATGTCTGAATCATTAATATGTTTGTAATGTGTCACGAGACAATTGTCAAGAGCTATTAAGTCAGAATCCAGAATAGAAAATGCAGATCTCCCAGACTGGGAAGTCAGTCCATACATCTCGGCTTTTGGGAAATTATCGTTTCAGATTTGCGCATCAATGCTCTAACTAATTGATTTATATGAGATATAACATTGTTGTCCTTTGAATAATTAAACACCTTGACATTTTCATAGATTATTCTACAATTATGTAGAGGTGATAAACATGGCTTCAGAGAATACAACACAAATATCTGCGAATATTTCCATCAATACTAAGGAAAGGATGGAAGATTATGCGAAAGCATATGGTTTAAAGAAAGCCTTCTTAATTGAGACAGCCCTGCTACACCATCTGAATGTGCTCGATGAAATCCCTCTTGATATTGTAATTCCCCCAAGAATCATAATAACGAAGGAATCAGGAGAGAAGGTGTTAAAGAGCATTCAAAACCCTCCTGAACCAACGGAAGCTATGAAGGCTCTCTTTGATGATTGAGATTAGGCTTTTACGACCGGATGATGACAGGAGTTCATTTTCTTCGGGAGCCCCGGATCTTGATCGTTTCTTTCGTAAATATGCAGGACAGAACCAGTTCCGACTTCATATTGGTACCACCTATATAGCCTCTCACGGTAAAGATATCGTAGGATTCATTACGATTTCTGCAACGTCTATAACCATTGAGAATCTACCAAGAACCATGCGAAAGGGTTTTCCGCGCTATCCCTTACCAGCTCTTCGAGTAGCTCGACTTGCAGTATCCCAAGACGCCCAGGGCAGAGGGATAGGCAAACGACTTCTTCGTGCTGCTTTTTCAATAGCCCAAGAAATGTCGGACCAAACCGGATGTATTGGTGTGGTCGTGGATGCCAAGGAAAATGCAGTAGCTTTTTATAAACAATACGGATTTCAACCACTCAAGGTAATAGCTGGACGGTTGCATGACCGTCCAAGCCCTTTGCCAATGTTTTTACCTCTGGGTTCTATTCAGAGGTCAACCGAACGAGGAAATGAAGACAAGCCGGGCGTCCCTCGATAGGCTGCTTGACCACATTTCACAGCTCATTATGGAATTTGAATCCCTCTGTGAATATCTCCTCAATAAAAGGGGTTCCTATGAGGAGTTTCCTTTCGGCCCCTCTGTAATTGTTTTCAAAGTCATGGGGAAAATGTTTGCCCTCATTCCTTTGGAGAAAACACCGCTACGAATAAATCTCAAATGTGATCCTGAACTTGCCTTGCACCTTCGGGCAGCATATAGTGCTATTCAGCCTGGCTATCATATGAATAAAAAACATTGGAACACTGTTGTCTTGGATGGCTCCGTTCCAAATGATGAATTATTAGCCATGATTAATGACTCGTATGACTTGGTGATTAAAAAGGGCTGAAAAAAGCAGATAAGCTCAAGATAGAAAGCTTGGACCAATAATGATTATATGAAATTAAACTAAAATATCAACGAGCTGGGGTCGGGCAAGGTAAATGATTGAAATCCCGCCAGACGTTTTCAGGGTTTAGAATCTGTTCTTGACGATATATTCTATTGGTATGTATAATAAAAAGATATAAATTTTAATAAAATCCAACATTTCATTTTCAGACTGGAGGAAGAAATGCTCCGAGCCTATTTAAAGGCGCTAATGCGTCTCAACTCTCTGAAGGTTTTCCATGGAGGATTGGACTATGAACACACCCGAAGGCAAAACCAGGGTTATGATCCTAACAGGGCATTACCGCATCACGGGTGAAATCAATCTGTTACCTGGGGCGCGTTTGACCGACTATATAGTTGATGCTAAACCATTTATCGCGTTAACTGATGTAGAGGTTACAGACCGCGACGGCCGCCGGGTTCTTACAGCTTCATTCCTGAACGTCCAGCGCAACCGCATCGAAGTTATCGTACCTGAGGAACTGGTATGCACGGGCTACAAGAGGAGTGCGTGAACCTTTAAAATGCATCTAAGATTTCAATATTGAGGGTAGAAGAAATGGGGAGTCAATCGGTTCAGCTCTCTAAACTGGTTAATATGCGAAATCCCGAGAGTGTTATTGGTGAGGTGAAAGGCCTTATTGTCATGATGTTGCGCAAATTCGATTTTGAGCCCATTGAAGAGGCATTTAGAGACGTCATTAATCTCTTTTCGGGAACTTATCCAGGATACCGGAAATGCAGCAGCATGTATCATGACCTGCAACACACGACAGATACAATAATGGCAATGGCAAGGCTGATGCATGGGGCCCAAGTAAGGGGAGTCTTTCTTGACGATAGTAGTGTTACTTTAGGCTTGATAAGCGCGTTGATGCATGATGCCGGATTCATCCAGGACGCCGGCGACCAAAGCGGGACCGGTGCCAAATATACTATTGTACATATCAGTCGAAGCATAGAATTTATGAGACAATATTTCATAGAGAAGGGCTTCTCTCGGGAAGATTTCCGGCAGTGCAGAAATGCCCTTTTGTGTACAGGTCTTAATACTGAAGTCGGAAGGATCCGGTTCGAGTCAAAGGAAAACAGACTAATAGGCGAAATGCTGGGAGCTGCCGACCTTCTGGGCCAGATGGCAGATCGGACATATCTTGAGAAATTGCCCTTTCTGTTTCTTGAATTTAAAGAGGCCTGTGTTTTGGATTATGCTGATGAGTTGGATTTTCTTAAGAAGACCTTTCCTTTCTACAGGGCAACCATAAAGAGATTTGAAAATGAACTCGGCGGGGTTAACATGTTCATGAGAGACCACTTCAAGGCCCGTTGGGACATAGATAATGACCTGTATCTGGACACCATTGAGAAACAAATGGCGTATCTGCGAGCAGTTTTAGAAAGAAAAAATGGGAACCACCGTGCTTTTTTCAGGCGGGAGGGCATTATGGGAAAGCTGATCCAGCGGGAAGCTGAATTAGAGAATAGCTCTTTCTGAAGCAGCTTTCATCCTGTCAAATTTTCTCAAGCGTGGTGTATTCCATGTGAAGAAGCTTTCGCCCCACTTTCCTGAATAGTACTTCCACCTTATCATCGGAAATGAATTTTGAGACAACGCCGGGGCCAAATGCCGGATGGTTTACCCTGTCACCAACGGATATGCCACCGTATTTTTGACTTTGAGATCTTTTGAAACTATAAGGGGTTTTTCTTTTCCGCTCGCTGCCCGGCGTTTTTTCCGGAATTCCAGCAGACTCATATGAAACGATTTCTTCCGGGAGACCCTGTATAAAGGAGGACACACCGTTCATGGAACCGCTCACCGCACTGCCCCACGTGGACCAGAGAGCCGCCGACTCCCGGCCGGGATAGCACATTATCAACTGGTCCTTGGCACGGGTAGCTGCCACATACATAAGACGGCGTTCCTCTTCCAGAACCATGGGATTATTGTAAGCCCTGGAAGGAGGGAACCTCCCCTCCATAATCCATATGATTAAAACCACCGGCCACTCAAGCCCTTTGGCTGAATGAATCGTAGAAAGCGTGAGTGATTCAGCCTTTTCCCCCGGATTGATATCCCCCGAACTGGTCGGGGGCTCCAGGACCAGGTCATCCAAAAAGCCCCTCAACTTACTGTAACGACCTGCCATTGGGATCAACTGTTCCAGTTCCCTCTGTCGTTTCGGGTAGTCGTCAAATTTTTCTTTTAAAACAGGAATATAGTACTCCATGACCTGTTCTGCCGCCTTCCCAGGTGTTATACCTTTAGGTGCTAAACGCGAGACAAGTTCGGATAGGTGTCTCAAGCCGCTGTCTTTTTTGCCGGCACCTGGCCACTCTCCTATTTTACCGGGAGAGACCCTGTTTTCTTGCATCCATCGAATGATGGCCTGGCTTTTACCCCGACCCACATTCTTTACAAGCCTCAGTATACGAACCCAGCTTACGGTGTCGTCCTTGTTGACCACTACCCTCAAGTGCGCCAGGAAATCCTTGATATGGGCGGATTCCAAAAACTTAAATCCGCCGTACTTCACGTAGCGGATCCCCTGGCGGGCCAGTTCCGCTTCCAGCTCAAAGGAATGATAACCAGCTCTAAACAGGACGGCAAAGTCGCTGATGGGTCGTCCTTGCTCTATTCGTTCTTTGATATAGCGGCAAACAAACATCGCCTGTTCCGGCTCAGTCCCTGTATCAATGACTTTTGGCGGCTCACCGCCTGTACGTTTTGTGAAAAGGCATTTGGTAAATTTTTCACTGGCCCGGTCCATTATGGCGTTTGTGAATGTGAGGACGGGCTGGGTGGACCGGTAGTTCTCTTCCAGCTTGATAGTCCTGGCACCGGGAAACTGGGACGAGAAGTCAAACATATTCCTGTAATTGGCTCCTCTGAATGAGTATATGGACTGGGAGTCATCACCGACAACCATGATATTCCGGTGGTCATGCGCCAGCCACTTGGCGATATCTGCCTGGATGGTATTGGTATCCTGGTACTCGTCCACCATTACATAGTGGTATCGCCGGCTAAGGTTTTCACGAACATCTTCGCTTTCTACAAGCAACTGCCTGAGATAGAGGATGAGATCATCGTAGTCCATCATATAATGGGCCTTTTTGTAATCCTTATATATCCTTCCCAGCCGGTTTACGTAGGGCAGAAATTCGAGGAATTGCCCGTATTCTTCTGCCATAAGCTCATCAAAGGGCTGCTCAAGGTTGGCGGCCTTGCTCAGTATGTTGGCAAGTGTTCTCCGCTTTGGAAGTCTGGGTGTACCCATAGGCACTCCAAGCTCAGGGATTAGGGACTGGATTACCTCTTCCATATCCGACCGGTCTAAGACAGTGAATGAATTTTTATACCCCAGAATCTCAGCATGACTTCTCAGCACTTGGTGGGAAAGGGAATGAAATGTCCCGCCTGAGACGAACCTACATCTTGCATCTGATAGCTGCGATGCCCTGTCAAGCATTTCCTGGGCTGCTTTCCTGGTAAAGGTGAGCAGCAAAATGGACTCAGGAGGCACACCCGTCTCAACGAGTCGTGCAACCCGGTAGACCAGGGTCCGTGTCTTACCGCTCCCAGCCCCGGCAATCACTAAAACAGGACCATTAAGGGTCATGACTGCCTCTAACTGAGCAGGATTCAGAACTTTCTCATAGTCGATTTTATTGGCCAATATTAATAACCTCGTAAACAGAAAAGGATCATCCGGCAAATGAGTACCGCGAAACAGTTCAGATATGAAGTTGGCATATGGGAAGGTTGAAGCAGTCTTTTCTTCGATTCCGAGCTTCTCGGCCTGGTGATTGAAATCACGAAGGCCTTCCAGCAGTCACTACAAAAAGACCGCTTCAACCTTCAACCTCGCAATCAATTGTTGCCTTGAGGCGTACTCATTAACCGGATGAACCACAGAAAAGGCCGGTGATGAAGTCATCCGACCATCCTTTCGGTGCCTGGATAGAAAAAGGGACACCCAGGTAAAGAAGAAAACATTCAGGATCAGAGGTGTAGAAGACCAATCCAATGCCGGTTAACATAAATGAACAGCGGGATAAGGACTGCCATCGTCACCAGGAAAAGAAGGGCTACCGGAATCAAAAACGCGATAATCACCCTCAAATAGGAGGTTTCATGAATCTCACGCAATCCGATGGTTTGCACGACAAGCTGCCAGATTCCACCAATCCATCCACCAATAAACGGTATGAGTACCCAAGCCCGGGCCGCCTGCGAGTAAGACACAACCCTAAAGGTGGCCTCAAAACGATTTTTTCCTCCGCTGACAATGAGCAATAGCAAGTGCAGGATACCGCTATAAATGAACATGCTCAATATCAGGAAAAAAGGGATAATGACAATTACGATAAAGAAAATCAAGCCCATGGTGAAATGGCTGAAGACAGATTGACTAAAGGCTAACAGGCCGCTGGATAATATCAAAAACTGCCAGAAAACACCTACCATACGTCCGAGTGAACCAACTAAAAGTCCAAAGGCCAGGGGTTCTCCGAGCCCGCCCTCAAATGAAAGGCTGCTGAAAAAAACTTGAGGGGAGAAAAGTACGGCTTTGAAAGTGTCATATATTCCATGCCAGAGGCCAAGATTGGAACGGCTTTCCCAGGGGGACCCCTTGCGCTGCAATACCTTTTCAATTTTTTCTTCTTTTCCCGGAGATTCCGGCCCTGGACCGGTCTCTTCAATTGTAAGGTCAATGTCTTTTTCTGATGCGGAAAATTCAAACCGCTGACCACAACGTGGGCAGGTCGCCCATCTGGCTCCCACGGGTATTTTTTCTTTCGGCACTTTTTTGGAAAAACGGCAATAAGGACAAACCAGCTCTACAGTCATTTTTTGTTTCCTTCCATTTTTTTAATGAGCCGACTGAGCTGCTTTTTTTCTGACCATCGTCTGAGCTTACCTGATAGACCGTTGGCCGGAGCACGATCGAGGATTTCACTTCTTAACAGGAGACCCTCTTTGGTAGTTAATGCCGCCTGCAGACAGGCCTTCCTGTCAGGACAGTTGAAGCATTCAGGAACGATTTCTCTCAGCCCCTCCTTTCCCATGGGAAAAACCCTATCCAAAACACCGAAACAATCCATTTGAGCCTCTGTCATCTTATGTATTCCTGAATATGCTTATAGCTGATACTTTACAGCTCATTACAAAATAAAAAATCTGTAACACTTTAGCCTTTTGAAAAAATTAATGGTGGATTATAGGGCCCGCCTGCCGTCCTGCGGGCAGGCCATGAGGGTCTCTTTTCAAAAGTCGTATCACAAATTCTATCCCCATGCCCTTCACTTTTACAGGATCAGTCCGGATTTTTTGGCACCATACTTGATAACCTCGCAAAAAGTCGCTTTGCGCCTTTTTACTCGGCGGGGAAGGGATTTCCCTCCCCCGCCATTTGAAGTCAATTCAATCCCGCGTATCGCGGGACCACCCTCACCCCAGGCCGGGGCTTACTCCCGCCTTGCGGGACCTGTTGACGGACTTTTTACGAGTCCGTCATACTTAAAAATCCATATGCGGGAATCGGATGAATTTATATCCCATGCGAACACTTTTGAACGATAGTAATCTGTAAGTATTGAGCTGATAAAGCCCAGCCAGATATATGTCGGCCGATTTCCAGACCAATAACTCTATATAATACTCAAACACTTATATAAAGTCCAATTTCGTTGACATAGGTATTATGACTATTTATGATCTACTCGTATGAAGCGTATCAACAGGGTGTATCTAATCAGGCACGGGCAAATCAACGGCTATGAAGACTTTCCGGTTTACGGGCATACAGATGTGGATTTAACCGAAATCGGAATCCTTCAGATGCAGCAGATGTCCGAGCGACTTCGCCTTGCCGATCTCGAAGCCATTTACTCAAGCGATCTCAAAAGATCGACAACAGGTGCCCGGATAATCGCCCGATATCATGACGTCCCAGTCTATTTTTTGCCCGAACTCCGGGAGATGCATTTCGGCGACTGGGAAGGGCTGACCCTGTCAGACATACAAGGTCATTTTCCTGAAGAACTGGAAAAGCGCAAGGCAGATCTGGTCAACTACCGGATCCCGGGAGATGCGGAATCCATTGGCCATTTTTCAAAGAGAGTGACAGATTGTTATGAACGCATTCTCGCTGGTCATGAGGGCAAAGATATTGTTATTGTCGCTCACGGTGGGGTTAACAGGGTCATTCTATGCAAAGCCCTTGGTTTGGATCTTGTCCACCTATTCAATATCCACCAGGCTTACGGTTGTCTTAATATCATAGACTACTTTTCAGATTCTGTACTGGTTCGTCTGATCAACGGGTGAACTCGGCAGGGTGGCAGGCCGAGCCATCAATGAAAGTCTTTATTCAGGAGGGTTAATATGGAAACAATAACCGTAAATGATTTGATGGTTCCTCTCGAAGAATATGCGACTGTCTCCGAAGATGCCACCTTGTTCGAGGCGGTCTCGGCCTTGGAGAAATCCCAAGAGGACCTTGACAGGACGCGGTATAAATATCTCCACAGGGCAATATTAGTATATGATAAGAACAACAAAATTGTGGGTAAGATAAGCCAGTTGGACGTGCTCAGGGCCCTTGAGCCAAAATATGAACAAATGGTGGATACAGGAAGATTGTCCCATGTCGGTTTCAGCCCCCAATTCCTCAAGTCCATGCTCGAACGGTATTCCCTTTTTAGTAAACCCCTTATGGATATATGCAGGAAAGCGGTTAAGGTGAGAGTTAAAGATTTTATGTACACGCCCACCGAGGGCGAGTACATCGAAGAAAATACTTCCCTTGACGCTGCAATACACCAGTTGGTCATGGGGGCTCGTCAATCTCTGCTTGTGACCAGGGAGGAAGACATCGTGGGAATATTGAGGCTGACTGATGTATTTGGAGAAGTTTTTCAGCTAATGAAGTCTTCCGAACTCTAAAGCAGGGTCTACTTTCTGTATTCATAGAGGTAATTCAGGTTTTTGATTGGACTGATAAATCCCCCCGGGCCCACCTGACTGAAATAAATGAAATTGGAACCCTGGTGATTGTCCGTGCTAAATGAAATGGAGAAGCCTCCCAGGTCCAAGCTGGTCTGGCTTTCTGCGGTTTCAATAAAACCCTTTCGGGTGATAGGATCGGACGTTTCAAGCAGGATCTTGCAAAAGGCCTTTGCAGCAATAAACCCTTCCATACACACAAAACTCGGTTTGGCTTCAGGTAAAAACTGCTTGGCTAAACGATGGAATTCTGACACAACAGGAATCCCCTTGGCATAAGGAAAAGGCACAACCTGAGTAATGACTACGCCAAGCCCCTCGTTTGCGAGGGCTGCTCCCAGTGCATCGGCGGCCACAAATGATACGTTGAGAAAAATGGCCTCGCTCCCGGAATCTCTCGTCAACTGGATGAATCTGGCGCATGGTTTATACGTACCGATCATAATGACCGCCCCCGGCCTTGTGATAAGCAGGGCCTCGACAGCCGGCTCAACATCGACAGTGTTGCGGGGGTAATGGGCAGAGTTCAGGATCTGCAGACCTTTCTTCGCAAGGGCCATCCGCACACCTTCCAGACCTGTTTTGCCATATGAGTCGTTCTGATAAAACACCGAGATGCGCTTAACGCCCTTATCAGCAATTAGACGCTCCACCATGGCATCGGTTTCCTGGTAATAACTTGCCCGTATATTAAAGACCTGACGGTTCAGCGGATTCCTTAAAAACTCCGCCCCGGTGTATGGAGCAAAATAGGGAACTTTCTTTTCTGTGGCAATAGGTACCGCCACCCTGGAGGTTGGTGTGCCCACGAATCCGAAAAGAACAAATACCTTGTCTTGGCTGATTAATTTGTTTGTATTTTCAAGGCATGTTCCTGGCTTATAGCCATCATTATAACTGATTAGGCGTATCTTCTTACCCCGAATACCGCCCTTGGAATTAATGTAGCGAAAATATACGAGGGCGCCATCCCTCATTCCCTTTCCCAAGGCCTGAGCAGGACCTTTCAGGGCGCAGGACTGACCAAGCACTATTTCGGTATCGGATACTCCGGGGGATGCTCCGAACACCAGGCCGGGACTATGAAAAATGCCCCACAGTAAACCAACAAGCAATGCAAGCTGCAAATATCGATTGCCGGTTAATGCCCGTGATTTATTCTCTCTCATTATTATTGTCCAATAATAGAATAATAGTAACTGCTCAGGTTATTTAGGCTGAAGGCTGAAGACTGTTAGTAAAGGGATGAACGTGTACACATGGGGCTCCTATTATTGTATTACTGTAACTGCTTTATCCCTGAAAAGACCTCTTTCGGTTCTCTTTCCCCTTCAGTCTTCAGGCTAAACACCTTCAGCCTGACTACGTGAGTAGTCACGAATAATATAGGTGCCACCTGACATTTATTTCAATATTTCATGACAGGCCATTAAAAGATCCTGACAGAAACCCTGTGATTCAAAACCTGTTTGACTGTACTGGATTCATCTTCCAGGATGGTGATGAATACTAAAAAAATGGGATTTGTGTCAAGATAGAAACAATATAGGAATTTTATCATTCAACAAGCCAATTTTCAATACATTTTATAAAAGAAAGGCAAAGGTTTGTTTGCGCCTTTTTACTCGGCGGGGAAGGGCTTCCACTCCCCCGGCATTTGAAGTAAATTCAATCCCGCGTACCGCGGGACCACCCTCACCCTCCCGCTGTGCGGGATTGACGGACTTTCTACGAGTCCGTCAAAGTTAAGAATTTCAAAATTTAGCTTGATAAATTGGCATTTATATTGCTATTCTTTATATTATTAAGACGTTAAGAGTGCATTTAAGGGGAAGGGTAGAACAAAATCCGGTGGTGCTATAGAATCCTTTTGTCAAGGATAATAGCGGGGAAGACTTGAGTTGGAGCATACTGGAAGCAATAAAGATCTGGTTGAGAATCTGGAGCAAATCCTTTCCACTTTGCGTCATGAGGTTGGAAATTCAGTAAATTCTCTTAAGATCACCCTTGACGTACTCCGGGAAAACTATGACCGCTTTGATGATGAAAAAAGAAAGGATTATCTGAAGAGGGGCTCGGATCTAATAGCCCGGCAGATAAAACTGATTGAGGCCATGAAGTCTTACACCAGATTTGATGTGAAACCACTGGAAGAAATTTCATTTAATAGTTTCTGGGAACAATTCCTGACAACGGCGTCCAATAAATTGAAAGGTAGTAATATCAGGCTCATGCATGATCTTGAGTTAGAGCCGTGCCTTATCAACGGAAATAGTAAAGCCATTCACCAGGCTTTGACGAATATCCTCGATAACGCTATGGAATCGGTGGAAGGAGTTGAAGACCCCACAATAGAATTAAAGGCCGCTAAAGATAATGATTCTGTCATGATACTCATGAAAGACAACGGATCCGGCATTGAGAAAAAGAACATGCAAAAGATATTCACACCCCTTTTTGCCACCAAACAGGGGAAGATGGGGATGGGTTTGCCGATCGCTCGCAGGCTGTTGTCAAAGATGGACGGGCGCATAGAAATAGAAAGCCCTTCCGCTGGCGGCACCGAAATAAGAGTATGGCTGAAAACCGCATAGGATTAAAAAAAGAGAATTAAGGACATATAATAACTTTTTGGGGGGCAGATAATTGGAATACACACTTGGACAAAAACAGCTCGATGGCATGGAGGAGGTTCTGAAGCAGGATCTCATCGATCTTGGGGTTCATTGTGTTTTCCTGATCGATATGGCCGGCAATGTTATTGTAAACCTTGACAATGGCAATATTGAGCATGACATTTACTCCCTGGCAGCTCTGGCCGCGGGCAATTTCGGCGCTGTAAGCGCCATGGCGAAGATCGTTGGGGAACAAGAGTTTTCTTTGCTTTTCCACAAGGGTGAAAAGGAAAACATACATTTCAGCAAGGTAATGACTGATTTTTTGCTGGTCACAATATTCGGCAAGGAAACATCCCTTGGTTTCTTGCGTTTGAAAGTAACTGAAGCGATCGGAAAAATAAAAAAGATCCTGGAATCCTGACATCCAGGGTGGAATTAGTTATCAAACTCCCATTGAATTTGACAGGTTTGTGGGAAGCATTTCCTTGTGAGGTACTTTGTTTTGGCATTTGTTAATCTGAAGAAAAGAGAGGTTCAGGTAAAAGTAGTCTATTACGGTCCTGGCAGAGGAGGAAAGACGACCAATCTGGAATATCTTTATAAGAAATTCAAGGAGCGCATAAAAACGGAGATGGTCGCCATAAAAACCCACGGGGATCGGACGCTCTTCTTTGACTTTCTCCCTTTTGACATCGGAAAAATAAAGGGATATAATATAAGAGTTCAACTTTACACTGTTCCCGGACAGGTGAAATACAATGCCACAAGAAGATTGGTGTTGAGGGGGGTGGATGGAATTGTATTTGTTGCAGATTCCATGAAGGTAAGAAGAGAAAAGAATCTTCTTTCCCTTAAAAACCTTCAGGAAAACTTGGCCACCTATAATAAGAATATCTTCAAGATCCCACTGGTGTTGCAATATAACAAAAGAGATCTATCAGAACATGGCATCCCTCTCTTATCTCCTGAAATACTGAAAAATGACCTCAATGCCCAGCTAAAGGCCCCTTCTTTTGAGGCAAGCGCCTTGATAGGGACGAATGTGGTGCTCACCATGAAAAAAATTATAACAATGACCTTGGCTTCCCTGCAAAGGGAGCTGAAATAGGAGGGAATCAATTGAACCATCAAGATGATGATACCGTAACCGTCGAGGTTGAAGAGCGCCTGGGAAATATTTTCGGGGAAAATGAAGGAACACACGACATCTCGGAAGACAGCGCTGAAGTTGTAGACTCTCCTCTCAGAGACTTAAAGGCCATAGCGCTATCAATCGATTGGGAAATCGACGATGAGATAATGACCCAGCTTATCGATCAGGTGGAAAAATTAAAAGAAGAATATAAGGATGATAATGTTATCGTACTTTTCCTTCGTCTCCTTGGCTCAGTAGGTAAATATGTCAAGGTCAATAAGGCCGGTGCTCATCCTGATGCTATTAAATTGCTGAACTCGGTGTACATCAATCTTGAAAAAGTGGTCCTGTCTGAAGGTATGTCAGAGACAGAAAGGGAGAAAATACTTCTTAAAGAGGTGAAGAGATTCAAAAAGCTGAAAGAGGAAATCGCTATTAGGAAGGCTGTTAGGGATAAGGAAAAAGAAGCAGAACCCCCTGAAGAGATAAAGCCGGTGATTATCGAAGAACCACAGGAAGTGGATGTAGCTATCCAGGAGGAACCAGAGCCACCAGAGATAGAAGCAGAAGAAATAGGACCGCCTGCAGAGGAGATAACGCCCGAGATTTCTGATGTCGCCCGTATGCAACCCCATGAGGCATTTGCCTATGCCTTAGATGAGATTAAGCAGGTCATCAAGGCAGAATTCAAGGCCTTGAGGGCCGAGCTAAAATTATGGAGAGAAGGACAGTAAAGCATTAATAATTTTCAAAACGGCTCAGTGGAGGCAGTGTAATGGATGTTTCGTCAGGTGATATTTCTGCTATGGTTTTTGGGCGTGTTCTCAGGGATGACCTGGGGGAATTTTCTCTTGACGGCCATATGCTACGGGTCCTCATGGAGTTAGACGGCAGAAAAAGCCTTGCTACGATTGCCAAAAAGATGGGCCTCAACATGGTTGCCATGAGGGGAACTATCTTAAAGCTTTTACAACTTAAGCTTATCGAGCCTTTAGAGGACGCCGTTTCTGTAGTTGATAAGGACTTTCTTGATTTTCTCAATGCTCAATTAGCCCTGTCCATCGGCCCAATAGCCGAAGTAATAATTGAAGATACAGTGGATGACCTGGGTCACAGTCTGTCGAAATTTCCGAGTCATCGGGCGGCAGAGCTTGTTGACCTCCTTTCACGGGAAATTCAGCGGGAAGAAAAAAGGGGCATATTTAAAAAAAATATGGTTAATAAAATTAGAGAGAAAGAATATTGAAAATCCACATAAAATATAGACGGATATTCCGGATTAAATAACAAAAACATTTACCAAGGAGATGAGCCATGATTGTTATTTGCGAAGAATGTGGAAAAAAATACCGTATAGATGCTGAAAAAATAAAAGGAAAGGCAGCCAGATTTAGGTGTAAGTCGTGTAATCATGTTATCACGGTCACAAAACCAGAAACAAGACCAAGGCCTCCTGCGCCTCCACCCCCTCCTCCACGGGTTGAGGAAGCCCCTGCCGAAGTCGCTGAAGAGAGACCGCCCGCTCCCGAACCCAGAAAGGAAAAGAAAGCTGCACTTAAAATGAAAGGGCTTGGTTTGCGCAGCAAAATGCTCATGCTCTTCCTTCTAATTCCTGTCGTTTTTATTGCTGTTGCAGGTGCACTTTACATATGGCAACTGGAGACTTTGACTTCTCTCCTCACAAATGAAAGTTCCGGGGTGGTCACGCGAATGGCCGAAAACGCGATAGCTGAGAATGCAAGATCGGTTGCAAAACAATGCCAGCTCTATCTTTCAGGCCATCCTGAATTGAAAAAAGAAAATTACAATTATGATGCGGATCTTAAGAGAGTAGCTGTACAAAAGGTAGGTCTGACAGGCTATACAGCCCTTTACGAATTGCCGGGTTCAGATGGTATCTGGCGAACCTGGGCTCATGCCAATCCTAAGATTATCGGTATAGATATGAGTAAGCTGAAAAAACCTCTCGGAAAAAGTTTCCCCGGTTTCTGGAAGGTTTATACTGGCGTTAAAGGGGGGAAAGAGTCAAAGGGATACTATAACTGGAAGGATGCAGACGGTCGTTTTCGAGATAAATTCATGGTGTGCACTCCCGTAAAGGGAACGTCTTACATTATTGCCTCCACAACTTACCTTGACGAATTTACCGAGCCAATAAAGCTGATGGAAACCCGTGCCAAAAAACTGTCTCTGAATACAAGAAACATAACTCTGGCGATCCTTGCCGCTACTATCATACTGATTGGTATCATAGTCTCTTTGTACGGGGCTGGATTAACAGGGAGGATCAAATCCCTGACTGAGGTTGCGGACCGTATAAGTGTCGGTGAGCTTGATGCAGAAATTGAGATAAAATCAAAGGACGAGATCGGCGCCCTGGGTGAAGCCATTTCCCGAATGCAGGAGAGTATCCGACTCTCTATAGATAGATTGCGCCGGCGAAGGTAAAGTGACAAACTGAGGAATAGAACCGTTCTGTAATTTTGCGTGATTGACGGACTTTTTACGAGTCCGTCAATTTTAGACGTGTTATTTTTACATATTCTGTTGGGAGGTATAGGGCAAGGACAAAATGGTTATCGTTCCTAAAGAAAAGCCTGTTATTGAAAACCTGAATAGTTATTATCTCGACATAAAGAAATTATTCGAGCATTACCAGGGAGACCTGGGCTCAGGCGCCATACACTTTAAATCTCCTTCGTCAGAAGGGGTGATTTTTTTTGATAAAGACGAACTTTTAACCGGGACTTTTAAAAATAAAGGGGGGGAGGTAGAAGGGAAAGCGGCCATAGACCGTCTTAGCGAAGTATTAGTCAACGAAAATTTTACCGTTAATATCTATGAAATAGATCCTGAGAAAGTATACTTCTGGGCCAATATACCTACTGCAGAAAAAATCTATAAGGATCTCAGCACTGAGTTTACAGATCTTGAGGGCCTGATAAAAAAGATGAGTTCTGAAAAGCTCACCGGTTATATCGATGTGTCCATCAACGAAGGCAAAGAAGGCGGCCTCATCTTTTTTAGCAATGGAGAAATCAGTGGCGGTTCTTATTCCTGGGGCGAAGGAGAAGTAAACCGTTCAAAAGAGGCCCAGAAACTCCTCATCGAGAAAACAAAAAAATCAGGTGGTGCCTTTGACGTCAGCAGGATTACGTTGCCAAATGGAGTCTTGGCAAGTGGATCCAGAGGAGTGGGCGGGGAACGCCTCTCTGATGTTCTTTCCGCACTTGAGGAATTACTGGGTATATTCGAAAGGATAGTCACGGTCAATAAAGGGAAAAAAGCTGACTTTAACACAATGCTGAAAAGGAAATTTGTAACTAAGGCTGAGCAATTTGGGTTTCTTGACCCCTTTGCGGCTGAGTTTAAATATGTTGATCAGAAAATTTCGTTTACTGGGAACGCCAGCAACGAAGAGTTGGCCAAGGGGGTTACAGAGTCTCTGAAGGAACTGGCGGAAGACCTCGGGATCCTCCCTCAATTTAGAGATGAGTCAAACGAGTGGTCTCAAACGCACGCAAGAGAACTTGCGAAACTTGGTATCAGTTTTTAAGTCATTTATTACATGTTTTTACAGTTCCTTCTGATGCCCTCCAGTCTGAATTTTTCCGCATTACTTCCGCTGTATTCACAAAATATATGGCATGCGCAGTATAACATCAGGCTATCGCCGCAAGAGGGTTTTCAGGGGCAAATAACGAAGCAATTTCAGGAAAAGAGTGTATGACAAATTCGCCTTATCGAAAGATTTATACTGATAAATCGCGTGCATTTAATGCTGAATTTATTGATAATCTTCCTGTAGGCATTTACCGTACAACGCTCGAAGGAAAACTCGTCTTTTGTAACAGGGCCTTAGTTAAAATATTTGGCTTTGATTCGGTTGATGAATTAATCGACTACCCGGTTATTAATTTGTATGTGAACAAGAGGGACAGAGGCAATTTTGTCAGGTTGATTATTGAAAATGGGTGGGTAGAAGAACTCCCTATTCCATTCAGACGGCGGGACGGAACCACCATATGGTGTGCCTTGACATCAAGGGCAGTCCTGGACGATGACGGAATAGTGGTTTTCTTTGACGGCATAATCAGGGAGATAACAAGAGAGATTCGAGAAAAAGAGTCCTCAACAGATTTTCATGATCTGGTTGATACCATTATTTTGAAAACGGACCTTCAGGGAAATATAATCGATATCAACCAGATTGGTGCCGAATCCTTAGGCATTCATAGGGAAGAGTTGCTGGGAAAATCGCTGATCGAGTACATTGCTCCCCAACATAGAGATGAATTTCATCTGTTTATTTTTAACACATCAAAATCTGAAAAAAACGAAGGTGTTCTGTCCATAATCGACAAGGATGGAAAGGTACATCACCTTGAATTCCAGGCCTCTCTTGTGAAAAAGGGAAAAAAACCTCACCATATCAATTGCATTGCCCGGGATGTAACCGAAAAACTTAAACTTCAAAGAGAAAAGCTGGCCAGAGAGAAATTCCAGGGTGTACTTGAAATGGCAGGAGGTGTTGCTCATAACCTGAATCAACCATTGATGGTAGTTACTAACCTGCTGGGCGAAGTATTGTCCGAACTGAGTCCTGATGACCGCAATTATGATAAGATGGAGAGAATTAATGATCAAATACAAAAATTGAATCAAATCGCCAGAAAGATAGGAGGCGTGAAGAAATATGAGGCAATGGACTATGTTGGAGGAGAAAAAATAGTGGACATCGACAAGATCTCATAAAGACTGTCGAGAGTCCTTTGGAGACGTTTCAATGATCAAAAATGTTCTGGTTGTTGACGATGATCAGGAGTTGCTGCTTTCTCTGACGGAGGGTCTTGAAAGATACGGGGAGACCTTTTCGGTGTTGCTGGCAGGAGATGGCCAAGTGGCTGTCGAAAAATTGAAGGAAAACACAATCTCCCTTGTAGTGACCGATCTGAAGATGCCCAATATGGACGGGTTTGCCCTTCTTGCTCACATTATGGAGCAATACCCTGAAATACCGGTAATTATTATTACTGCCTATAGTACACCCAAAATGGAGAAGCTTGCCCGGGAGGGAGGGGCAGTTGGGTATATAGAGAAACCTTTCATGATTGATGGTCTGGCCCGGAAAATAATGATGACCCTGAGAAAGGAAACCGAGGGTGGTACTTTGCACGGTGTGTCCTCAGGCATATTTTTGCAGTTAATTGAGATGGAACAGAAGACCTGCACCATCAGGTTGGTCGACAAATCATCCGGGAAACAAGGGGTTCTCTTTTTCAGGAGCGGCGAACTGCTTGATGCAAAGAGCGATGGTTTGCAGGGGGAATCTGCGGCCTATGAAATATTTTCCTGGGATGAAACTACAATATCCATCCAGAACTCCTGTGGTTTGGACAAGAAAAAAATCACCAGAGATCTTCAGGCCATACTCTTAGAGGCGATGCGGTTGAAGGATGAAGCCGCTCATAGACAAGAGCCCGTCATCGAAGAGAGAGAAAAAAATGGGGCCGAAGAAGTTCCAGAAATAGCGGAACTCGAAAGGGCCGTCTCCATAAACACTATCCGAGACAAGCTGAAAGACGAAATCGGCGGAAATTTCGGACTGGAGGACATATACGAGGACAGTTCGTGGGACGGTCTAGTAGCACAGATGTCAAGAATTGGAGTGTTTTTTGACGCGGGCAAAATAAAAATAAGCTATATCGACAGAGGAGAATCGAACGATTTTATCCTATTGCCGGGAAAAAGAACCACGGTGCTTTCGGTCAATCCCAGGTGCCCGAAAGACAGGATCATACAGGTACTAAGTGACTGAAAAGGAAAATATGAAAGAGTTGTTTAGAGATATTCTGAGCATAGATGATGTAACAGGCGTCATGCTTTTTTCTTTTAAGGGAGAACTCATCTTTAAAGAGTTTTTGTCGCCACTCTCTGAAGAACCGGAAACCAGAGAATGGTGGCCTCTTTTTATTGATTCCCTGCAAGGGATCAGGGAAGCGGATATTGTTTATGCAAACAGCAGGCTGTATATCAGAAAGACCGACCTTGGTTATCTACTGATACTAATGGGGCTTTTTGCCCCGGTTGCTATGATGAGGCTTAACTGTGATATACTGCTTCCCTCCCTGGAAAAGGTGGGAATAACAAAAGGGTTGGTACGTTTTTTCAAAAAGAAAAAATAGATTTAATGAGAAATAGATTTGAAGATTTCAAAAATCCATCAGAGGGTATTTAACAAAGCCTTTTGGTGTTGAAGAATTGAGCCGGGTTATATCCGAAGTGATTAGCAAATGAATGATCCTCAGGTAAATAAAAAAATGGAAATCGAGACCAAGATCAATGAGGCAGAAGCTTATCGTTCCATGGGGTTGCTTGGAGAATCCCTTGCTGTTTTCGAACAGATTTTGTCGGACACCCCCGAACTGAGCGAGTCAGACCGGAAGACTGTCAATGAAAAAATCATGCTACTGAGAAACAGAATTGCAGAGCTGAAAGAAGAAGCCATTGAAGAGCTAAGCTCTAAAGACCTCTTACTTTTTAGAGAACAACTGTCAAGTGACAAAGATGTGACTGCAATTCTGGATAGTGCAGCCGCCTTCAGGGAACTTGGCCTTTTCAAAAACACCATCTCCGAATACAAAAAACTGTTTAAACTGGATTATCCATTTGACGAAATTATCCATCCATTTGTAGAGTGCCTGTTTAAAATCCATCCGGCCTCCAATATTCCAGAACAGATAGAAAAGGTTATCGCTGAAGATAATCTAAAGGATAAAGAAAAGGCACAGATGAAATATCTGGCCGGCCTTGAAATGGAAAAGATGGATAATAAAGATCTGGCCCTTAAACTCTATGAATCTGCGAGGAAGATTGACCCGAAAAATGATGAGATTAACAGCAAGGTAGATTCCTTATTCACCAACATCTCTTACAAGTCACGATATGACTACCTTCTCAAACAAAAAATGGTGACCACCAAACAGTTGCGGCAGGCCCTTGCCATGTCAAAAAAGGCCAAAAGGAGTGTGGAATATCTCCTCATTGAGCATTTCAAAATAGAAAAGGAAGAGGTTGGCAATTCACTCTCATATTTTTATGGCTGTCCTTTCAGAACCTACGATCCAGCATTGCCCACACCTGTTGAACTTATGGGAAATCTGAAGAAGACCTTCTTGCTGTATGAGCAATGGGTTCCTATGAGCTGGGGAAAGGAGGGCGTAGAGATACTGATTAATGATCCGAGAGACCTTAGCAAGACTGATCACATCAGGGCCCTGATCAAGACAAAAAAGATCAATTTCTCTGTGGCAATACAGGAGGATATAGAGGAATTTATCAAACATTTCTTTGATAAGAAAAGGACCGGAGAAATCGCACCTGAAGAGGATATGATTGAGGACTTTGACCTCATCCCTGATGTCTCTTTTGAGGAAGAGGCAGAGGCAGAGGAGCAAACAGAAGAATTAGATGAGGCTTCCGGTCAGGTGGTTAAGCTTGTCGACCAGGCCCTGATTACAGCATACCGAAAAAATGCTTCTGACATACACATTGAGCCTTCCCCGGTTACCAAGGCCACCACTATTCGCTTCCGGATAGACGGTGTCTGCCAGGATTATATTAAGGTCCCCAACTCTATGGCAAGAGGCATTCTTTCAAGGGTCAAAATTATGTCCAATCTCGACATTGCCGAAAGACGTCTTCCCCAGGACGGAAAAATAAAATTCAAACGCAGGGGGGTCCCGCCCTTTGAACTCAGGGTGGCCACGCTTCCCACTGCAGGGAATTTTGAAGACGCTGTCTTGAGAATCCTGGCCAAGGCCGGTGCCATGAAGCTGGAGGAGATGGGATTGAGTGACAGAAACTTCCAGGTAATGAAACAGATTCTCGACAAGCCTTATGGTCTTGTACTGGTAGTTGGTCCGACCGGATCAGGCAAAACCACTACCCTTCATTCCGCACTCGGCCATATAAACAAGCCGGGCATCAAGATCTGGACCGCAGAAGATCCGATAGAGATTACCCAGGCAGGTTTGAGGCAGGTGGAGGCCAAACCCAAAATCGGACTCAATTTTGCGAGGATTATGCGTGCCTTTTTAAGAGCAGACCCGGATGTGATCATGATCGGTGAGATGCGTGACGAGGAGACCGCTTCAATAGGTATTGAGGCATCTCTCACCGGGCATCTGGTTTTTTCAACCCTTCACACCAATAGCGCACCGGAAACCGTCATACGGTTGCTGGACATGGGCCTCAATCCCCTTAATTTTTCCGATGCCTTTCTTGGTGTGCTGGCCCAGAGACTCGTCAGGAGAGTATGTAAGAAGTGCCGTGAGGAGTACCATCCTTCAAGAGAGGAATTCGACGAGATAGTGTCAGATTACGGGAGCGATCATTTTGCCGCTACCGGGATAGAATATTCAAGCGATCTTACCCTGTATCGTCCCGGCAGGGGGTGCGAGACATGTTCTGGAACCGGCTACAAGGGGCGCCTTGGCATACACGAGTTGATGGAGGGTACTGATGAAATAAAAAGAATGATAAAAAAGCAGGCCAGTTCGGAAATGCTTTTTAAACAGACAGTTGAGGAAGGGATGACCACCCTGAAACAAGATGGAATAATGAAAGTATTCCAGGGTTTAACGGACGTCAGTGAAGTGCGGCGGGTCTGTATAAATTAGTAACGTTCAAAAGTGTATGCATCTTGAAGGGCATGGGACTCTTTTTTCAGGAATCGAAAAATTGGTTGCTGGATTGTACATGACCCTGCTACCTGAGGCGGGCGGGT
>JAFDHL010000225.1 GCA_019308785.1 Deltaproteobacteria bacterium
CGTTTCATTCTTGGATTTCGTTTATCTACGGAGACCTCCATTGATCTGGTTATTGGGGTGGTTCAAGAAGCCATAGACCGGTATGGAAAAATGGAGGAAATTTTAAGTGACCGTGGCTTTGTGTTTTATTCATGGCGAGGCGCTAACCGGTTTGAACGGTATTTAGAGTTAGAATGTATCCACCAGACCCATGCCAGTCCGCATCATCCTCAGACCCTTGGCAAGATTGAGGCTGCCAACAAACAGATACAAAAAGAATTGATCCGGAGGAAGGAATTTAAGGGTGTAGAAGAGGCTGAAGAAGCCATTAAAAAATGGGTTGAGACCCACAACTATAAGCGGACCCATCAGGGTCTGGGCGGGCTTCTGGTACCGGCAGATCGTTTTCATGGCAGGGTAGCTACTGTTCTTAAGTCTCTTTCTAAAAAGATCGATCCTGAAACGCAAATCTGCTATGATGGTGTTGACATATCCCGGAGTTTAATGAATTTGGTGTTGGAGCCTGAAGGGATGGTGAGGCTCTATGTTTTGGGACATCCTGTTGATTTATTTTGGAGGCAGCCATGAATGAAAACTTGAGCCAGGAGGAGGTTGGGATTTTGATCCATGGGAAGAAGATTTTAAGGGCCAAAGGCCTTCCCATGGATGCTGATGTAAAGGCGATCTGTGAGGTTGCGGGCATTTCTCGTAAGACAGGGTATCAATGGGCGGGCAAATTGGAATCCGCAGCCAAACAGAATGATGTGGAGCATAGTCTCCGGGAGGAAAATGATCGTCTCAAGGCGGAACATGCGGAACTTCAAAAGCGCTACGATGATGTTCGGTTTGAGAATGAGGGCAGAAAGATTGCGTGGAGAATCCACGGTGTAGATGAGTTGATAGCCTCTAAAAAAAACACTATGAACTCTCGCAAAAATCGGAAGCGGTAGGGTTTTTTCGGCAAGAGAACCGGTCGTTTCAGGATACATCATGGGTTCTGGGTCTTAAATTAAGCACGCTTTCCGAATGGAACCGGATTTTTAACGAAAGGATGGCGCCGCTGATTGTACCTGATGGCCGTGGCAAAGCCTGTAAGATTACAACAGATATAGTGAGACAGATTGTAGAGGTGGCAAAAGAGGTCAAATCCAAAGGCCGCCGTATTCGCCTAAAATTGTTTACCAAGCAACTGGCAATAGAAGAGGATATTGTGCTTAGCAGAAAAAAGATTGGTGAAATCCTGATTGCCAATGGTCTTTACAAGCCGGAAATTAGAAGACGCCGGCCCAAATTTTATCAGAGTCTTCGTCAAAATATTCCAAATGGTCTTGTAAGCGTTGATGGTAGTGAATTTACCGTATGGATTGATCATGTGCCATACAAGTTTAATCTGGAGCTGAGCGTGGATGTTGATAGTTTTTGCCATACTGCATTCAGTGTATCAGACAGCGAAACAACAGAAGAATTTATTAATTGGTATCAGATCATGGCAGCGCAAATCTTTCTGGTCAAGCTGTGGATTATCTTAAGCGGAATAATATAGAGATGCTGCCTGCGGGACCTGCAAATCCGAAGGGCAATGGCACTATCGAAGGAGCTTTTTCTGAAATGAAGGGTGTGATCGAGAGTCTCGATTTTAACTTATCCTCTCCGAAGGATCTGGCCAGAGCGATACTGGAAAAGATAGTTTCCATCTATGTCGCTATGCGCAATCGGCTGTCCCGATTTGGTGACAAAATTGCCCCTCAAGAGGCAATGAAGATACCAATACCAGAGGAAAAACGGCAAGCCTTAAAAATGAAATACAAAGGGCGAAAGGCGAAAAGCGAGGACCCTGACCACGAAACCAAGCTTACCCGCCTTGATTGGATTATCAGAAATCACGGCCTGAAGGTCGATGAACAGAGCCTGAAACGGGCACAGAAATGTATAGTAACCTATATGTTACTCCACTCCACTGGGATTAACTCCAAGTGGCATTCTAAAAACTGTGAAAAGCAGCCATTTTATTTACCCTTCGGGAAAGCCGAGTATACCCCATCTCCTTCGTTGCCAAGGGTTCGCGGTAAAGTACTACAGCTTCACCCTTGGCGCCTTAGATCTGGGGAATCCTCCGACTTTTGCAACGTCAGGGTAAAGACAGACTCGCTTTTGATCGAAAATTGTAAAAACGGATTTGGAATGGACAGAATTTAAACCCAATGAAATCCGCAAAGCATTTCATGGGGCAGGCAATTGAAACAATAAAATGAGTATCGATAAACGTCCAAAAGTCTATATAATTGCTGGGCCAAATGGAGCGGGCAAAACGACCTTTGCTACAAAATTTCTTCCGCGCTATGCAGAATGCACGGAATTTGTGAACGCCGATTTGATTGCAAGCGCTCTGTCTCCATTCGTCCCTGATCGTGCCGCTTTTCGTGCCGGCAGGCTAATGCTGGATCAGATCCATTTACTGGCTGACCGAGGTATTGATTTTGGATTTGAGACGACTTTGGCTGGAAAAGGCTATGTTCGCCTATTACATAACCTAAAAGGTCGCGGTTATAGTATTCATCTCTTTTACCTATGGGTTCACGGTATCGAAATTGCTTTGGAGAGGATTGCCGGACGTGTAAAAATGGGAGGACATAATGTGCCGGAAAATGTTGTACGTAGGCGATACTACAGAGGGTCGTCAAATTTTGCTAAACTTTATCGATCATTAACGGATTTTTGGGCTATTTATGAAAATTCAACGAATGCTCCTAATCTTATTGCCTATAAAGAATATGACAAACTTGAGATTATTGATCATGAGACATTTAACAGGATATCAAAGGAAATGGAGAAATAATGGAAAAAGACAGCCTTGAGGATCGGCAAAGCATTCCATTGGCGTTTCGTGCCGAACAAGCATTAAAAGAGGCCGTCGCCGAGGCAATAGCTGCACATACGCGGGCAGGCGTCCCAATAGTAGTCTGGCGCTATGGCAAAGTAGTCAAGGTTCCGGTAGACCAGATTGAAATCAGGGAGCCGGCGGCAGAATACAAGAACCTCAATGAGAAGGATAAATGAAAGTCAGGTAAGAAGATCTGGATTGCCGAAGGCATTATAGAACAGGAGTCGCTTCTAATTGAAAAGTGCTTCAGGGCAAGAGATTTAAAAGATTCAGGAAATGAACTGGACATATGTCTACCCGCTTTAAAGGGTTTCATAAAGGAGAATCAAGATGCGGCGTTCGGCCTGGATTTTCCTTTTGGTCTCCCAGAGGTTCTGGTCGAGCAAGAGAGCTGGAAAGAATTCATAATTGCATTTCCTAATCTTTATGACAGCCCTGATCATTTTCGTGAAACCTGCTTTTCAAATGCAGGAAACAGGGAGCTAAAGAGGAAAACTGATGAAGAAGCGGAAACTCCTTTTCACCCTACAATCGAAGAATCTATAAACAAACTTATTACGGCATTTCAGAAATACTAAACCCACTTGTGCGGGGGAATCATGTATGTGTTCTTCCAATGGAGAAGCCTATTACTGGCAAACCCTGGATTGTTGAGATTTGCCCTGCCTCAACCTTGAAGGTTGAAGGTTTGTATGATCGGTATAAAGATAAAAATCTAAATGACGACCGCAGCAGCGTTAGGGCAAAAATACTGAAAAGAATCATTTAAGGTTGACATTTTTGAACGCCTTAGTCATACTATGTAGGACTTTTACTCAGGAGCGCAATGGTGAGGATTTCTGATTTTGAATGGGACGAGGGGAATGCTTTACATATTCAACTCGGTCACGGTATTCAGCCTGAAGAGGCAGAAGAAGTCTTTGCCAGTAAGCCGCTTTTTAGAAAAACGAAAAAGGGGCACTATGCGGTATTTGGACAAACACTGGAGGGGAGATATCTGACCATTGTTTTTGAACTCAAACCAAGGGGTGTTGCCAGGCCCATCACAGGGTGGGACATGGGTCGAGCAGAAATCCGATATTACAAGAAGCAAAAAGGATAGGGATATGAAAAAGGCAAAGAAACAAAAGGACTGGATCAAGTATTATGAGGACCGGGATATTCTAAATGAGGTCACTGATGACCCGACCGATCTGGTACTTGATGAAGGCCTGCGCCGGGAAGTTCTTTCAGGCAAACGCAAAAGGAATTTGAAAAACGTTACGATTAAGATTGATCCTCTTCAAGTCATGGCTATCAAAAAGCTCTCAACTATGAAATCAATTCCCTATCAAACACTCATCAGGCACTGGCTTGCAGAAGGTATAAAGCACGAATTGGATACAGTAATAGAGTGATTGAAACCGTTGCTCGAAGTCCTTTCTGGAAGTATCGGGAAGTGGACATCCTTTAGATTTCCAGCTTTAATACGACCAAATTTTTATGCCAGCCCTGATCATTTTCGTTTAATGCCTGTGCATTTAGCTCCTAACTTCAGATTTTAAACATACCTTTGATTCTGGTTTTGATAACAGTCCCCGCCATGTCGGTTTCCAATGATGAGGATGGGATAAATTCCGGCTTTTTTGATTCACACCACTGATCATGGCGGTCAAAAATACCTGAAACCGTCACCTTGAGGCCATCTTGATGCGCTATGAACAACCCAGTAGCCCCGTTTTTGCTTGTGTTCGGATCCAAGGTATCAATCAATTGGTCGGATAGTTAAAATTAGGACTAAAGTGCATAGGCATTTCGTTTTTAAAAGTAAAAAATCAAAGGTTGTCATATAAAACATATCCCACCGAAAGAATTAGCTATTCAGATTATTACCCAATATAAAAAGTAATGCAAACTACAATAGATATGTCGAAGTTCATTTAACCTGTGAACTATGACACATGAAATAGAGTTTGACATGGCATAATAGTATATGCTATATGTAATTATTCAGCTAACATATGAATAACGGAGCATATGGTATACTATGGAACCACTAACCGGTATAGGAAAAATTGATCGAGAAAGAATTGCAGCGATAATCCGTGGTACAAAAGGCACAATATCAGTTGGTGAAGCTGCCGGGATTTTGAATGTTGCATCAACAGATGTTGCAAAGATGTTTTCAAGATGGACTAAAAAAGGGTGGATGTCACGGGTTCGCCGCGGACTCTATATCCCTGTGCCATTAGAATCCCGAACAGCGGACGTGCCACTTGAAGATCCATGGCTGATTGCTGAACGTCTTTTTGCACCGTGTTATATCGGCGGCTGGAGCGCTGCAGAATATCTGGATCTTACTGAGCAGATTTTCAGTACTGTTATGGTTATGACTGTTCAAAAACCAAGGGATCGCAGCCCAAAAATAAAGGATATAGGCTTTATGCTGCGCACAGTTTCTGAAAAAGCCATGTTCGGACTTAAGCCTGTTTGGAGAGGGCAGGTAAAAATACCTGTATCTGATCCCACGCGTACAATACTTGATATGCTGAGTAATCCTATTTTTGGTGGTGGAATTCGTTCTACCAAAGATATGTTTATTAATTATTTGCGTTCAAAAAATAAGAACCTGGAACAACTTATTGAATATGCACAACGATTAGGAAATGGCGCTGTGTTTAAACGCCTTGGTTTTTTACTGGAAATGATTGCTCCTGATGAAACTGAAACTATAGATCAATGTCGCTTAAGGCTTACAGCAGGCAATGCCAAATTAGACGTAACGCTTAGCGCTGACAGATTAATTACCCGATGGAGGCTATGGGTTCCGGAAAACTGGAAGAGGTTAAAGCAGGTTGATTGACAAATCAGAAATAATGGATTTTTCAAGGGAGTTTGGTCTTGCTGCCAATGTCATTGAGAAAGACTATGTGCTTGGCTGGGTACTTGCCGGCATATCCAATCATACTGAAGTAGGACCAAGCTGGGTTTTTAAAGGCGGTACATGTTTAAAAAAATGTTATTTTGAAACATATCGCTTTTCTGAAGATTTGGATTTTACTCTTACTGAACCCAGCCATCTTAACCAGAAATTTCTCGTAAAATGTTTCGAGGAAATTACTGAATGGGTCTATGATGCTACCGGTATCGAAATCCCGAAAGATTTAATCCGCTTTGATGTTTATGAGAACAACCGCGGCGGTATGTCTGCACAGGGGCGTATTGGGTATCGCGGGCCTATGCAGCCCAGAGGTGATCTACCCCGCATCAAGCTTGATTTAACTTTTGATGAAATACTGGTGCTGGATCCTGCTATAAGAGACGTTCATCATCCGTATTCGGATTGTCCTGGTGATGGAATTCAAAGCAAATACTATTGTTTTGAAGAAGTATTTGCTGAAAAAATCAGGGCGCTGGCAGAGCGGGAACGCCCAAGGGATCTATATGATGTGGTTCATCTGTATCGTCATGATGAATTAACATCCAACCAGAATATCATTTTAAGCACGCTTGAGAAAAAGTGCGAGTTTAAAGATATGTCCGTTCCCACGATGGAAACATTCAGAAACCGGCCTGAACGCGAAGAGTTGGAAGCCGAATGGGACAACATGCTTGCCCATCAGTTGCTCGCTTTACCATCTTTTGAGCAGTTCTGGGTAGAACTTCCGGAAGTAATGGAATGGCTGCATGGTATTGTGGAAAAAGTTGAGAAAGAAGCAATATCTTCCGGACGAGAATTAATTGACGAAACATGGCACCCACCTTCAATGGCTCAGGCATGGCATACAGAAGTTCCAGTTGAGAAAATTCGTTTTGCTGCAACAAACAGGCTTTGTGTCAAACTTTATTATAATAACAAATATCGTTTAATTGAACCATATTCATTACGGAAAACACGTGCAGGAAATATCTTGTTATGCGCTCTCAGGCATGATTCAGGTAAAAATCGAAATTATAGAATTGACCGAATTCAGGGCGCGGAAGTTACAAATGAAACGTTTATCCCCCGATATACTATCGAACTTACTCCATCCGGCCCTATTTCTGCACCGAGATTGACTCGCACTTCAAGTGGGCTTTCATATTCCGGATCAACTGGTTTACGGCATAGAAAATCAAGCTTTGGGCCAACATATGTTATTGAGTGTTTATATTGCGGCAAAAAATTTAATCGTAAAAAAATGAATACGCGTTTGAATCCACACAAAGACCAAAATGGATATCCGTGTTCAGGTAGAAATGGATACCTGGCTGATACGAAATATTAAAAAAAGAAGGGAGGTCGCGTCTTCATTCTTGACACATGGATGCGCCTTTAAATAGTTCAATAACTCAACACGGCCAGCATCAATGGGATTGAAGATTGACTATTGACGATTGTTGGAACGAAGCGGAAATCCCGATGTATTGGGGAAAAACAGCCGAAAAACAATAAAACATATGTAAAGATGCGGGGAAAAAGATCTGGATTGCGAAAGGTATTGTGAAAGGAGAGGATAATGCCAAAAGTTATAGTTATTTATCACAGTCAGCAGTTCGGAGACACAAAGACTCTTGCGGAAGAGCTTGCGGAGGGCGTTCGAGAGGCTGGAGCGGAAGTCGAGATTATCAGCACAAACGAGCGACGCATAACACTCGATGAATTCCTTGCCGCCGATGGAGTAGCACTCGGGACGCCTGATTATTTCTCTTATATCGCTGGCACGATCAAGACATTTTTCGATGACCCACGGCGGTGGTGGGAGAGGGAGAGAGCCTTTTGAATACCTCGCAGACAAATTTTTTGAGCAGGTTGGCGATACAGTTGAGAGCAGAAGGCCAACTGGCGACGAGGCGAAAGAACAGTGCCGTATGCTTGGCAAAGAACTTGTGAAAAAGTTGAAATAAATTTAGGGAAGTGGGGGAATCCTGGACATCCATAAGTAAGTCAATAACTCAACACACCGAGAACTAATCCGATCCTGTCATGGAGTTTTCCAGCGGAACCAATGCAACTACCACACCAAATCTATGACATTGATTTCAGTGGGGCTCAAGACGCAGGCAAAAAGATCTGGATTGCCGAAGGCGTTGTAAAGACAGACTCGCTCCTGATTGAAGATTGTAAAAACGGATTTGAAGTTGACAGAATTTAACCCCAATGAAATTCGTAAAGCATTTCATGGGACGAGCAATTGAAAGAGCAAAATGAATAGCGATAGGCATCCAAAAGTTTATATCATTGCTGGGGGATAGGGGACGTTGTTGACCCCGGTTAAATAAAGACAAAGTCAATTTAACTGGGCCCCGATAGCGGGATCCTCCGTAGGCGGATAAATCTACGCTATGCTCCGACAGGCTATGTTGAATAACTCCTGCCTATTTTCTGCACCTCGGTTGAGATATCTGCTCTGGATAACAGCCGAACCCGATCTTGCGATAAGAGTGATATCTGTATTGTGTAACACATTTTCAAACCTGAGTTCGATAAGCAGTCTTCTATTCGATATCCAGATCCTACTGTCAGATCAAATCCCAACGAATCACTGATGTCTGTAAGATCAAGTCTCGGTAACTGCAAATAAAAGGTATTAAACCCCAGGGCTTGCCCTGGGGTTTAATACCTTTTATTTTAAATGTTGAGGCGCTAAAGCTGAAAACTATCGCATGATCTTTATCTAAATGCTTTGCATCTCGACGCCAAATTTAACCTCAAAGGCCCGTGCAACAATGTCTGCAGCCCATTGTGGCTCTGAGATGTAGTCAAAATTGATAACAATATCAAATTCATATGGTGTCAGGTCTTTTTTGCCAAAAACTTTTTTAAAGTAGTCGCTTTGCTCTCTATCGATTTGATCCAATTTGCTCTCGGCCTCTTCCTCTTCTACGTCCAGAATTTCGGCCAACCGCATGATCCGATAATCTCTTGAACTCACAAATCTGACAGCCAGCACACGGTCTCGCGGAAGCACCAGGTGGGTCCCCCTTCCCACAAAAATAGTAGGCCCCAAACCGGCAATAGAAACCACCGAACTAAAAAAGTGTCTTGTATAGTCACTTTGGATAAAGCTCTTTTCACCGAAAGCCAGGGCTAAGAACTCACTCAATTTACCTGGATAACGTTCGTCAAATATGGCAACTGTTTTTTCAGTTAGTTTTGCCTTGCCGGCAATGTGCTCCAACATTTCTCGATCAACCACACGGTATCCCGTTTTTTCTGCCAGGAGGTCCGCGACTTCCAGTGCACCAACGCCTATCTTGCGGGAAAAACAAATGGTAGGTGGGATCTGTTCTGGCAAGGTTCTTTTTTTCTTCATTTCAAGGCGCTCTTCATCCCACCCAACAATGTACTGATCGGCCAACTCGGCTGCACCGGGCCTTTTCTTTACATAAGTACCCGGGACATACTTCACACCTCCGATATATACAGCCATTGTTCCACCTCCTGTAACAGGTTTTGTGACAGATGCCTTAACCCTTGCCGGGTCACCCTTTGCCATCACTAAATATCATGGTCCCTCACGTCATGAGCCTCCAGTAAATATACCCTGTCCGTTCTTATTTGTTTACTAATATTGATAACCTCGTAAAAAGCTATGTGATGCCGCGCTGCGGCACTGTAACCGAAAATAAGTTATCAATCATATCAATATGTTATGATTTACTTATTTGAAAGTCGCTGTGCGCCTTTTTACTCGGCGGGGAAGGGCTTCCCCTCCCCCGCCATTTGAAGTAAATTCAAATGGTTCCACTCTCACCCTCCCGCTGTGCGGGATTGACGGACTTGGACTTTTTACGAGTCCGTCATTTTTAGAGATGATATAAATTCCATTTCCTGTCCCTTTGAAAGTCTTTATATAATATTTCAGACAGACTTTCAAATTAGGACAGTACCCAGTCCTGGATACTCTTGACGACAGGTCCCGGCTTTTAAGGAGCAAATCAAAAGAATTTCTGGATGGACACCCTTTATTGTCTCTGGTATTAAGTTTATATTTGTTTGAAATTACAGACAAAAGTATTAGTATAGACAAACAGGAGTGATACTGTTCTCAAGTCACTTTTTCATTTCGTGAGGTCAGGATAAATGAAAAGAACAGTCCATCTTTCAGAAATCAAGGTTTGTGTAAAGGGCGGGGGTGACATTGCCTCCGGTGTTGTCTGGAGGCTCCATCAATGCGGTTTCAGAGTCTGTATCACGGAAATCCAACACCCCATGGCGGTGAGGCGGAAGGTCTCATTCTGTGAAGCTGTCTACGATGGACATATGGTGGTGGAAGGAGTGGAGGCATTGCTCGTAAACCAGGTGGATGATATTTACCCAGTGTGGGACAAAAACAAAGTACCTGTTATTGTAGACCCTGACTGTGAGTCAAGGCACTTGATCAAGCCTGACGTGATTATTGATGGCATTCTGGCCAAGAAAAACAAAGGGACTTCCATAAATGACGCACCCGTGGTTATTGCCTTGGGGCCAGGATTTGTGGCAGGAAGAGATGCCCATTTTGTGGTGGAAACCAACCGGGGCCATTACCTTGGCCGTCTGTTGACCACCGGTTCGCCAGAGCCCGATACAGGTGTGCCCGGTCCGGTCCAGGGAATTACCACAGATAGGGTTTTCAGGGCCCCTGAGGCCGGTTTATGGCAGAGCACATTACAAATAGGTGATCCGGTTAAAAAAGGGGATGTGATGGGGGCCGTATCAGGTGTGGAGGTGAAGGCACTGATCGACGGTGTCCTGCGAGGTCTGATCCGGCCCGGGATTAGTGTTAAGAAAAGGCTCAAGATTGGTGATATCGACCCCAGGGGTATAAAGGAACACTGCGACACTATTTCGGACAAGGCCCTGGCCATTGGCGGAGGTGTCCTGGAAGGGATCTTGAGATCTTATGTAACTTGAAACATGGGATTGCGATGGAGGTTATTTAGCAAGGCCTTTTTTTTCGACATTATTATCTATCATTAATGGGGACATAGTCCCTTTTTTTTCGCCCTATATAGATCTGACGGGGACGATGGAGCTTCCATTTGGGATCATCGATACTCTCCTTCCACTGACTGATCCAACCGGGCAAACGCCCAATGGCGAACATGACAGTGAACATATTAAGCGGGATGCCGATGGCCCTCAGAACAATGCCGCTGTAAAAGTCAACATTGGGATAAAGATCGTGGTCTTTAAAATAGGAGTCTTTTAAAGCAAACTCTTCCAGCTGCCTGGCAATATCTAATAAGGGATCATGCCGGTTCAGCTTTTTCAATATCTTGTGGCACGTTTTTTCCATAATGCGGGCCCTTGGGTCATAGGTTTTGTAAATGCTGTGGCCAAAGCCCATCAATCGAAAAGGGTCATTCCTGTCCTTGGCCCTGGCTATGAAAGGGGCCGGGTCTCCTCCGTTATTATGGATCTGCTGGAGCATTTCGACCACGGCCTGGTTGGCCCCTCCGTGCAAAGGACCCCAGAGGGCGGCTATGCCTGCGGAAATAGCAGCATAGAGATTGACACGTGCGCTTCCTACCAGCCGAACGGCTGCAGTAGAGCAATTTTGTTCATGGTCGGCATGCAGGATCCAGAAGACTTCGAGGGCCTTTACAAGGTCATCGTCAATTGTGTACGGACGAACGGGCGAATCAAACATCATGTTCAAAAAATTAGCACAATAGTGAAGGGCATACCTTGGATAAATTACCTTATGCCCAAGAGACATTTTGTGGGACATTGCTGCCATGGTTCTTATTTTGGAAAGGAGCCTGGTAAATGTTATATTTATCTCCTCTTCGTCCGTCCGTTCCGGAATCTCAGGATAAAATGCCCTTAAGGCATTGACCATGGATGAGAGAATGCCCATGGGGTGGGCTCTTCTGGGAAAATTTTCAAAAAACAGGTGCATATCTTCATGGACCAGAGAATGGTCATTCAGCATAACGGAAAAATTGTTCAGTTCTTTCTCTGTTGGAAGTTCACCGTTGATCAAGAGATAGGCGGTTTCCACAAAGGTGGAATGTTCTGCCAGTTGTTCTATTGGAATTCCCCGGTACCGCAAAATCCCGTTTTCGCCGTCCATGAAAGTGATGCTGCTCTGGCAGCTACCGGTATTTGCATAGCCCGGATCAAAGGTAATAAACCTGGTTTCTTTACGAAGATTGGAGATGTCAACGGCCATTTCCCCCTCAGATCCCATCACAACAGGCAGTTCATAGGTCTTCCCATTAAAAATGAATTTGGCTGTTTTATTCATCTTTTTTCACCTCGCGTGCATTAAAATAAGTAGTAACTATTCGGGAGCCAGAATTCCGACTCCTGACTCCTGTATAATTATAACAAGTAAAATATTACATATAAATAGTATCTACCAGTAAAATCATAAGACAGGCCGCAATTTCTCCAAAAATTGCTTTGATTTTTACTGGATAATATGAAAAACACATTCAAATACAATTTTTTATTGTTCCTGTAAAATTATTAAAGTGAAAAAACTCTTGAGAATCTTTAAAGCGGCATAAGAAAATGTCTTACAGAGATCACATAGCTGGGCAAATCATGGCCGCACACCTGTTGGAAGGCGAGCTGATTCCGGGCGCGGAGATTGGCCTACGCATCGACCAGACCCTTACTCAGGATGCGACCGGGACCCTGGTTTACTTAGAAGTCATGTCACTGGGAATCGACCGCGTTCGCACAAAGCTCTCGGTCTCGTACATGGATCACAACACCCTGCAGACAGGCCATGAGAACGCTGATGATCATCTTTTTTTACAGTCCGCTGCTGCCCGCTACGGTGCTTACTTCTCCCGCCCGGGAAATGGTATCTGCCATCAGGTACATCTGGAGCGTTTTGGCATTCCCGGACAAACCCTTTTGGGTTCCGACAGCCATACGCCTACGGCCGGAGGTCTGGGAATGCTGGCAATGGGGGCCGGTGGCGTGGATGTGTCCCTTGCCATGGCCGGAGCCGCCTTCTATATGACAGTGCCCCGGGTAACGCTGGTTCGTTTGTCCGGGGAACTGCCTCCCTGGGTGGGGGCCAAGGATGTAATTCTTCATCTTTTGGGAAAGCTTACGGTCAGGGGAGGACTCGGAAAAATCATGGAATACGGGGGTCCGGCAGTGAAAAGGCTCAGCGTGCCGGAGCGGGCAACCATCACCAATATGGGGGCCGAGTTAGGGGCATGGACCTCTCTGTTTCCTTCAGACGAAGTTACCAAACGGTTTTTGGCGGTCCAGAAACGGCAAGAAAGCTGGACCCCGATACATGCCCGTGAAGGAGCAGACTATGAAGAGGTGATCGAAATTGATCTTTCAACATTAGAACCTCTGGTGGCGTGTCCCTCCAGTCCGGATGCGGTCAAGCCTGTGCAGGAACTGTCGGGCATAAAAGTTGATCAGGTGGCTATTGGAAGCTGCACTAACTCGTCCTACCGTGATCTCAAGTTAGTAGCGGAACTTCTTCGCGGAAAAACTATACATCCTGAAGTCAGCCTGGTCATCGCCCCTGGCTCCAGGCAGGTATTATCCATGCTGGCCAAACAGGGCAGCCTGGGAGATATGATTGACGCGGGCGCACGAATACTGGAAGTGGCCTGTGGACCATGTATCGGTATGGGACAAGCGCCTCCTTCCGGCGGGGTCAGTGTGCGAACCTTTAATCGAAATTTTCCGGGACGGAGCGGCACACCGGACGGACATGTTTACCTGGCCAGCCCTCAAGTGGCCGTGGCCGCCGCATTAGCCGGCCGCCTTGTCCACCCGGCCGAACTGGGCGCTCTGCCGGATGTGGCCGACCCGGAAATATTTTTGGTAGATGATTCCATGATTATTCCTCCGCCTGCCAAAACCGATGAGATCACCATTCGCATGAGCCCTAATATCAAACCGCTCCCGGAATTGGACCAGCTTCCGGATTATTTGAAACTCAAATTATTGCTGAAATTGGGAGACAATATCACGACAGACGATATTTTACCCGGAGGGTCCAAGGTATTGCCGTTGAGGTCGAATCTACCGGCAATCTCCCAGCACGTTTACGCCCTTAAAGCGCCCGGCTTTGCAGAAGAAGCCCGGTCCGATGGTGACGTGGTCATTCTTGGAGGGGAAAACTATGGCCAGGGCTCAAGCCGGGAACATGCGGCCCTTGCCCCCCGTTTTCTTGGTGTGCGGGCGGTGCTGGCAAAATCTTTTGCCCGTCTCCACCGGGCTAACCTGATCAATTTCGGGGTTCTACCTGTATTGGTAAGGAACCGGGAATACGATCAAATGGAACAAGGCGATGAAATCGAGCTTGTGGATGTCCGCAAGACAGTGGCTGAAAATGCAGAAATCATTATCAACCTCATGAAGAAAGGCCAGGAATTAACGGGCCGACTGGACTTGTCTCAACGGGAGCGTAAGGTTTTACTGGCGGGCGGGCGACTCAATCTTGATAACCTAGTAAAAAGTCGCTGTGCGCCTTTTTACTAGGCGGGGAAGGGCTTCCCCTCCCCCGCCATTTGAAGTAAATTCAAATGGTTCCACCCTCACCCCAGGCCGGGGCTTAATCGCCCTCGGCCTGTTGACGGACTTTTTACGAGTCCGTCAATCTTCACCGTTAGAAACTGAGGAGTGTTTCATAGAGTTCCCTAAAGTTTGAAGTGGCAGATAGAAAAGGGGGGAAACCTTAGCCTCCCCCTTTATTAAAGGGGGATGGAGGGGGATTTTTTTGGAACCTATCAAGAACAGGCAGAGGACCACGGGCGTGAGCCCGTTGGTGAATGCCTTTGTGTTAACTTAATAATGAAGCAGCGTGTCGTTGAGACCTTTTCTTCGGTTCCGAGGCTCTACCGCCGTTGGCGGGATCATTTCTACGACTTATCTGCGTCCCGCCTCCGGGCGGGACTCTGCATTCCCCTCGACAAGCTCGGGGCTGCGGTTTCCCCCGCTGATAAGTCGTGAAAAGCACAGCGGCCTCCCGCCAGTCACTCAGAAAAGGCCTCAAAGCCACTCTTTATCTATTAGTGCCACAGGTGTGAGCCCGTGGGTGTCTACTGAAAATGTACTTAATTGAACGGGAGACACAATTTGCCAGGTAAAATAAATAAGACCGCAAGAGAAGGAGAAATCATTCAGTGGGGCGCCGGGGGGCGGCCCATAGTTCCGGACAATCCAATCATTCCGTTCATTGAAGGCGATGGGATCGGACCGGACATCTGGGCCGCTGCGAAACCCGTAATTAATGCAGCGGTCGCGCATGCCTACCAAGGCAAACGTAGTATCATCTGGCATGAAATGGCAGCCGGAGAGGCAGCACAAAGGGCCTATGGTCCCGAAACTCTCCTGCCGGAGAGGACTTTCAAGGATATGGCTCGATACGGTATTGCCATCAAAGGCCCTTTGACAACGCCTGTGGGGGACAGTTTTCGCTCCCTAAACGTGACATTAAGGCAAAGGCTGGATTTATATGCCTGCGTTCGGCCGGTACGTCATATTTCCGGAGTCCCCGCGCCCGTGATTCATCCGGAACGTTTAAATGTGGTCATCTTTCGGGAAAACACAGAGGACGTGTATTTGGGAGTAGAGTGGGAGGCAGGGTCCCAGGATGCCAGAGAT
>JAFDHL010000016.1 GCA_019308785.1 Deltaproteobacteria bacterium
GCGCCCCGCATGCCTGAAAGATGCTGAACAGACCCTGATATGCCGCACGCAATATAGAGCCTGGGCTTAACGGTAGCGCCTGTAATGCCAACCTGCTGTTTGTATTCCAGCCAATCCAGATCACATACCGGGCGAGAGCCACCCAATGCTGATCTGGGGAACAGGGCGGCAAACCGGGATATAAGGCCCAGATTCTCTTTCTTTCCTATGCCCCTGCCGGCCGAGACAATGACCTCAGCCTCGGCGAGTGCCGAGTCCTCCTGTTTTACCAGCTTAATGCCCATAGAACAGGTCCGCTGAGGCGGGTGGGACACCGTTCGTATGTCCACGACACCGGGTGTCGTATGCTCAAAGTGTGGAGGCTTGAAAATGCCGGGCTGCACAGTGACGACCACAGGGCCAGTGCCCGGGCTGAGGTTCGCCATTATCTTTCCGTTGTAGATTGCCCTGGTAAAGCAGATCCGGCCGTCCTCCTTAAAAACCCGCTCAACGCCTGTGATACAGGCAGAATCAAGCCGGACCGCCAGTGCGGGCGCAAAGTCTCCCCCTTGTGTGGTGTGAGGGGCACAGACATAAGCCGTGCGCAATTCCGGCAGTAACTCTCCCAGGATTGCCTTGTAAGTATCCCCATTATAGGACGCGAGATGTGGGTCCCGGATTCCGATCACGTCAAGACCCGTTTCTCTTGCGGTCTTTCGGGCCAGTTCCGTGACCCGGTCTCCGAGGATAACCACTTTAACGGACGCCGGGTGGAGTCGCTGAAGCTCTGCAGCAAAGGCCATGAGATCATAGGTAACGGGCTTGAGCTCGCCCCGGAAATGCTCTGCAATAATAGCAATGGTATGATCCATGATTTCCTAACAAGTTTCGTGTCCCTGAAGTTCCTCAGGTTAAAATGGATTTATCACGAAGTATCTGCAGGAGTTGGGCTGCCTTTTCCTGCTGTGTCCCCTCGAGAACCACGCCGGAGCGCGATTTTTTAGGTAACGCCAGGCGAACCACACGTTCTTTAGGCTCTGGCTGTTCTGATGAACTTACCTCTATGGTTTCCATCTTCTGCTTTTTTGCACGGAGAACATTTGAAAGCGAAGGATATCGCGGCTTGTTGATGCCGGTCTGGATTGTCAGGACAGCGGGGAGAGACAGTTCCAGGGTGTCCCTGAGGCCACCCTCGATCTCCCTTTCCACATACACGGTTCCGTTGTTAGGTGAGAGCCTTTCAAAGATCGTTGAGGTGGCGCATGGCAGGGAAAGTAACTCGGCGATCATTGGGCCCACCTGACCCTGCATATGGTCTTCAGCCATGACGCCTGCAAGTATAAGATCAAAGTTTTTGTCTTGCGCAAAAGAGGCGATCAAGGATGCTGTTACATAAGGACTCAGATAGCCTTCTTGTTCCGTGATTATATGAATGCCGTGGTCTGCGCCCATGCCTAACGCCCTTTTGACAGCCATGACCGATATTGCCGGTCCCACGGAAATGACGTCAATAGTGACGTAAGGAAACTTTTCCTTGATCAAAAGCGCCTCTTCAACGGCAAACTCGTCAAACCGATTCATCCTGTACGGGGTTGATTTGTCCGTATGTATCCATTTTTCGGAGTCGTCGATTCTGATGGTCGTCTCAGATTCAATAACCTGTTTTACACAGACAAGTATTTTCATGGTAAAAGCCCGTGGAGTTGACGGCATTGTTAGTATCGAACTTATGGGTTTCGGCCCAATACTCCATCTCCCCAAGATATTGAGAACATACAATTCCGACATTTAAAAATGGAACCCGGGACAATGTATGACAAGACGGACCACTTTTCAAGAAAAAAGCGAACGTTTGTTCGTTTTTTTCTTGACACCTTTGGGGCAGGGTCGTAATGAACTGAATAGAGGTTTTTTTGGTGATGAGTGAGATCTATTTTATAAGGCACGCCCAGGCTTCCTTTGGAGACGAGGACTACGACCATCTTTCCGAACTGGGAAGCAGGCAGGCACAGATTATGGGAGACTACTTTGCACTTCTCGGCCTGAAGTTTCAAGCCATTTACTCAGGTGAAATGGAGCGGCAAATAAGTACGGCACAGACGGTAATGTCCCTTTTGTCTGAAGACGATATGGAATTGGAGTTGCGCGTTACAGCTGAATTCAATGAGTACGACTCTGCCTCAATCATAAAGTCTCAGGTACCTGATATGATGCACGAAGACCCGTCCATTTCCGAGGACTTGCACCGCTTTTACACGGACAGGAGGTCCTTCCAGCGAATATTTGAGCGAGCCGTATTGCGGTGGATATCCGGGAGGTGCGATATTCCCGGGATCGAAACATGGCAAGCCTTTACAAAAAGGGTTCGCGCGGGAGTGATCAAGATCATGGAAGAGAACAGGCAGAAAAGAAGGATAGCAGTATTTACATCCGGCGGCCCGGTATCCGCTGTTATGCAGATGGCTCTGGGGTTATCCGACGAAGAAACCATCCGGTTATCCTGGCAGATTCGAAACACGTCCGTATCGACTTTCAAGTACAGGGACAATCAATTCAGCCTGTTTTCATTTAATTCAGTTGCGCACCTGGAATACCATAATGACGAAGGATTGATAACGTATCAGTAGCCGTAGGGAAATTGTAATCGTTCATCCCGGAAAGGGGCCGATAAAAAATTCCCGGTGAAATATCAAGAACAGGCAGAGGGCCACGGGCGTGAGCCCGTGAGTGAATGCCTTTGGGTTAGCCTAATCATGAGGCAACGTGTCGTTGAGACCTTTTCTTCGGTTCCGAGGCTTCCGGCCTCAAAGCCCCGCTTTATCTAATAGTGCCACGGGTGTAAGCCTGTGGGTGTCTACTATGAAAAATTTTATAAGGAGTGCGCTATGGATTTTGAAGTATCAGAAAAAATGCAACCGATAATCGAAATGATGGATGAGTTTGTGGAGAAAGAACTCATTCCTCTTGAGCCCGAGTTTTTAAAGCGGTCTTTCGCGGATATGACCCCGGAGCTGGAGGAGAAGCGGCGGATAGTCCGGCAGATGGAGCTCTGGGCTCCCCAGCATCCTCCGGAATACGGGGGCATGGGACTTGATCTCATGGAATTTGCCCTTGTTTCGGAAGCCCTGGGAAGATCGCCTCTGGGCCATTATGTCTTTGGGGCCCAGGCCCCGGATGCGGGTAATATTGAAATTCTTCATCTTTATGGTACGGATGAGCAGAAGAAAACCTATCTGCGGCCCCTCGTGGCCGGCGAAATCAGGAGTTGCTTTTCTATGACGGAAGTGGACATGCCGGGCTCCAATCCTGTTATGCTGGAAACCACGGCGGTCAGGGAGGGCAATGAGTACGTGATCAACGGCCAGAAGTGGTATACCACAAGCGCCGACGGGGCCAATTTTGCCATCGTAATGGCCGTGACCAACCCGGAAGCTCCACGCTATTTGCAGGCAAGCATGTTGATTGTGCCCGCTGACACCCCGGGCTTCAATCTGGTGAGGAACATTTCTGTCATGGGACATGAAGGGTCGGGCTGGGCCAGTCACGCGGAAATACTCTACCAGTCCTGCCGAATACCGCAGGAGAATCTCCTCGGACCTGAAGGTCACGGTTTTGTCATTGCGCAGGAACGGTTGGGGCCGGGCAGAATTCATCACTGCATGCGATGGATCGGGATCTGCAACCGGGCCTTTGCCCTGATGTGCTCTCGTGCTCAGAAAAGGATTATTTCTCCCGGCAAGATGCTGGCCGGAAAACAAATAATCCAGTCCTGGATCGCCGAATGCGCCGCTGACATTCAGGCCGCAAGACTAATGGTTCTGCATGCAGCGTGGAAAATGCAGAATCTCGGCGTCAAAGAGGCGCGGGAAGAAATCTCCCTGATCAAATTTTTTGTGGCCAACATCCTGCAAAAAGTGGTTGACAGGGCACTCCAGGTGCACGGCGGGTTGGGTATGACCGATGATACGATTCTCGCCTTTTTCTACAGGCAAGAACGGGCCGCCCGGATTTACGACGGTGTCGACGAAGTCCATAAAATATCGGTCGCGAGAAGGATCCTGCGGGAGTTTGAAGGGAAGCGTGTAAGATGAATTACGCGGAGTTTCAACAACTGGTTAAGGTGTCGAAGCAGGATATCTGCAGGGAGAGCTTTGCCGAGAATCGAAAAAAGATAAAGGTCAAAAAGGAAAAGACGGTCGTCAAGAACCTTGAACGAATCTTTGACGCCACCCTCAAAATCAGTAACGAAAAAGGCTTTCAGGCCATGAGCATGAGAGATTTAAGCAGGGAGACAGGTCTCAGCCTGGGAGCCCTTTATGGCTATTTTTCAAGCAAGGAAGAACTCCTGGATATGCTTCAGCGACAGGGCAGAACCATTACCAAGCGAATCCTGGAGGAACACATCAATTCTGAAGTGGAACCGGCCGCAAAGCTTCGAATGGCTATACGCACGCACCTGTATTTAAGCGAGGTCATGCAGCCATGGTTTTACTTTTCTTATATGGAAACAAAAAACCTGACTGGATCAGAACGAAAGAAGGCTTTGCTTAGCGAACTGTACACAGAGAAGATATTCGCATCTATCCTGAAACAGGGACAGGAGAAAGGCGTTTTCGTATCACGGGACCATCAGATTGGCGCGGGCGCAATCAAGGCAATGCTCCAGGATTGGTACCTGAAGCGCCGGAAATATGCCAGAAGGAAAGTTACCGTAGACCGCTATGCCAGCTTTGTTCTGGAATTCGTGGAGGCATTTTACCTTACGTCAAACGTAACTACGCAGCTATTTAGGTTGAAGACTGAAGGCTGAAGTATTTTAACCATCTCGCAACGACCGAATCAAACCGTTCAAGACCTTCTCGGTCTCGACTTCCTTTGGTTCAATCAGAGATGAATCCTCGTTGGATAAGAAGCCCAAACGCTTCGATAAACTTAGTTGATAATGCAGTTCCCTCATTAGCCTTTTACCTTCAGTCTATCTACCTGAGTTGTTACCATCAAAAAACATCCATGCTAAAGCGCAGGGGCGGACGAATGGATTATACAGACAAGGCGGAGAAAACAAGAGAAGGTGAAGGGCTGGACCCGACCGGAGTTGCAGCGTTTTTGGAAGACTCCGTTCCGGACCTGAGCGGAAACATCACCATCAGGCGATTTCCCAGTGGCTATTCCAATCTCACGTATCTACTTACCATCGGAGACAGGGAACTGGTGTTGCGACGGCCACCCTTTGGAACCAAGGCCAAAACGGCGCACGACATGGGCCGGGAGTATAGAATCCTCAAGGCGTTGCATCGCGTTTTTCCTTACTGTCCGGAACCGCTTGCCTATACGGAGGACACCACCATCATCGGTTGTCCGTTCTATGTGATGGAACGGATGAGTGGCATTATCCTGCGCAGGGACCCTCCCCCCGGGCTGTCGTTTACGCCCGCGCAGATGAAACAACTCTGTGAAAAACTCCTTGACGTGCATTTTGAACTCCATTCCATTGATTACAAAGAGATAGGCCTTGAAAACTTCGGGAAGCCTGAGGGTTATGTCAGAAGGCAGGTTGAAGGATGGAGTGAGCGCTATCGGACAGCACGGACTGACGATGCACCCGATTATGAAGAGGTCATGGCGTGGATTTTAAAGAAAATGCCTGCAGATACGGATAAACCCGGAATTATTCATAACGATTATAAGCTTGATAATCTTGTCCTGGACGAACGCAATCCCACGAACATCATCGGGGTTCTGGACTGGGAAATGGCGACAATTGGTGATCCGCTCATGGACCTTGGTAATTCTCTTGCCTACTGGGTCCAACGCGACGATCCACCCGACATGCAGGTGATTCGTACGGTCCCTACCAACTTGGAGGGGGCACCGAGCAGGGAAGAGATGGTTCGACGCTACTCTGAGAAATCCGGCCGGCCCGTCGATAATTTTGATTTTTATTACTGCTTCGGCCTGTTCCGGTTGGCAGTGATCGCCCAGCAGATATACTACCGGTACTACCACGGACAGACCAAAGACGAACGGTTCAAGACCCTGATTTTCGCGGTTCAGGTGTTAGATAAAACCGCCCGAGCGGTCATCGAGAAATCACAACTCTGAGCACTTTTAACTCCCGGACTCTGGGTTTTCCCAATCCGACACGCCTACAAGGGCATAACCGTTTAGTATGGCACAGGAAAACGCTGTTAGAAGGCCTCTTCAGGGATGTCCAGGGCTGATGTGTCTTCCTGTTCAAGGACCATATGCCGTGAGAAGACATTAGGCAGAATGTTCCGGCAAAAATATTTGGCTGTCTCCATCTTGCCCCTGTAAAAGATCCCATCCGCCGAACCCGCTTGGACCCCTGCGAGTTTCTCCCGGGCAATTAGGCCCTGTTCCAGGATGAGTTTTGCCATGGCGGTCTCGGCGAAGCAATCCAGAAAGTTATTGGAACTCAGGGGGATCAACCGGAGCCTTTTTTCCTTGAAGTACTGCATGTAGCGCATGGCAAAGTCACCAATCGCCTGGGCCGCTTTGAAGAGCAGTTTGAAATCGGGGCCGAATTCCTCATCATCCTTATGTTCACCAGTGAAAGTCATGACATCCTGGATCCAGTCCTGGAAGACCTTTCCTCCTTCCATTCCCAGTTTCCGGCCCACCAGGTCCAGGGACTGTATGTAAGAGGTCCCTTCCCATATGGACACGATCTTTATGTCACGGGCGTACTGCTCCACGGGAAACTCACTGCAAAACCCCGCACCAGCGAGGATTTGGATGGCATCGCGGGTCAGTTGATAGCCGAAGTCCGAGGAGTAGGCCTTGACCAGTGGGGTAAGCAGCTCTACCTGCTGGCCCGCTTGTTTGCGAACAGTCTCGTCGGGGTCATGGTGGGATAAATCCATCAGAAATAAGAGTTTGCAGATTATGGCGCGCATGGCTTCCGTACCGGCCTTCAGGTTCATCAGCAGACGCCGCACATCCTCATGCTGAATGATAGGTACCCTACCCGCGTCGCGGTTGGTAAAGGGAAGTCCCTGGACCCGTTCTTTGGCGTATTGTCGGGCCGTGTCATAAGCGCTTGCTACAATTCCCAGGGCCTGCAAACAGCAAGCGATCCGGGCCTCGTTCATCATCTGGAACATCTTGGCCATTCCGGTGTTTGGCTTACCCAGGAGGATTCCCCGGCATTTGCCGTTTTCACCGAAGTTCAGGGAGCAGGTAGAGGACCCTTGGATGCCCATCTTGTGCTCGATACCGCTGCAGAAGACGTCATTGGGATCCCCGAGAGAGCCATCAGGATTCACCCAGATCTTGGGCACAATGAACAGGCTTATGCCCTTGGTCCCAGGGGGTGCGCCTTCAATCCTGGCCAGTAAAAGGTGAATTATATTCTCGGTCAGATCATGTTCGCCGCAGGTTATGAACTGTTTGCTACCCTCGATTTTGTAGATACGCGGATCACCGGCTTCAGGATCCGGGACTGCCTTGGTTCGCAACCAGCCAACGTCCGAGCCGGCATCCGCCTCTGTCAGGCACATGGTACCGCCCCATACGCCTGTATACATCTTCTCCACGAACATGGCCCTGTCTTGGTCCGTGCCGAAGTTCTCGATGAGGTGGCCATTTCCGACCGCAAGGCCAGGGTAAGTCAAGAAAGCCAGGTTGGCTCCCTCAAAGATTTCGGCCAGAAGCCCGCCAACGACTGCCGGCAGACCCTGTCCCCCAAATTCCGGGTTTCTGGAAACGGCCATCCAGCCGTTCTCGGCCATGACTCTCCAGCAATCGTGAAAAGAGGCCGCCACCTTGACTACCCCGTCCTCATAGGTGCAGCCCTCCCGGTCGCCATCCTGCATGGCCGGACCTAACACCTCTCGGCAAACCTTGAGGGCCTCGTCAATGATCATGCTGAAGTCATCATGCGAAAAGTCCTGATAGACCTCGTAGGCCAGAAGCCTGTCTAAGGCCAGGTGCTCAAAGAGCACAAATTTCAGATCCCTGTCGTCTCGACGAAAATAGTTGATGCCCATATTATGCCTCCTGTTTTGGAACTTTAGGCCGCATTTTCCGGTTTCTTTCGACAATACCGGTAAAACATGTCACCGGATTGGCGATCTTAGTCCTCCCTTTCGATAACAGTGGCCACACCCTGGCCCCCGCCGACGCAGGCATTGGCGCAACCGTAACGGCCGCCTTTTTGCTGTAAAATACGGCCCAGTGTGCCCGTCAGGCGGATGCCGGTGGCTCCCAGTGGATGGCCGATGGCCGTGGCCCCGCCCATGACGTTGACCCTATCCGGATCTATCCCGAGCTCTTTTATGCAGTTCAATGCAACGATGCAAAATGCCTCGTTGATCTCCCAGAAGTCAATGTCGGAGGCTTTAAGACCGGCCTTGTCCAGGGCCATCCTGCTCGCCGGCACGGGCCCGGCACCCATAATGGTCGGATCCACTCCGGCAAAGCCTATGGAGCGGATGGTGGCCAGGGGTTTAATCCCCTTCTTTTGAGCGGTGTCCTTGGACATAAGCAGCATAGAGGACGCTGCAGCGTTAAGCGGTGAGGAGTTCCCGGGCGTGATGACGCCGTCTTTCTTGAAGGCCGGTTTCAGGTCGGCCATACCTTCCAGGGTAGCATCCTGCCTTACGGCCTGGTCTTTGTCGACAGTTATGACTGTTCCGTCGTCTTGCACAGCTTCAATGGGCATTATCTCGCTTTCAAAGAAACCTTCGGCCTGGGCCTTTGCGGCCAGATCGTGGGAGCGGACTCCCCATCTGTCCATTTCTTCCTTGGTGAAGTCCGTCTGGGAGAAGAGTTTCTCTGCGGTGAGTCCCATGTTCAAGACGGTCATCATGTCCCAGTGCAGGTGGGCGGGATCCGCGAAGAGGGTCATGTTCGGGGCGATGAGCCCCCTGTCAACCGTATACCCGCCCATGGGTATCCGGGTCATGTGCTCATAGCCGCCCGTCAGGACGATGTCCGCGAAGCCCTGTGCGATCTCCATGAATCCCACATGAATACAGGCCATGGCCGAGCCGCACTGCTGGTCAATAAATTTGGCGGGGAGGGTCTCCGGCAAATTGGCCTGGAATATAGGAAAGCGCCCGCCGTAGGACCATTGCTCTCCCACGGCCGTTGCGCACCCCACAATGAAATCGTCTACCTCTTTCGGCTCTATTCCCGACCCCTTGATTAGTTCCGGGAGCAATTTGGCCAGAAGTTCGTCACCCCTCATCTTGCAAAACCAGTCCCTGGCCGGATCTCTTGGTCTGGACCGGGATTGAGCAGTCCTTAGATACCCTGCAATCACTACCTCTCTCATTGTAAACCTCCTCTATTTTAGATTTTTACCATCAAGTTTTAGCGGAGTACTTGATTATATGCCCCTATTTCGAAGGGATTCTCTTTCCTTCAGCGGTGTAGCTGTAGAATCCCTTGCCCGCCTTCCTGCCCACGCGTCCTTGTTTAACCATTTCTTCAATCAATTCCGAGTTTGGGAACAGGTGTTCTTCATCCATGCTTTTCATGAATTCGGTGACCAAAAGAAAGGTATCCAAGCCCGCATTGTCGGCAATCTCAAAAGGGCCCGCGTTCCATCCGTAGCCCAGGCGCATGCCTGTGTCCACATCCTCGACGCTCACCACACCCTGGGCCACTAGATCAACGGCCTCCCTGAAGGCAGCGGAGAAAATCCGGTTCATGACAAAACCGGGAATATCTCGTTGCACTCGAACAGGAGTCTTGCCCATAGACCGCACAAAATCGACACCCCGTTCGAAGATTTCAAGGGATGTTTTTTCCCCTTTTACCACTTCAACCAGACCCATCAGGGGAACAGGCCCGAAGAAATGGAGGCCCAAGACCCTCTCGGGGTTCCGGGTTGCCTTCGCGATCCTGGTGATAGGGATAGACGATGTGTTGGTTGCAAGGGGTGTTTCAACGGGGGCCAGCCGATCCAGTTCCTGAAAGATGTCGTATTTTAGTTCGGCAATCTCCAGAGCGCATTCAATAACCCAGTCCGCCCTGGTTGCACTCTTCAAATCTACCGCCGTTGTAATCCTTTCAAGAACTGTTTCGGGAGGTTCTTGAATAATTCCTTTTGAAAATAACTTTTTAAGGGACCAGTGGATTTCTCTTATGGCCTTTTCCGGTGCCTCCGGTTTCACATCCATCAGGTGGACCCTATGACCGGTCTGGGCACACACCTGAGCAATACCTGATCCCATAAATCCTGCTCCAACAATCAAGACGCTCTGCATTTCTTATTCCTCAAATATTTGCCAAGTGGCGTTAAGCGGAAAGTTTTCGTTGTCATCCCCTAAATGATCCTGAAAAAGGATTCGTCGAATTCAGGCTTACCCTCGTATTTTTTTATATACAGTCCGGCTGTCCTATCCTTATTCTCAAAAATTGAGGGATCCACCGGGATGCCTGACCGATGAAAGGCCTCAACTACCTGCCTCATAGAGGGAGGGCAACCCTTGACAGGAACAGCTTCCCTGATGTCCGGATTGTTCTTATTGGCCCGGCATATGCACTTTCCAATGAGAATAGTCTTTTTCTTCCCCGGTGTGGCCTGCATGACCTTCCCTGTGAGCACCTCCACATCATCCCACGGCGCCCCATTCCAGGCCTTGGCAATGCCCATCAGAATCACCCTGGTGAGGGAAGAACAATAGGTGCAGATTGTGAGGTCGTACTTCCGGTAGGAGAGCCCTTGGATACCTTTTCGCTCCATAAACACCGGAAGGCTCTCATCCTCAGTGTAGGGAAAGGAGTATTCATGAAAAGACTCCATGGTCTCAATCTTTTCTCCTACCACTTCTACGTCGGACAGGTCTGTGGGTCTCTCGCAATCCCGCGCCACATGGGCCAGGTGCGGGACCTCCGACGATTTATATCCCAGGAGCCTGGCGCCAACCATATCTGCCGAGAGGATGTCCGAAGAGGCGACCAGGATGTTGCTTCTCCTTATATTGCCATCAAACCCCGGACCTAGCTCATTTGTGTAAATTCCGTCCAGTATGACGAAACAGGGGGGAAGGACATTCGGCAGCCTTGCCACCATGTAGTTGAGGTCCATCTCCGGGTGGGCGCTGTGACATTTTTGCCGGGACCGGATATTCAAAACCCCTTTCAAGTTCTTGATTCCGAGGCTGACAACTGTCTGGACATGGGTTTTGAGGACCGGGATGTCTACCAAGAAATCGCTTCGCAGCATGTCTGTATTGAAGTCAAGGGCCACCCCTTGACCGAGATCTACCTTCTCAAAGGGCCTTTCGTGTACACTTATGCATCTTACACCGTAACGTTTTTTCAGAACCCCGTATCCGAGAATCTCGAAGGCATGTTCGGAGGTTTCCCTATCCTTGGGATGCCTGAGGACGGTGCCCTCCCCGATGGTGATGTCATCGATGCCCCTTTCTTTGAGTAAAACCACCATGTCTTCAACTACCCGAGAGGTGGTAATTACTCCCCATTTGGGAAATGGAGCTTCCTTGGTCCAGAAGACGATGTTGGGCTTGATAAAGACCTTTGCCTTGGAAGGCAGGCGATCCAGACCACTGGAGAGTTCAACTGCCTTGCGTACAGAAATAAACGGTTTTTCGTAGCGAACAATGGCCACAATCGAACGGTTCATGGTTGAACCTGTTACTTTTTTTTCCTGGGGGCGTGTTTCCTTCTTGCTCTTGAAGTGTAAGGAGTTGCTTTACCCCGGATGTCTTCTTGAGGCTCCAATTTGATATGGAGGTTCCAGCCCTGCGTTTGGTTTCGATTTTGAATCCCGTCGATGATCATATCTGTGATGGGGTCAGCATATTGCAGTATGTCTTTCGGCTTGCCCAGTAGAAGCCACCTGATGACAATGTGTTCAATAACCCCCAAGATCATCTGCCGGACAAGATAGGGGTCTGTATCAGGCCGGAATTCACCTGAATCTATTCCCTCTTCAATCACCGAAAGAATTCCGCGGAATCCCTCGCGAATTATCTGATATGCTTCGGTCTCCAGAAACTTGCGGTTCGATTTCAGGACTAACATGACCACAGAGGCATAATCGGGCGCATTTTGATAGAACAAGAGGTAATGGTAGATAATTGTGTGAATCTTGTTGCCGGCACCACGAATGAATTTGAGGTACCCTTTCATCCTTTCCATCCCCCTGCGAGTAGTCTCTCGGGGGATGGAAAAAAGGAGTTCCTCCTTAGTTGAAAAATACTCGTAAATGGTTGCATCGGAAAGGCCGGCTTCCCGGGCAACTTCCGATATGGTGGCCTCATGAAACTCCTTTTTTGCGAAGATCTTTTCGGCGGCTTTGAGTATCTGTTCTTTACGTGCCTCGGATTTTTTCCGGCTTGTCATTCTAAATTACCTCTATCTTGTTGGTTCGTAAATGATCACTTATGTTGGTACAATGGTTGATATGGTTAATCAGTAAAAAAAGACTCCTTCATCTCTACGGTTAACCCGTCGCTCTCCATCAGTCGCTTGCTCAACCCCTCTGCCATAAAATTTACCTTATTCTTTGTAAAAGGTGTCTCCCGATTCAGCCATTTCCATTAACAGGGTTGCAGGTTTAAACCGGACACCGAGCTCTGCCTCTTGCTTTACGAGATACTCATACACATTACGGATTTCCCATGCATCTGCATAGCGGAGAATGCCGCCCCGGTAAGGGGGGAAACCGGTGCCGTAGATCATGGCCAGATCCATATCCTGGGGCCGGTCGCAGATCCGTTCCTGGATCATATAGGCGGCCTCGTTGATTGCATTGGCCAGCATAAGGTCAACGATCTCCTGATTAGACATCTCTTTCGGTGAAATGCCGTTCTCCTTCAAATAATTCTCTATTACCTTGAAAACCTTAGGGTTGGGCACAGGCTTTTTCCCGCTGTAGTCAAAATACCCGGCACCGGTCTTGCGGCCATAGCAACCCGTCTGAAAGATCAGTTCGGTGAGTGGATGCATTTCGTAGCGCTCTCCCATGGTCCGCTCAAAGGTCTTTCCCACGTGGTAATTGATGTCGATTCCCGTAAGATCACTCAGGGTGGCAGGTCCCATGGGCATTCCGAAGTCAACCATGGCCTCCTCGATGACCGCGGGGTCCACCCCCCCGGCCACCAGGGGCATAAACCCGGCCATAAGGCCCCCCAGCTGTCTGGACACGTAAAAGCCGGGACCGTCGTTGACCACGATTGGGACCTTTTTGATGGCCCTTGCAAAGGCCACACTGGTGGACAGTGTCTGATCGGATGTCTTTTCAGCGCAAATGATCTCAAGAAGCTGCATCCGGTGGGCAGGATTAAAGAAATGCAGTCCGATCATCCGTCCCGGGTCTGCCAGAACCGAGGCCATCTGGGTTATGGGCAGGGCCGAGGTGTTGGTCCCGAAGATCGCATCGGACCGACAGATGCCCTCAAGCTGCTTCCAGATATCCTGTTTTATCTTCATGTCCTCCAGTACCGCCTCAATTACAAGGTCCACCTCCTTGATGTCCTCCAAGGATGTGGTGGTGGTCAAATGATCCTGGATCATGCGATCCAGATCGGTCTGGGTCATCTTCTTTTTCTTGATAGGGTAGGCAAAGGTCTTGCGGATCGCAGTTACCCCTTTATCGAGGGCCTCATCATTGATGTCCCACAGCACCGCATCGAAGCCTCCACTGAGGAGCAGGTTAACAATGCCTGAGCCCATGACCCCGCCCCCCAACATGCTAACCTTCCTGATCTTAGCGGGCTCGATGCCCTTGATTCGGGGCAGTCTGCCTGCGGCCCGGGTGTTTAGAAAAATGCCCATGAGGTTCTTGGCCACGTCCGTTACGGCGCAATCGGAGAACAGGCCGACCTCCCTTTCAATGTCGGCCTCAATGTCGTAACTGAGACCCTTTTCAACGGCCTCAAGGGCCTTAAACGGGGCGATGTAACCCTTGGCCTTTTGAGCGGCCATCATTTTGGAATAGTTAAGCAGGGCTTGTTTTTCGGCGGCACTGGGAATTCGGTCATTTATGTTGCGTGTCATTCGCATCCTGAGGTTCAGCTCTCCAGAAATGAACCGGCGCGCAGCCTTCAGTGCCGTGTCCAACAACACTTCCTGACTTACCACCTCGTCCACAAGTCCCCGCGAATAGGCCTTTTCAGCGGTTATGGGCTTCCCGACAGTTATCATCTCAAGGGCATTGGGAAGGCCTATGAGCCGGGGAAGCCTCTGGGTACCGCCTGCTCCGGGGATAACGCCGATCTGTACCTCAGGTTGTCCCAGACTGGCCCCTTTGGCCGCCACGCGGTAATGACAGGCCATGGCGATCTCCAGCCCACCGCCAAGCGCATTCCCGTTGATGGCGGCTATCAAGGGCTTGGGTCCTTGCTCAATCCTGTTCAGAAAACGGGCCATCTCCAGGACTACAGGCAAAATAGTTTCTCTTTCCTTTACCTTATAAATCTGTGTAATGTCAGCCCCGGCAATGAAATTTTTCCCGGTGCCCGTTAGGATCAGGGCCTTGATATCCGGGTCGTTAAAAGCCCCGGTGATTGCCTCCTTAAGTTCCTTGCTGAAATCCGGAGACAGCTGGTTGACGGGCGGGTTGTTCATGGTGAGTACAGCCAATCCGTCTCTGATCTCAATTGTTATGGCCTTGTATTCGGTCTTCATAATGAATTCCTCCCGCTTCTTTGGTTTATTGCTTTACCTTAATAAAGACATAGATTGAAAAAAGAGATAATTTCTTAGTGAGGCTTGTGATATATTGAGTATATTATGGTATAAACTAAAATATCGTCAAGAAAAATGTAGTGAGAATATAAAATTTAGACAATTCTTCTTGACTTTTTCAGTTTGACAATTTATGAAAAGTCACTAAACTTGGGTAAATGATATAGTTATAGGTCAGACCAAAAACACCCCGGCCAAACGGGCTAATCTTTTAATTGTAAGCCCAAGGGTCATCATGAAGATTAACGAACAAAAGCAATACACATTAACCGCTCGGCAAACTTCCAATTTTTCAATCCAGGCAAATAAGGTCTCATCAATTACCGGGATTCGATTCACAATTGTTAATTCAATGGGTTTCTTTGGTATAGATTCAAGGTGTTGGAAACCAACACTAAAAATACAATATCCATTAGACTTCAACCTTTTCTAAATCCATAACCTTGCTATTTTCGGCCTTGGCATATTTCAAAGGAGAAAAGGCCGATTCCTTGTGGGAATCCGGGCAAATTCATCCGGAGGGGATGCCGGGCCTTATATTGGCGAGGGCGTATCCGAAAAAACCATAATCCTTCACATGTATGAAAGGAGGCAAGGGCTATGAAAAAAACCACAGTCAGTTGGACCGTATTGTTAGGTGTTTGCTTTGTCATGGCCATGAGTTTCCCTGCCTGGGGGGCCAAGACGATCAAGATCGGCGTGATTGGTCCTATGAACTTTGTGCAGGGCAAGGGGCATTGGAATGGGGCTGTAATGGCCATGGAGAAGATCAATGCCAGGGGAGGCATCCAGGTTGGCAACAAAAAGATGAAAATCAAGCTCGTCAAGGCGGATTCTAACGAGTTTTTGAACGTTATGGATGCCACCAATGCCATGGAACTGATTTTGACCCGCGACAAAGTGGATTTCATTGTGGGCGGGTTTAGATCCGAGGCTGTCCTGGCCATGCAGGACATTGCCATGGATTATAAGAAAATCTTTATCGGATGCGGCGCTGCCCATCCAAAGCTGTGCCTCAGGGTGGCCGGGGATTACAAGAGGTATAAATACTTCTTCCGGGGGACCCCTTTCAATTCCAGGTACCTGGTCAAGACCTGTTTTATCCAAATGGCAACGGTGGGCGCTATCCTGAAAAAAGTGCTGAACATACCCAAGGTAAAGGTTGCCATTGTCGCTGAAAAGGCCATGTGGGTAGATCCGATGATTAAAGCGGCGCAGGGCTTTATTCCCAAAATGGGCATGGAGGTAGTCGGCACTTGGAGGCCGTCCGCCGTGGCCACGGACGTGACGGCAGAGCTCTCGGCTGTCCAGCGTACGGGTGCACACATGATCTTTACCACTTTTTCCTCTTCTGTAGGCATTCCCTTTGCAAGGCAGGCCGGGGAACTCGAGGTACCGGCCGTGCAGGTGGGTATCAACGTGGAGGCCCAGAAGGACGGTTTTTGGAAAGCCACCCAGGGTATGGGAAATTATGTGATGACCCTGAACACATATTGCCGGGATGTTGAGGCCAATGTGCTCACTAAGCCTTTTGTGGAAACGTACATTAAAAGATTCGGCGAGGTGCCGACCTATACTGCGGATACGTATGCCGCCATAGTCTATAACCTGGCCCCCGCAATTGAACAGGCAGGCACGCTCGACGCGGATAAACTGATCCCCATAATGGAAACGCGCGAGTACCTTTCGCCCGGTGGCACGGTAGGATACCTCAAAGACGCTGAAGGCCGTCACCTTCATGATCTGAAATGGGGCCCGGGTTATCTGACCAGCCTGGGCGTCCAGTGGCAGGATGGCAAATTAAAAGGCGTCTGGCCCAATCGCTGGAAGGCCAGTAAAGACGCGCCCGCGATCACTTACAAGGGCATTGTTCCTTACAAGATACCACCCTGGGTCATCAAAAAATATAAGAAATAACCATGCTTTTGGACAGCTCTCGCCACTTATTGCCGGCCAATGAGTGGCGGGAGAACAGATCTGCAGAGGCTATATGATACTGGACATCATTATCAGCGGTCTGATCAGCGGGAGTATATACGCCCTTCTGGCCATCGGGTTTTCCCTGATCTTTGGCGTGGCCCGCATTATCAACATCGCCCATACAGCCTTTTACATGGTGGCTTCTTATTGTATTTATTTTGGAACCCATAAACTCGGTCTCCACCCCATTTGGGGTATGATGGCGGCGGTCATACTGGTCACCCTGTTCGGCCTGATTTGCTACAAATTGTTTATAGACCCGATCCGCGAGCATGAGGCGGCGGTTCTGATCGGCACCATAGCCATGGCCATTGCCATGCAGGAGATCATGCTCCTTATTTTCACCGGAGACTATCTGAGCGTGCCGTCTCTGATTGGAGGATATCTGAAGATCTTCGATGTGAAGGTCTTTTATCAACAAGTGCTGACCTTTGGCATGGCCCTGTTAATCCTCGCCGCTCTCTGGGCCCTGTTAATGAAAACCAGGCTGGGCCTGGCTATCCGCTCCACGGCCGAGGATAGGGAAGTGGCCAATCTAATGGGTATGAATGAGAGCCGGGTGGCCATGATTACCATGGGTATCTCCGTGGGGCTGGCTGCCTTAACGGGTGCCGTGATCGTTCCCCTCACCACCCTTAGCCCTTTTATGTGGATGCACCCCTTAATCATGATGATGGCTGTTGTGGTTTTAGGCGGGCTGGGCAGCATCAAGGGGAGCTTTGTGGGTGCGTATATCCTGGGATTTGCCGAGGCGATGGTGGTCTTTTTGGCACCCATGGGGGCATACCTGAAAGGTTCCGTGGCATTGTCCATTATGATTTTGGTGCTGTTGATCAGGCCGGAAGGTCTGTTTGGAGTTGCTTTTGAGGAAGAAAGATAGACATGGGTATACTTGGTTTTTATCTGAGAAAGCTTTTCAATATCGTTAAAAGGGAGATGCTTGTTCTCCCCAGCCGAATCGTTGTAGGCCTTTTCTTTCTGGTTTTACTCCTCTTGCCTGTTGTTACTCAGGATCCTTACGTGCTGCGTATCCTGGTCTTGACCAGCATCTTTGCCATCCTCGCGGCCAGCTGGGACCTCCTGTCAGGTTTTACCGGCCAGATGAATTTTGGGCACGCCCTTTTCTTTGGTGTGGGGGCTTACACTGCCGCCCTTTTAAACCTGCATGCCCACATACCCCCCTGGGGTAGCATTCCTCTTGGCGGATTGGGAGCGGTTCTAGCCGGCCTGATTATCGGAATTCCCTGTCTCAGGCTTCGAGGGACTTACCTGGCTTTGACCACCTTGGCCTTCCCTATTATTTTGATGGGAATTGTTTTTGCTTTTTCCAACATAACCGGGGGTGAATTAGGTGTCTCAGGACTGTCCCGCCTTTCCGGTTCGCGATTGTCAGACTATTACATTACCGTTGTCGTAATGCTCGGGTTATGTACCATCATGTGGAAGATAACCGACTCGAATACCGGTATTATTTTCCATGCCATCAGAGAAGACGAGGTGGCCGTAAGGGCCGCCGGCATCAATACAACCCGTTACAAGCTTCTGGCCTTTTGTCTCAGTGGTTTCTTTGCCGGTATATCCGGGGGGCTTTATGCGCATTTCATGAGAATTGCCGGTCCCTCTACTTTGGAAGTCTCAATGTCTTTCACTGTCGTAATCTGGGCGATATTCGGCGGGATTGTAACCATATACGGGCCTGTGGGGGCAGTCTTTATCCTCTTTCCCTTATTAGAGTTTTTCCGCTTTTGGCCCGAGTATCGCATGTTGATGTTCGCGGTTATCGTGTTGTTAACCCTTCTCTACATGCCGGACGGCCTTTTCCCGTGGTTACGGGATAAGGTTGAAACGGAGTGCCCCAGGTGTAAGATCAGAAACGTGGCTACCCGAAAGACATGCCGGGTTTGCACAGCGCCGTTGGATTAAAGGTGTTGCACGTTGTTCGTTGTCTGTTGTCCGTTGCAATAAATACAGGGGTACCGATTAAATCATATTTAAAATGACAACCGACCACTGACAACTGACACTACCGAATGAGGCAATTATTTGTCGAAGTGATATTTAAAATAACTTAACCTAAACTCTGGCGACGAGGCCGAATCATGGACCCAAAAGAAACCTACATGTCCAAGCCCTGGTTGAAATACTACCCTGAGGGGGTTCCCGAACAGATCGATATCCCTGAGCAATCGGTTCCGGAAATTTTTGATAGGGTAACCGAGAAATACAGCAGCAAGATCGCACTTATTTTCTATGGAAAAAAGATGAGTTACAGCACGTTAAGGGAGATGGTTGATCGGTTTGCAACAGCCCTGACAGACCTGGGAATCTCCAAGGGCGATACGGTGGCTTTGTTTCTCTTAAACTGTCCCCAGTACGTTATCTCCTATTTTGCCGCCCTGAAGGTCGGTGCAAAGGTTACTCCTATCAGCCCTGTTTATACAAGCAAAGAGGTCAAACATCAGCTTGAAGATAGCGACGCTGAGACGATCGTCTGCCAGGATATCCTGTATGATAACGTGGAGAAGTCCGGTGTCGCACTCAAAAATGTGATCCTGACCAATATTGGTGAGTATCTCCCGGCGCTCAAAAGGCTGTTAGGAAAAGGCGCCCTTGGAAAGGTCTATGGGGAGATGCACGTCCCAACGCCTAAGTTTATAGAAGAGGCAGGCCTGCTTCAATTCCAGACTCTAATCAAAAAGTACCCACCTAAACCGCCAAAGGTAACGATTGACCCCGGAAAAGATATTGCCGCCCTTCCGTATACCGGCGGAACCACCGGACTTCCCAAGGCGGCAATCCTCACTCACTATAATATGTCCGCCTTACAGGCACAGGCTCTTGCCTTCTGGCCCTTTTTTGAAGAGGGTAATGAGGTGGTCATTGCCTTTCTGCCCTTTTTTCACATTTACGGGCAGGTTGTGGTGATGCTCAACAGTCTGGTTCAGGGCTTTACCCTGGTTCTTTTCACCACCCCGGATATTGATGACATCCTCGGGGCCATGGATCGTTATCAGGCCTCCGCCTTTTTTGGCGTACCCACTTTGTTCGAATACCTCAAAGAGTATGAAAAAACAGACAGGGTCGACTGGAAGCGACTCAAAATGATTGCGTGCGGTGCAGATACCCTCCACGAATCTACAATCAAGGAGTGGGAGAGACGAACAGGCTCAAAGATTCTAGAGGGTTACGGCATGACTGAGACGACCGCCCTCAGCCATGGCAGTCCCATCGACCGGCCAAAGACCGGTTCCTTCGGGATTCCCATACCGAATGTCAAGGCCGCGATCGTCGATAATGAAGGCACGGAATTTCTGCTCCCTGGCGAAGTGGGGGAATTGGTCCTCAGTGGCCCAAATATTATGCCCGGTTACTGGAAAAGGGTTAAGGAGACAGAGGAAGCCATTATAGAGATTGACGGCGAAAAGTGGCTTAGAACTGGAGACCTGGTCAGAATGGATGAAGAAGGGTATTTTCACTTCTTTGATCGCAAAAAAGACCTGATTAAATACAAGGGTTATTCGGTCTTTGCCCGGCATGTGGAGGAGGTCCTCTTTAGCCATCCTCAGATAAAGGCCGCGGGGGTGGTTGGTGTGCCGGACCCGAAGGTAGGCCACTTGATAAAGGCTTACGTGGTACTCCAGAGTGAAGCCAGGGGTAAAATTTCCGAGGAAGAGATTGTTGATTTTTGCAAAAAGAATCTGGCCCATTACAAGGTTCCCAAGATCATCGAATTCCGCGGTGAGCTTCCCAAAACTGACGTGGGAAAGGTCTCCCGGCGGGAGCTGAGGGAAGAGGGGGAGGAAACCTGATATGGGCGTCCAACCTTTCCTGGAAATTGAGGGTCTCAGTAAGCGCTTTGGGGGGCTGCAGGCTGTAGATAATGTCGGTTTTTCCATGGGCAGGAACGAGATATTGGGTATGATTGGCCCCAATGGTGCCGGCAAGACAACCGTGCTGAGGTTGATAACCGGCATATTAAAACCCGATTCGGGGGGTATCCATTTCAAGGGCAAGAAAATTGTGGGGCGCAAAACCTGGAATATTGTGAACTTGGGTATTGCCTGCACCTTCCAAAATATGAGGCCTTTTCGCCGACTGCCCATCATTGCCAACGTCATGGTCTCCTGCCTATCGCCCCGGGCCATGAAAAGGGGCGAATGGGTCAAAAGAGTGGAAGCCAAGGCTATGGATGCCCTGGAATTTGCGGGTATCTCAGACATGGCCTTAGAGAAGGCCTCCACTCTCTCCCAGGGCGATCTAAAGCGGCTGGAGGTTGCCCGGGCCATAGCAACGGAGCCGGAACTGCTGCTCCTTGACGAGCCTTTCGGGGGACTTAGTCCTGCTGAAACCGATCTTATGGCCAAATCCATGAAGAGGCTCCACAAGGGTGGCCGCTTCGGCCGGTTGCACAGCGAAGGACCGGCCATGATCATCGTGGAACATAAACTTCAGCAGCTGATGAAAATCGTTAATCGGATTATTGTACTCAATTTCGGGATCATCATTGCTGACGGGACACCTGAGGAGGTCGTCAATAACCCGCAGGTCATCGAGGCCTATCTCGGACAAGGAGGCACCTAACGTTGCTGCTGGAAGTCGCTAATTTGTCGGTTCGCTACGATAAGGCCATGCTCATTAATGACCTGAGCATGGGCGTTGATACGGGTGAGCTGGTCAGCCTGGTAGGCCCTAACGGGGCCGGCAAATCCACGCTTCTCAGGGCCATAACCGGGTTGGTGGCCTGGGAAAGGGAGATCACGCGCAGGTCAACCGGTGGAGACGTAACCATAGAGGGTACGGTGACCTTTGACGGGGAGAGAATAGACCTGATACCTGCGCATGAAATTGTCAAAAGAGGCCTGATTCATTGCCCTGAAAGGAGAAGACCATTTCGGGAGATGACGGTATTTGACAATTTGCTGGCAGGCGCTTACCTCCTGAGAGAGAAAAGTGAAATTCAGGATAACCTTGACAAAGTTTATCAGCTGTTTCCTGCACTTAAAGGGCGAGCAAATCAAATTTCGGGAACACTCTCCGGCGGTGAGCAACAAATGCTTGCCATCGGCAGGGCATTGATGTCTCGGCCCAAACTGTTGTGTATTGATGAGCCCTCTACCGGCCTGGCCCCAATTCTGCGAGTGGAGGTATTTGAAAAAATCAGAGAGATCCTCAGCTTAGGAATCACCTTACTTCTTGTTGAACAGGAGGTGAGCACGGTCTTCAAAATGGCTACCCGTAACTATGTCCTTTCCGCAGGTAAAATCATCGCCGAAGGAACCGGCGATCAATTGCTTCAAGATGAAGTCATCCGAAGAACCTACCTCGGCCTCTAAATCCAGCCACCGCTCCCTAAACCTTAGGTTCCTTCCACCATGGGTAGAAATCAGGCATGTCGGTCGATGGTCTCATTGTGAACCTTGGGGCCCGCTTTTCTAAAAAGCTCTGGATGCCCTCGTATGCGTCCTTCTGCCGGCCCGCCCAGAAAAAGCAGCGCGAGTCTATAAGATGGGCGGACTGTGGATCATTTTCGCTGAGGCCGTGCCAGAGAAGC
>JAFDHL010000226.1 GCA_019308785.1 Deltaproteobacteria bacterium
TTAGAAAAGGCAAGAGGGTTAGGACGCCGGTTATGATTCATTCAACAGTTCATCAAAAAAAAGTGCTAAGAAGCATTGAAAAATCCCGCTGAAAAATGTAGATGTACAGTATGAGCAAATCGATCGTTGCCATCGTGAAGTACGAAAAACCCGGGGAATCTGTTCGAAAGGCCGTTGAACTTTCCAACGGCCTGGATCACCTGCCTTCAAATGCAAGGGTCTTTATCAAGCCCAATATCGTCTTCTGGACCAAGGCCGTACCCTTCCCCAAGTGGGGTGTGATAACTACATCGCGCGTTGTGGAAGACATGGTTGTAATACTCAAGGAGCGGGGAATCAATGATATTACAATCGGTGAAGGCATGGTAACCCTGACGCCGAAGGACAGGGAGACGCCCGCACATGCCTTTGAAGCCCTTGGATACGGTGTCTTAAAAAAACGACCCTTTAAAAAGGTGGATCTGGGCGACGGGAAAACCCTGAACTTCAATACGGATATCCTCAATAGCAATTTTGTGGTGGATCTGCCCGTAATGAAAACACACGCCCAGACCGTTGTCAGCTTAGGGATCAAGAACCTAAAAGGGACCATCGACATTTCCTCCCGCAAGAAAAGTCACAACCCAGATCCAGAAACGGACCTGAACTACATGGTGGCAAGGCTTGCCGACAAACTCCCCCCTATTTTTACACTCATTGATGGTATCTACACCTGTGAGCGGGGGCCGAGCTTTGATGGACGTATGCGGAGGAGTAATCTTCTTGTGGCATCCTCGGACATTTTTTCCGCAGATCTGGTGGGAGCAAAGGTTTTAGGTTATGAGGCCACCGATGTGCCGCACCTTATACACGCGGCCCGAAACCGGGGACGCCCCGCAGACCTTTCCGACGTTGAGGTGGTCGGCGAGCGTATTGAGGATGTCGCATCCCATCACAATCACGGTTTCCCCTACAACAAGGACGGCACTCTTCCCATTCCCATGGAGAAAATGGGTATCAAAGGCCTGTCCTACCGCAAGTACGACCTTACCATGTGCACTTACTGCTCCGGGGTGAACGGTCTTGTTCTAACGGCTGTGGCCCAGGCGTGGAAGGGAAAGCCCTGGGACGATGTGGAGATACTGACCGGTAAGGCCATGAAACCTACACCTAACAAGAAAAAGACGATACTCCTTGGAAAATGCATGTATCAGGCCAACAAGGACAATCCCGACATTAAAGAGATGATCGCTGTAAAGGGCTGTCCTCCTTCACCCAAGTCCATTGTGAAGGCCCTCCATAAGGCTGGAATCGAGGTCAACCCGGCTCTGTTTGAAAACATTGAACAACTGCCCGGGTTCTTCATGTCACGGTACCAGGGAAAACCGGAGTTTGATGAGTCTTTTTTTAAAATCGCCTGACAATCTAAAATTATTACTTAGATTTTTTTGTGAAATGCAGCCCTGTTTTCACGGCTACATATAATTCGGGATTGCCCTGTGCCTCACGCCCTGCGCCTTGCGCCTTCCATCCACCTGCCAGGTATTAACGTCCCGCAATATTTGCAGCGGCCGTCTTTCAGATTATATTGCGCTATAAAGTATCCCTTCCGGTCAATCAAGATCTTGTGGCAGTTGTGGCAATAGGTATGGCTGCCCTTATGACCCGGCACATTACCCAAGTAGACGTATCGGATTCCCTCCCGAAGCGCCAGTTCTCTTAGCTCCTCAAGCATTGAAATGGGTGTGGCAGGCAGCCGGGTCAGCTTGTAACGCGGAAAAAATCTCAACAGGTGCAGGGGATAGTCAGGGCCCAGCTCCCTTAAGATCCACCCGCACATCCGCTTGATCATTTCCGGCTTGTCCACATAGGTCGGTACAATAAGGGTAGTTATCTCGAACCAGACACCCTCTTGGTGCATGGTCTTGAATGTATTCAAAACCGGTTCGAGCGTCCCCCCGTTAAGGGAACGATAAATGCGATCATCAAAGGACTTCAAATTGACGTTGGCCCCGTCCAGATACCTGCACAGCCTGATAAGGGGCTCCTTATTAATGTAACCGTTTGAGACCAGCACATTTTTGAGACCCGCCTCCTTAGCCAGCCTGGCCGTGTCATACATGTATTCGTAATACGTAATGGGCTCTGAATAGGTATATGCTATGGAAGGAATATTTCCTTTCTTTGCCTGCTTCACTACGTCTTCGGGAAAAAGCTCAAAGTACCGTACGTCCTCCGGCCTTTTCTGGGAGATCTCCCAGTTCTGGCAATTAAGACACCTGAAATTGCACCCTGTAGTGGCAATGGAAAAAACCAAGGAGCCGGAATAGAAGTGTTTGAGCGGTTTCTTTTCAATCGGATCCACATTTACCGAGCAGGGGTTCCCATAAGTCAGGGAATACAGCTTCCCGCCGATATTCACCTTTGAACGGCAGATGCTCCGATCTCCGGGTTCGAGGACACAGCGGTTCGGGCAGACCTGACATTGTACAGTTTCCCCGACCGTTTCATAGTAATACCCCTCCCTGGACCACCTCGATGGCCTGTCAGGGGCATCGCCCACGAAAATCTCGCCTTTTATGCTCTTGCCTTTTTGATTATCTTTTCCCGGAAACCCGAATCCCGTACTTGCCCAAAAAAGGGCGGTAGCACCGAAGCCAATGGATTTCAAGAATTCTTTGCGGGTTATCATTCTGCTCATATTCTACCCATTTAATTGCTCATTTTTAATCTTCTCGATAACCAGGGGCTTTCTGTCTATAACAATGCCCTGCTTAAAATGAAAAGAAATTAAACACCACGAAGAACACGAAGAACTACATTTTAACTGAGAAACCCCCTCTTCGTGCCCTTCGTGTCCTTCGTGGTAAAAATTATACCCCAAAATATTGAGATGTTACGTAAAATTTAATCTCTTATTTTTCCGGTAAACATAATAATCATGCTACTTGATATCTTCACTAATATCAAAAAAATAACTGCGAACTGGAGGCCGCATAATGGAATAAGAATCGTCCCCGTGGCAAGTGTGCCCACGGAAGCTCCACAGAGATCGGCGGCCAGACAGCCTGCAGCAGGACTCCGTTTTTCGCCAATTATTCCTGCCGCTATGGGAAACTGGAACCCGCAGAGAAAAGAGAATAAAAAACCATACACCAAAAAACATAAAGGAGGTAGCTCACTTTTGAAATAGGCAAGCCAAATAAAAAAAAGAATCAGCAAGGACAAAAGGAGCATCTCCGAAACCAGGAGTTTGCGGGTATCCTTATTTTTTGAAACATTACCAACTATTGCCCCCGGGAGCAATCCTAACAGGAAGGCGGTCACAATTGCCCCGATTTTCAGATAGACGTAGCCATAAATAACCTGAAATGCAAAGATAATGAGCATCTCTGCACCCATTGTTGCCAATCCAGTGGAAAACAGAATGTATTCTTCCCTTTTCATGAATAAGAGATAGATCACAGTAAGAACGAATATAATCGCGACGAAATATCCTGGAGAGGTGCCATGCTTTTCAAACCATTCCTGGAAAACAATATTCATGAGCCTCGGCTTAAAATCGGTATTAATGTATTCATTCACATCCAGGCTGTCCCGGAGCTGCTTTATCCTTTCTGTCGTAATGTTACCGTAGAAAAAACCTTCGATATAGGAGGTTCTGATGGATTTCAGTTTTAGCCTGGCGGGTATGTCCGGCCACAGTTTCCCGTCCCGGCAGAGAAAATAGGCCTCCTCCCCGGGGAGGAGCATCACGTTCTTAAAATGCAGTCGCGCCGTGTTGTATAGGGTGGAAAGTTTCTTTTTCCTGATTTCGCTGATGTAATTCGGTGCATACTCTATACTCAAGGAAAGAATGCCGCCCTTTTTCAGGACTTTTTTTGCAAGAGCAAAAAATTCGCTCGTAAAAAACCTGTTTATCTGGAACGTATCAGGATCGGGAAGATCAATGATAATGGCATCATACTTTCTTTGGGTCATTTTAATATGACGCCTCCCATCAGTGTTTATTATCTCCACAAACGGGGTCTTTTTGATGGCACCGAGGCTTAATGCCGTATCTGTCAAATTGGGGTCAAGCTCCACATAGTCAACATGTGCCGGTCTGTACTTGGACACCTCACCTAAAGTTTCACCCAGGCCCCCAGAAACCATAAGCACATTTTCTATCTTATCCTGCTGGCATAAGGGGTAATGGACCTTTTCTTCGCTTTTAATAATATTCGCGTCCGAATAAAGCGGGACACCCGATTCCCAGAAGGTGTACTGAGGGCCTTCCTTAGAAACAACAATCCTTCCGTAGGGAGACTCAACATAACGAACAACATCTCCGTACTGGTTTGACAGGGTGAGTTTTTCAAAAGCGCGGTTCGTGGAATAATAATAAAAAACAGAACACAGAACGAGGGCCGCCATTAAAAAGACATACCTCCGGGACCGAAGAAGGAGAATCAGGCCTATAAGGATCAAAAAAGCAGAAGCAATGGCGATAGTCAAAAAGGGTTTTACCCAGTAAACAAGAACAAAACTGAATGCCAGCCCCCCTGTGATGTCCCCGATGCTGTCAGTAAGATAAAGATCGCCACTGGTAAAGTTGTATTGACCCTCTTGCATTACTTTCAGCGCATAGGGAAGGATAAAGCCGGTGAGCAAACAATAGGGACAAATGCTAATGATAATATAGAAAAAGATAGGATAAAAACCGGGGGAAGTGCCATGGGGAAAAAATACTTCTCTGAACTCTCTGATCACGATCATCTGAACCAGGGGCCACAGGGCGATGATCAAGATAAGCAGGGAATAGCCCGCCACAGAAAGGCGCCTGACCGGCTTTGCTGCCAGGCTTCCTATGCCCGTCAGTAACAACCAGCAGAAAAGTACCAGAGAAATGGTGATTTCGTTCCCGTGAAACTGGGACAAAAACTCTCTGATGGTGAGCAGTTGAGTGGTAACGGAGCATATGCCCGTACCGATGATGGACCATATGATCAAGCGTTTGTCATTTATCATTAGTCATTTATCAATAAACAAGGTTCATCCGGTTAATGAGTACATCAAGACAACACATGATTGCGAGTTGAAGGTTGAAGCGGTCTTTTTGTAGTGACTGCTTCAACCTTCCCATCTGCCAACTTCATATCTGAACAGTTTAGCTGTACTCATTTGCCGGATGATCCATAAATAACGACATGAGAGTTCCAGTTTTGATGAACTCGTAAAAAGCTATTTTATGCCGCTTTGAGGCACTGTAAACGAAAATAACTTGCCAATTATATTACATATGAACATCGAACATCGAACGTCCAACGTCGAATTTTAAATAAGTTTGCCAATCATATCAAGAGGTTATAATTTAGTTATTTGAAAGTCTTTATTTGTCTTTTTTTGTCATTGGACTTTTCACGAGACTGTCAGTTTTGTAGCAGCAAAATCCCGCCGAGGGTGGGATTACATAAAATCGCAAAGCGATTTTATTCCTCAAAGGCCTGAACCTGATAGGTTAAGACCTCAAGGTCTCCTTTCCGCCATTCATCCCCGTCCAGCCCGGCCTTGAGGCAGAGATGGGTCAGGAATTCCTCTTTTTCTGGCAATTGTTCCCAGACCTGGGGGAGAAACGTGGACTGGTGAAATCCTTTTTTCAAAATAACGCCATCAATATTGGGCCGCAGTTTCTTCAAAAGATCATCAGCATCGGAATAGGAAAGCGGTTTGGGATCGGTCAGGATGCTGATCTCAATCTTGACCCTTTTCCACTCCTCTTTAGTAAGCGGGCGAAATCGGGGATCCCGGAATGCCGCATTGATAGCATTTACCCGGATGCCCTCGATCAACGATTCCTGCGGGATGATGTGGCCGATACATCCCCTCAGTCCTCCCTGGATGGTGAGTGTCACAAATGTGCCGCGCTGTTCAGAATACTTGGAGGAAATATCTGATTCGGGAGGATTCTGATCCTTCCTTGCAAAGAGTTCCTGCTCAATGGTCTGTCTTGCCACATTCAGAAGAAATCTTCCCTCTTCTTCCGTCAGTCCATATGTATCTGCCATGCCCACCTCCTTTTTGCCGGCCTCATCGGTTGGGACCGTTACCCCCTCCCCCTTAGCCAATAATGGAACTGATAGAAACCAACAAAAAATGCACAAAAACCAAGAAATATCAGAAATCTTCGCTGACTTCATTGCTCTGCTCCCGGGAAGTTCTTCACGCAATTCGAGCGAATTATTGCTTGCCCTGTAACCTCATTATCTCAACATATAGGCTATGATAAACCAAATAGAGACCCTGTCAACCCGAAACAGGCACCCCCTTTTTCAGGCTTCAGGCATTTTAGGGGTTCCAGCTTGTCCGGGAATAGGACTACTAACATAAAACACGTCATCGAATATATGAATTAGGGCACTTACTGCGGAGATCAACAAATAGTTTGCAACGCTCTTGCAATCAGGAAATGAATAGATTGTTTGTGGAAAAATTCGGATCACTGGTCAGGTTGACGCCCAGGCGTCTCAGACCCGCTTCATCGCCCGGTGTGGGGATGTGGGTCATATGGACCTCGCACCCGTCAAGTTCTCCCAGTTTTTCAATTGCTAATTGAGCGGCAGGGTTTGTCGTTGCACTGATGCTAAGGGCGATGAGGGCTTCCACCAGGTCCAGGCTGAGGGTCTTCTCTTTTAGGATTTCTGTCTTAAGATTTCTGACAGAACCGGTGATGTTGGGCGGCAATAATTTTATCTTAGCGGGAATCTCGGCCAGATACTTGATAGCGTGCAAAACAAGACTTGATGCTGCATGAAAAAGCGGGGAGTTATTACCGGTAACGATGGTCCCGTCTTTTAATTCCACGGCAGCCCCGCAAAAAATGCCTTCATTGCCTTTATCTCTTTCCCGTGCTTCTATTGCGGCCTTGCGTGCCGGTTCAACCACACTTCTATACTCTGGTTCGAGACCGAAATCCTTGATAAAAAGCTCTACCCTCTGGACGGTTTCCTTATCAGTAAAACCCATCACGTACTCACAACGGTATCTAAAATACCGCCTGATAACTTCCTGCTTGGCCGCCTCCCGCGCGGCATCATCATCCGTTATGGCAAAACCGGCTCGATTTACACCCATATCTGTCGGAGATTTGTAAAATGGTTCATCGCCAGTTATTTTCTCCAATATTCTTTTGAGAACAGGAAAAACCTCCACATCACGGTTATAGTTTACCGCCTTTTTATCGTAAGCCTCCAGGTGGAAGGGATCAATAAGATTAAAGTCCCCGATATCCGCGGTTGCCGCCTCATAGGCTATATTAATCGGATGTCTCAGGGACAAATTCCAGACAGGGAAGGTCTCAAATTTTGCGTATCCGGAGATTTTCCCCCGTCTGTAGTCGTGATATACCTGAGAAAGGCAGGTAGCTAATTTTCCGCTGCCAGGACCCGGACCCGTAACGATGACGAGGGGTTTTTCGGTTTCAATATACTCATTAGCACCATAGCCTTCATCACTGACGATCAGCTCCACGTCTGTGGGATACCCTTTTGTGTAACGATGGGGGTAGACTTTTATGTTTCTCCTTTCCAATTGATTCTTGAACAAAGTGGCAGCCGGCTGGCTATCAAAACGGGTGATAACCACGCCCAGCACATCGATTCCCCACCCCCTCAAATCGTCAATCAGCTTTAGGGCATCTGAATCATAGGTAATGCCGAAGTCTGCCCTTATTTTTTTCCTTTCAATATCACCGGCATAAATGCAGAGCAGGATGTCTGCCTTGTCTCTCAATTCCTGCAGGAGCCTCATTTTTACATTCGGATCATACCCCGGTAAAACCCGCGAAGCATGATAATCAAATAGCAGTTTGCCCCCGAACTCGAGGTACAGTTTGTTGTTATATTTTTTAACCCTTTCAAGTATTTCGGAGGTCTGTTCTATTATGTATCGCTCATTGTCAAAAACCGCACTGCCTGTCATGTTGCCCTCGCTTGATGATCATTTCTGGATATTAAACACGGCCTCCCTTTTTCTCCCCTTTTGAAAGTAAAGAAGAAAGAGGGGGGACAATTAAGGATGCCATTCCTCCCCGACCTGAAAGTCGGGCATTATGACATTTTTCGTAAACTTCCACTATTGAGCCCATAGACAATACTTCACGAAAACCCATTATTCAAGATCTAAGGCCATTTTTTACTAACACACTCAGCTGTGGTTCAGACAGTAGCGGTTACATCTTTGGCGACTGGCCGGAGGAAGCTGTAGACCCACATCAGCCTGCCATTTAAGCCATTTAATAGCCTACCTTCAAAAAAGACAAAG
>JAFDHL010000227.1 GCA_019308785.1 Deltaproteobacteria bacterium
CTTTTTGTAGTGACTGCTGGAAGGCCTTCGTGATTTCAGGCTGTTATGGGATGGGGGACCCCCTGGCTCCGACGCTCCGAAGGAGCGGAGGAGAACAGCGGAGGGGGGAGGCTTCACCCGCCCATAACTGCCTGAAATCACCAGGCCGAGAAGCTCGGAATCGAAGAAAAGACTGCTTCACCCTTCCCATCTGCCAACTTCATATCTGAACAGTTTAGCTGTACTCATTTACCGGATGATCCTGATAATTACTACATGAAAGCTTTGGAGTTAAAGGTGAAATGGCAGTTTGCAGGGGGGATTAATTCAACTCATTTTCTTTTTCTACATTTTCCGATTAAACATATTAATACCAACCTCATTCAGAAAATCCCGTTCGTTTTTTATCACCTTCTGTTGATATAGTTTCAACCTCTTCTCTTTCAACTTCTCTAATATTTTCCTCTTTTTCATTGCTTCAATCACATCCTCACGTTTTTGATCAAATCTCTTTTCCGCATCTAAAACCCTCTCCTCCTGTTTCTCTATATCCCTTGATAATTGTTCAATAAAGCTAACATATAGTAAAATGTCAGAAATGGTGATGCTTTCCTCTTTTCTTTGTTGTAGTTCTCCCAAAACTTCATTTTCTTCACTTTTAAAAGTCGCCAGCATTTTTTTCTCACCAGCCAGCAATTTTTTTAATACCGCCAACTCTTTCTGCAGGTTCTCCTCAACAAATTTTCGCTGGTTCAGAACTGGTTCAAGGTTGAATTTGTACATCACTAAATAATTCTTCAAGTTGTTGAATGCTATCTTCAAAATTCACATCTTCTTCGATACCCTGTCTTAAATAGCTGTTTACTTTTTCAATCATGTCGATAGCATAGTCAATCCTGGAGTTACTACCAGCCACATATGCCCCGATATTTATCAAATCTTCTGCCTTTCTGTAGGTAGCCAGTATCCTTTTAAGCCTGCCGGCATTTTCCCTGTGCTTTAAGCTCGTAATATCATCCATTACCCGGCTGATGCTGTTTAATATATCAATCGCAGGGTAGTGGTTTTGGATAGCCAGGTCTCTGCTCAGGATAATATGCCCGTCTAATATTGCTCTTACCGCATCAGCGATTGGATCGTTCATATCATCACCCTCGACTAATACGGTATATAGACCGGTGATAGTTCCATGATTAGAAGAAGTACCTGCTCTTTCCAACAGCTTTGGCAATAGAGTAAAAACAGATGGCGTATATCCTTTTGTAGTAGGTGGCTCTCCTGTGGCGAGTCCTACTTCCCTTTGTGCCATGGCGAATCGGGTTATGGAATCCATCATGAGAATTACCTGATTACCCTGATCACGGAAGTATTCAGCTATGGCTGTAGCAATAAAAGCCCCTCTCATTCTGATTAGAGAAAGCTGATCCGATGTGGCGACAACGACCACTGAGCGCTTCAGCCCATCCTCTCCGAGGTCCTTTTCAATGAACTCTTTTACTTCCCTGCCGCGCTCCCCGATTAAAGCGATCACATTGACGTCCGCGGTAGTTTTGCGAGCGATCATACCGAGCAAAATACTTTTGCCTATACCTGATCCTGAAAAAATTCCAATGCGCTGTCCGCATCCTATGGTTGAAAGACCGCTAATAGCCCTGATTCCTGTATCCAGAGGCTGGCTGATCCTTTTTCTCAGGAGAGGATTTATAGTGTTTGTATAGACAGGGTATTCACTGTCAATTGAAACAGGGCCCTTCCCGTCCATTGGGTTTCCAAGGCCATCGATCACTCTTCCCAAAAGTCCTTTCCCTACGCCTACTGAAGCCTTTTGTTGCCTGGCGACTACCCGACTCCCAGGTCCAATACCACGAATTTCTTCCAGAGGCATAAGTAAAACCTTGTTATCGCTGAACCCTAAGACTTCTGCCATTACCTTTGGCATACCCCCTTTAGGATAAATATCACATATGCTTCCTAACCTGGACACCAGGCCTTGAGCTTCAGTAACCAGACCAACAACTTTAGTTACTTTTCCATTCGCCCTGATTGGACTTGAAGAATCTAAGCTTGTATAATACTTTTCAAGATTGATAACTGGACCCATATTTATTTGTGTCTTTTGTCCAAAGTAGACAATCAATATTTCTGGTTATTTTCTCATCCACCTCAGTCATACCCGCGTAAGCGGGTATCCAGGAATGATGCGATCTGGATTCCCGCCTTCATCGTTCGACCTTGAGGCACTCGACAGGTGGGTCGAACGACTAAAGACTATTAGTAATGAGCTGAACGTGGTACAAATGGGGCTCCTATTATTATTGTATTACTGTAACTGCTTTATCTCTGAAAAGAATTCTTTCGGTTCTCTTTCCCCTTCCCGTCCTCCGTCCCGCTCAAGCGGGACTATGGAGGGTGGACAGTCTTCAGTCTAAACACCTTCAGCCTGACTACGTGAGTAGTCACGTTAAGGGTTTTTTACAGTTTCTTTGATACTGGTACACGGCGGTGTATTTCATTCTTTTTACAAATATTTTTGAAGCTCTGATTTGAATGTCTCTTCAACCACCTGAAGCTGCTTTTCAATCCTCGCGTCTATATCACCCGAATCCGTCTCAATAACACAGCCTCCATCGAGAATTGTGTCATCCTCTTCAAATGTTATACTTTCGATATTATCAATAAGGTCTGAAAACTGAAATTTAGCATTTTTACAAACCTGAAGGTCGGAGGGACTTATTCTGATCTTAATTCTCTCATGATCTACCACTTTCTTAAGGGCCTCTTTGACAACTCTTAAAATAACTTCCTTGTTTGTAGCAACTTCATACCCCACGATCTTTTTTGCAATTGCCAAAGCCAGCTCTACCGTCTCTTTTTCGGCATTCAGGCATATTTCTTTCTTTATCTTTTCCAATTCCAATAAGGCTTCACGGAAACTATTCAAGACCGGCTCAAGTATTTTCTTTCCTGATTCTATGGCATCCTTTTCTCCTTTTGCAAATCCCTCAATATAAGCCTGTTGTCCAATCTCTTTGGGCTTTTCTTCTACCTCCTCAATAAATTCTCCATTCGCCATAGAACATTGGAAGCTGTTATTTGATGAATGTTCAACAGGGATTTCCGGAAAATAGTATATCCTGAAATTATTTTCCTGATCTGATCGCTCGTCTTTAATGGTATTATGCAATGAACTGGTCTCCTTTGCGTCCACTGATTATCAGGTCTCCTTTTGCTTCCAAATCCTGAATTATCCTCGTGATCACTTGCTGTGCGTCTTCTACTTCTTTCATCCTTACTGCCCCCATCACTTCTATCTCTTCTCTCAACATCTCGCCTGCACGTTCTGACATATTTCCGAAGATTTTCTCTTTTACCTCTTCGGAAGCCGCCTTTAAAGCCATTGCCAGTTCTTTCGATTCAACGCTTCTCAATAATTTCTGTAAGCCTTTATCATCAACCAGTGTTAGATCTTCAAAGACAAACATCCTTTGTTTTATTTCAGCAGCCAATTCCGGATTGACCTCTTCAATCTCATCCAGAATCATCTGCCCTGAAGATCCATCTATTTGGTTCAATATCTCAGCCAGGCGATCTACACCACCAGCCTTCTGGGTCCTTGTAGCTCGCCTGTCCTTCAGCAGTTCCCCAAAAACCTTGTCTATCTCTTCAACCATTACAGATGAAACCTTATCCAGATTAGAAATCCTCATGGATACATCAGCCTGTATTTTCTCGGGTAGTATAGACAGGACCTCGCTGGCCAGTTCCGTTTTAATGTGCGCAAGGATTATGGCAATAGTCTGGGGAAGCTCATCTTTAATCAATGCAGTGAGGCGCTCGGGCTCCAGGGATTGAATTGCATCTATATTTGATACTATTTCCTCTTCTTCAGGTTCTTCCATAGTCTGCCCCTTACCGGGAATGGGAGCATTTTTCATCTGACTACGTCTTCCGGTTCCCACCATTTGGGTAAACTCAGCTGCCACCTTTTCCACAAGGTCCGGCGATATCATTCCCATCCGGGAAAGATGACTCTTTATCAACCCTCTTTCTGTACTGCTTAGCCTGTTGATGATCTCTTGAGAAGCCTCTTTCCCCAAGGATTGAACAAGGATAGCGGCTTTTAGAGATCCGGGTAAATTATTAGGATCCATATTTAATCCACAGATTACGCAGATTTCACAGATTTTCGTGAGTTATTGGGCTAAATTCCCCGAAGCTTGCTGCGGGGTAGTTCATTTGATTTGTCCACAATGTCTAATATAAATATTCGTCAAACCGTTGAGTTGTGTATTCATCATCTGACTGCTGAAAGCTGATAGCTGATCGCTCCCTAATTATGCTTTAGCTCAATCAGGGTCTTACTTTTCCTTTAACCAGTCATCTCGCATCAACTGGACAGCATGTTCTTTGTTTCTTGTTATCATCTGCACCGCCTGATCTCTGAAAGGCAAACTTTTGCTTCCTTCACCATATCCCCTTTCAAGCTGCTCAACAGTCATGGGAAGTTGCTTCATCATCTCCGCATCTCCGACTGATGTTGAGGTTAGCCATCTGACTAACGGCCGCGCCACAAATATGAAGGAGAAAAGCAAAAAAACGCCTAACATACTATGTTTCATGGAAGGCATATAATGTTTTAGATTAGAGAGCCAACCTTCTTTTTCATTTACTACCTCTTCTCCGCCTTCTATCAGTTTCAACTTAGCAGTCTCAAAGGGGATGTTGGCAATTTCCACCTGATCCCCTCTTTTGGCATCGAAATTTACAGCCCTTTTGACAAGTTTTTCGAGTTTCTCCATCTCATCTTGAGTCCTGGGAATATACTCCCACTCCTCTTTTTTCTTTCTACGTTCTTTGCCTTCCACAATCTTATAGGTTCCATCTACAATAACGGCCACTGATAATCTATTCAGTTTCCCAACTGGCTCCACCGTATGGCTTGTAACCTTGCCTATCTCATAGTTTACAGTTCGATCTTGTTTGTTGAATCCGGGGTTGCTGCCGGCTATAGGTTTCCCAACTGGCTCCACCGTATGGCTTGTAACCTTGCCTATCTCATAGTTTACAGTTCGATCTTGTTTGTTGAATCCGGGGTTGCTGCCGGCTATAGGCGACTTGGTTTTTGCTTCCGACATATTTGAAGTGACGCCTGGAATACCTATCGGAACTGTCTCTGTTCTATTTGAAGCCTCATTAAGAAGTTGTTCGCTTCGAACCACCTTGTTATCCGGTTGATACCTCTCCTCTGTCTTCTCGCGTCTCATAAAATCCAAGGAACACGATACCCTAACGATCGCTTTACCGGGTCCTAATGCTGTCTCCAGCATAGTTTTTGCCTTTTTTTCCAGATTCAGACCCATTTTTTCTTGAAACTCAAACTGATCAGAGCTGACCTGTCCTATTGTGGATATCTTTTTAAATCCTGCCAACATCTTCCCGTAGTTATCCACTATCGTCACATTTT
>JAFDHL010000228.1 GCA_019308785.1 Deltaproteobacteria bacterium
TCATACTGTACATCTACATTTTTCAGCGGGATTTTTCAATGCTTCTTAGCACTTTTTTTTGATGAACTGTTGAATGAATCATAACCGGCGTCCTAACCCTCTTGCCTTTTCTAACAATCTTGCGGATATTTCAGGATTCTTTTTTGTTCCGGGTTTTACCACCTTCCCCAATACCTTATACCCGCCATAATGCAAAACTTTTTTCACGGCCCGAACCGCACCCCGGCTCTCGGCAGCTATAAAATTGAAGGGCCATGGAGTGGTGCAGGCTGTGATGATAGCTGCAGGTTTGCCCTTTTGCTTAGGCATGGGCATGCCATTAGGTTTTTCGCCCATAAACACGGGAACATTTCGGTCGAATAAAAGTTTGAGCTGAGCGCTCATGTTTCCCCAGTGTGTAGGTGTCCCGATAATCAGGCCATCTGCCTCCTTGATTTTTTTACCGATAATATGGGCGTCATCTTCCGGCAGAGCACATTCCCCATCGGGTCTGCATTTCATACACGCAATGCATGGTTTCATTCTGAGATCATATACATCAATCCATTCTATTTCACTGTTTTCCCCTGCACCTTCCGCTACCATTTTTAAAAGGGTTGCGATGGTTCCTTTTTTACGCGGACTTCCGTTTAAAACCAGAATTTTCATGATCAACCTCCTTAAATGTTGTTTTTTACTAAATCAAACTCGCCTCTTACGTAATTGCCAATAATGTGCGGTAACCCTTTTTGTTTACAGATTTCTATGGATTCCCGCCTGCGCGGGAATGACAGGTGCTTAGTCAATCCCCGCTCCCCGCCTGCTTGGGGACAGGCTTTGCGGGGACATGTTTAGTCATTCCCGCGCAGGCGGGAATCTAGTGACCAATACCTCAACTTATTGAGCTGATGCTTTTCGTTTATTTCGCTGACATTCATTCTTTATCTCCGTAACGTTGTTATGTTAATAGCAAAAAAAAATCCACCTCTTTTCTATTCCATATCAAGCAATCCCTCAATTTTGGATAGCATGAACGAGCGGATGTTTCCGAATGAGACGCCGCTGCGTTCCAACAGTCCCTTGCGCACGCATTGGAATAGCCCTTCAGCAAATGAAATAAAAAGAATAACTCGTTCATCGATCCGGGCATCGGTCAGAGACGACTCCGCCTCCATCAATGCGCGGGTCATGATTTCCACCGCTGACCTGGAAGCTTGCTCCATCTTTTTCATCAGTTCTCCTGAAATGTTAAGCGATTCGCGGTTGATTTGCAGCCGCTCGATCAACTCATAATAGCCGCGGTTCTCAAAGAAAAAAGAGACATAGGCATCAAAAAAGACTGCGATGCGCTCGGTCGGGGTCAAACCTTCGGTGATTTTTGCTGCCGTCTCAAAACGTCGCCTCATAATCTGGAATCCGCGAAGGCAGACTTCCACGAACAATTGGTCTTTACCGCTGAAGTGATGGTAAAGCGCCCCGGTGGTTACCCCTGCCTCCTGCGCGATGGTGCGCAGTTTTGCCCCACGATATCCAAAGGCCAGGAAATGATCGCGGGCCTTTTCCAGTATTTTGACCTGCCTGTCATTGTCGGTTACCATTTTTTCAATCTCCAGGGAAAATATACGTAACAATGTTATGTTTGTCAAGAAAAAAATTTATTATCGCCAAAAAAAATTGACAGAATACAATTAAGGCGATATTTAGTTTGATAGTTATCAAATTGTAAAATTGTCCCCTTATCGTAATGGAATTAACCTGTCGAGGGATATAAAATGGATACAGACCGGTTAGCCAAGGTCTTGAAAGCGCTGTCAAACCCGAACCGGTTAGAAATGTATCTTGAGATTGTCAAGAAACATGAGGCAAGTTTTGAGACCGGCTGTGAATGTCTTATTACCGACATTATTGGTTCTATGAATATCGGTGCCCCCACGGTTTCGCATCATTTGAAGGAACTGGCTAATGCTGAATTGATTATCACAGAGAGGCGGGGGAAATTTTTAATTGCCAGAATAAATGAGGATACCGTTGATCAGGTCAATAAAATTTTAACCATTAACAGGAAAAAGCTATAAGAATTTTTGTAATGAGAATTCACATGATGGAGATGCAGCGCTTCACTTAATGCCTATATCTGAGGGTTGTCACATGATAATAAATAGTCAGCACTTTGATGCTATTGTTGTGGGTTCAGGGTCTGGGGGTGCTACTGTTGCAAAAGAACTGACGGAACGGAACAAGAAGGTTCTTATTCTTGAGTGGGGGAGTAATGCTCCGATAAAAGGAACCAAGTGGCAAGCCCTCGGTATGTCAGGCATACCGGGAAGAAGCCTGCTTTTTACATACGGGATGCTTGCCACGGTGCGGGCAATCGCCACCGGCGGGAGTTCGGTTTTTTATTATGCCACGGCATTTGATCCGCCGTTTGATATGCTCCGGTCCTATGGGGTTGATATAACCGAGGAGATAAACGAAGCCAAGAGGGAACTTCCGATTTCGCCTCTCTCGGATGACCTGGTTGGCCCCATGGCAAAAATGATTATGCAGAGTGCCCGTGATATAGGCTACGATTGGCATAAACTCCCAAAGATTTTTTATCAGGACAAATGCAAAAGCGAGTGCTGGAGGTGCAACTACGGGTGCCCTTACGGAGCAAAGTGGAATGCGCATATGTATATCAAAGAAGCAGTAGACAAGGGCGCTGAGCTTATAAACAGAGCAAAGGTTAAGAAGGTGATTGTGGATAACCGGAAGGCAACGGGTGTTGAGTTTGCGGTAAGGGGTATACGGCATAAGGCCTTTGCACAGAAGGTCGTGTTATCAGCAGGAGGCATTGGATCCCCGGTAATACTCCGGGCAAGCGGCGTCAGGAATGCAGGAAATGATTACTTTTTTGACCCGTTGATTGCGGTAATGGGCACGGTAAAGGATATCAAAGGAGGAAAGGAGATTCCCATGGCTACTGGTGTGGACATGGAGGATGAAGGCTATTTAATGACTGACATGACAGTTCCTGCTTTTCTGTATGCAGGATTTACAGCAGAGGTATTCAGATTCCATAGATTGTTCTCGCACTCTCGGACACTTCAGATAATGGTCAAGGCAAAAGACAGCCTCGGCGGCAGGCTCACCAACAGTGGAGGAGTAAGAAAACGCCTTACCGAGAGTGATAAGCAGAAGCTGTTAAAAGGATATGAGCGCGCAAAGGCGATACTGAGAAATGCCGGTGCAAAGAACATATTCAAGAGCTGGTATATTGCCGCGCACCCGGGCGGAACAGTAAGGATTAACGACCTGATTGATTCGAACTTGCAAACCGAATACGAAAATCTATATGTATGCGACTGCTCGGTTATTCCCGAGGCTTGGGGATTGCCGCCGACACTCACGCTTATTGGCCTCGGAAAGCGTCTGGCAAAATATCTTACCGGTGAGACAAAGACGGCCGGAAAAAACAGGGATTCATATCACAAGGCCTAAAGGAGGTGGGGATGTCCAAGACGATTGTTGTAGGTAGCGGGATCAATGCCTTGCTGCTGGGCGGACTGCTTAGTTACGATGGTGAGCAGATCATCCTCTTTGAAAAGAATTCATATATTGGTGGAAGGGCCTTCCTGTATGAGAAAGATGGATTCGTCTTGGATAATGGTCTTCATGTGACGCGCTTCGGCCCTGAGAACCCGGTAGCGAAGATCATGCACCACATCGGTAGACATGTTGAGTACAGCCGGTTGGGCAATTCGTATCTCGTGGATTATGATGGGCAACAGGTGCTTTTCCCCACGAGTCCGGCAGGCGTATTCAAAACACGTCTTTTTACCATGACAGAAAAACTCAAAGTCCTCGGTCTGCTTATTAAAATAAAAAGTGGTAAGTTCAACGAACTGATGGATATATCACTAAAGGATTGGATGGCCCAACACAATATTACCGGAGGGATACGTCGATATTTTGAACTGATCAGCGCCTCGCTTATGGTATGCCCGTTTATTGAGAAGACATCTGCCGGAGAGACCTTTCGAAATCTTCAAAAGATACTTAAGTCCGGTCATTCAGCTGAATATCCTGCTAAAGGATGGAGGCCAATCCAAAAAGCCCTCGTCAATGAGATTGAAAAGAACGGTGAGATCAAGCTTCGCAGCAAAGCAGAAAGGGTTTCGATTAAAGATGGTAAGGCAGTAAGTGTGCTCGTTGACGGAAAGGAGTATTATGCAGACAGGATAGTCATCAACATTCCTGTGCAACAGCTCTTCAGCATTCTCCCTGAAGAGCTGTTCGATTCGGGTTATGTCTCGCTTTGTAAAGATCTCCTGCCCACATCAGGGGTCTTTGTTGACGTTTTATTGAAGGAACGGATTAGCGATATTGACGGCATGCTTTATACATACAGCCCTAAAGCCTATGGGATGATTACCTCCAATGTGGCTGAAGGAATCGCTCCTCACGGGTCGCAGCTATTGACCATGTTCTATCCAACTTCCTTTGAGGATGTAACCGAAACTGTAAAGAGAAAGCAGAAAAAGGAGGAGATCTGGAAGGCAGTAAAGAGTTTCTTTCCGGATATTGAACGTCACATTTACTGGAAAAGAGAAACATCACTAAGGATGATAGACGGCGCACAGGTAAATATTGATCAGACAGAAGATAAAAGGCCGAAGTCAAGGGTTCCGGGAATAGAAAATCTCTATTTAGTGGGGGATTCCATTTCAGCACCCGGTGCCGGAGGCGATGTTGGCAATGAATCGGTCCTGATCACTTACAGGGAAATGACCGGAAGAGTGCTCTAAAGGGATCGAGACAAATCGTTACGGATGCCGCGGATTTGGTTGGATGACTGCTGGTAAAGGAGGTTAAGAAGGTTGGACAATATCGCCGGTAGTAAGGTGCGTTTGACTGGCATTTCAATAGTTTTCAGGGAGGAAGAATACAATGGCCGAACAGCAGGAAGATCAGGAATTTGCAATACAGGAAAGAATGGCC
>JAFDHL010000229.1 GCA_019308785.1 Deltaproteobacteria bacterium
CGCCCAGGGCCGGCAGGAAAGAGCACCGTGAGTTGTTAATCAGGGGCCACAAGGCGGCCAGGTCCAGACCGGCAGGGATAATGGCCGGAGTCCCGGGTTGGTTGAGGTCGAGCAATGCTTTGGCCTTTTCCGTCCCCAACTTGCTGATCAACATGGCCCGGACGATTTCCTCCTGCCAGTTTTTCCCTCCTAACAGTGCCATGACCTTGGCCCAGGCAATTGAGTCCTCAGGTCGCCAGGGTTCCGGGCGGATTCCTGCAAGACGGAACTCTATGGGCAGGCGGTCTCCCCTTGTCTCAATAAAGGCATTAACTCCCTCGGAAAAGGCCTGCAGGATCTTTATACTTGAGACATCATAAGAAGCCACCTCCCGGCTAGCGGCCCGCATTAAACCCAGAGTGCGGAGGAGTTTATCCGTCTCCAGGGCCTCAGGTCCGATGACCTCGCTGAGCCGCCCTGCCCCTATGCGTCGGTTGGTCTCCATCTGCCACAGCCTGTCCTGGGCCTGGACAAAGCCCTGGGCAAAGAAGAGGTCATGCTGGTTGGCCGCATAGATATGAGGCACACCCCATTCATCCCTCAAGACCCTTACCGGCGTTTTTAGCCCCTCTACCCGGAGTTCGCCCTCTGTCACGGGCAAAGGCATCCGAACAAAATAGTAATAACCTGTCGCAGATATTAAAACGATTAACAGGCAAAATCCGCCAAGGGCAATTATCAATTTTTTTGGCATAGTGTAACTCCTCCAATTGGTTGGTAATGTTCAAAAGCGTTCGCGTCTTGAAGGACATGGGGCTCTTTTTTCAGGAATCGAAAAATTGGTTGCTGGATTGTAAAATTGGTTGCTGGATTGTACATGTCCCTGCTACCTGAGGCGGGCGGGGAGCTTGCTGTGCTTCACGCCCAGGACACAGCATAAGGCATAAACCTGGGCAGTCCGCCGCCCGCCTTGGTTTGCAGGATTGCCAAGTCCAGCGCTCTGGCCGAGTCGATTCTGAAAAAAGAGCCCCATGCCCTTCATTTTAACAAGATCGGTATGTATTTAGACACCAGACCTAATATTCAATTAACGGGAATCGCATGAATTCATATCCAATACGAACAATTTTGAACGTTACTAATTTGGTTGCAGACTTGTCTATTCAGTAATTACGCAGGCCTGCCTTTTCCTGTCAGATCAGCAACGAGTTCGGAAGATGTCATAACCTTTAACAACGGATAAAGGGGGTTCCGACGGTAAACAGCCAAAATCTGCTGATGAATGTTTTTATCAAGTGCGGCGCTGCAATCTTCCAGCAATAACAGTAGTCAGGACACAGACGTTGGTGGCAATCCCGGCAACGGCACAGAGCGTGATCTCTCTTTTCCTCAACCACTGATCCAGGTCGGTCTTGAAAAAGGCCGAAAACCTCGGCTTGGGCAGCCAGAGATCTTCCTCTTTACGGTCCAGTTCATCAATCACCTCCGCACCTTCGGTACCTGCCAATGAGTGAGGTTTCATACGTCCTTTGAATATGAAGTCATCTTCGTGAAAAGCATCAGTATACACTAATCAGGCTATTAATGGGGGCGATAATCTCTTTGGCAAGAGGGGTAATGGGCAGATTCTTGCCCTCATCAAAGTTGTCTTTTAGCATATCAATGATCAGAAACGCCGGATATACGGAACCCATTTGTCCTCTTTCACCTCCCTGTTTGAGGAATCAACCCTCTGCCCTTTGCGCTTTTCGCTATGCGCGATCCCGCATCCTTTTAACCTGATTTATGATGAGTTGTGCGGCTTCTTCGATCTGTTCCATTGTATTTGTTCTTCCCACGGTGAGGCGCAAGGCCCCCATCCCGATTTCGGGAGGAACCGCCATGGCCGAAAGGACATGAGAGAGCCTTACCGTCCGATCATGGCAGGCAGCCCCCGTAGAGGCCATAATTTCAGGTATTCCATCAAGGATCTGGCCTCCCTCCAGCCCGGGGACTGAGACATTCAGGGTATTGGGGAGCCTTTCATCCGGGTGACCGTTCAACACCAGACCATCAAGACCTTCAAAAAGAAGTTCCTGTAAGCGATCCCTCAATCTTTTCATATTCCGAATATCATTTCCAAGCCTTTCACCAACAATGCGGCAGGCTGTCCCAAGTCCGACAGCCAGCATGACGTTCTCTGTACCGGCCCGTATTCCGGCCTCCTGGCCTGCACCATGGATGAGGGGCTCAATGCTTTGGCCTTTACGAATAAACAGGGCCCCAATCCCTTTGGGGCCATAAAGCTTGTGTCCGGCTACGGTCAAAAAGTCGACCCCAAGTTCATTCACGTCAACCTCAAGCTTTCCGACCGCCTGGGCCGCGTCCGTGTGGATCGGAATATCATATTCCTTTGCTATCTTCGAGATTTCCCTTATGGATTGCAGGGTGCCCGTTTCGTTGTTTGCCAGCATTATACTAACGAGCGTTGTGTCTAATGAAATGGCCTGTTTTACGGCTTCCGGATCTACTTGACCAAAACGATCCACAGGAAGGATGGTAACCCTGACCCCAAGTTCCATAAGAAAAAGGGCCGGGTTTAAAATTGCAGGATGCTCAACCGCACAGGTGATAATATGAGACCTTTCCGAGTTCTTGAAATCAACAAGGCCTTTCAAAACCATATTGTTGGATTCGCTTCCACCTGACGTGAATATTACTTCATCCTGTTGACACCCGAGAAGCAAGGCAACCGCTTGCCTTGCCTGGGCAACAGCTTCCTTAGCCCTCGCACCGAGCAGGTAACCGCTGGAAGGGTTGCCGAATTCCTCCTTTAAATATGGCCTCATCGCCCTGACCGCCTCCGGGCCCACCGGAGTGGTTGCGTTGTGGTCCAGATAAATAAAATGTTTGTCTTTAGTCAAATATCTTTCCCCGTTGGCCTTTCGTCTAACAGATAAGATTGTGCAACCTGTTTTTAGACCAAATTTTGTCAATTGACAACAAATTACATTAATGATAGATATAAACTTTGAATATTCCTCTGGATTTACACTGGTTTGCCAAAGACGGAAGGCATAAATTGGAAATTGATCAGCCTTATATACAACGAATCTTCAGGTGATAAGAGGAGACAGCCAATGGCGGGAGATAGTGAAAAGAAATTCATCCTCTGGTTCAGCGAAATCGGCATAGCAGATGTTCCTTTGGTGGGCGGGAAGAACGCCTCCCTCGGAGAAATGTACCGGAAACTCGAGAGCAAAGGGATCAGGGTTCCCAACGGCTTTGCCATAACCGCCTATGCCTATCGCTACCTCCTGAAATACGCGGGGATTGAAGAGGAAATCAAAAAGATCCTTAAGGGCCTGGACACGCATGATCTCAATAATCTGATGATAAGAGGCCGGGAAGTCCGCGAAGTCATTACACATGCTGAAATCCCCCCGGATTTGACCCAGGCAGTCTACTCGGCCTATGACAAACTGGCATCCGAATTCAGCGATCGGGACCTCGCCAATGTTGATGTCGCTATCCGGTCATCGGCCACGGCCGAAGACCTGCCGGACGCCTCATTTGCAGGCCAGCAGGATACCTTTCTGAATATCAGGGGCAGGTTGAGCGTACTGGATGCCTGTAGAAAGTGTTTCGCCAGCCTTTTTACAAACCGGGCGATTTCTTACAGGCATGATAAAGGCTTTGGCCAGCTTGATGTTTCACTTTCCATTGCTGTGCAAAAGATGGTCCGCAGCGATTCAGCTTATTCCGGCGTTATTTTTTCCATAGACACGGAAACGGGATTCAAAGATGTGATCTTCATCACAGCCGCATATGGCCTGGGTGAGAATGTGGTGCAAGGGACGGTCAATCCGGATGAGTACTATGTGTTTAAGCCGTCGCTGAAAAAAGGAAAACGTGCCATCATCAGCCGCAAGGCCGGCGACAGGGACATAAAAATGGTTTATTCAATGGAAGATGAAGCCACCGTAAGAAATGTCGCAACCACCCTGGCCGAACGACACCGCTATGTTCTTGAAGAAGATGAAATCCTGAAACTTGCGGAATGGGCATGCATTATTGAAGAGCATTACAGCAAGGAGGCCGGATTCTTCAAGCCGATGGATATTGAATGGGCCAAGGACGGGGACGGTATCAACGTGGGCACCGGAGAACTTTTTATTGTTCAGGCAAGGCCTGAAACAATTCATTCCCAAAAAGACACAAACACTTACGAAAACTACCATCTCCTTGAAAAAGGAGAAATCCTGACCAGCGGGACGGCAGTGGGAACCAGGGTGGGACAAGGGTTTGCAAATGTGATCCAATCGACGCTCGAGATAGACCTGTTTAAACCGGAACAGGTCCTTGTAACCAGTATGACCGACCCTGACTGGGAGCCCATTATGAAAATTGCCTCTGCAATCGTGACCAATACGGGTGGCCGTACCTGTCATGCGGCCATCGTATCCAGGGAACTGGGCATTCCATGTGTCATCGGGACAGGTAATGGTGATGAAGTTATCAAGACCGGAGACGAAATCACCGTTTCATGTTGCGAGGGAGAGACGGGGAACGTATACAAGGGTCTCTTAAAATATGATATAGAGACAATCGACCTGAAAGAGATCCCTAAAACACAGACCAAAATCATGATGAACGTCGGAATGCCTGAAAAGGCATTTGCCCAGGGAATGATCCCCAACGATGGGGTAGGGTTGGCCAGGGAAGAGTTTATAATAAACTCTCATATCGGTATACACCCGCTTGCCTTGCTCGAGTATGACAAGTTGAGAGAAAAGGCCAAAACCGATCAACAAATAGCCGGCGTTGTTTACAAAATCGACCAGATTACGGCCGTGTATGATGATAAAAGACGATTTTTTATTGACAAGCTTGCCGAGGGTGTTAGCAGGATCGCGGCAGGTTTTTATCCCAATGATGTAATCGTCCGCCTTTCCGACTTCAAGACCAATGAATATGAAAACCTGTTGGGCGGGTATCTTTATGAACCCAAAGAGAGTAACCCCATGATAGGCTGGAGAGGGGCATCGCGTTATTACGATGAAAAATTTATGCCCGCATTCGAGCTTGAATGCCTTGCCCTCCACAAGGCCAGAATCGAGGCGGGTCTGACCAATATCAAGGTGATGGTGCCCTTTTGCAGGACCCCTGAGGAGGGCAGAAGAGTGATCGAACTCATGAAAAAGTTCGGCCTCGTCCAGGGAGAGGACGGCCTCGAAGTCTACGTGATGTGTGAAATTCCCAGCAACGTGATTTGTGCTGATCAGTTTGCGGACATATTTGATGGGTTTTCCATTGGTTCCAATGACCTGACCCAACTTGCCCTTGGCCTGGACCGCGATTCCTCTCTGGTTTCCCATCTTTATGACGAGCGGAATGACACGGTAAAGCGGCTGATAGCAAATGTGATAGAAGTGGCCAAGAAAAAAGGAAAGAAGATCGGCCTTTGCGGGCAGGCACCCAGCGATTTTCCGGATTTTGCTGAATTTTTAGTTGAGTGCGGTATTGATTCTATGAGCCTCATTCCCGACACTGTGATAAAGACAAGGCTTGTTGTTGCAAAAAAAGAAAAGGAACTGGGAATATCTGTAGAGAAAGAGTAAATAATGGAATCCATAAGGATTTTGGGGACAGGTTTTTATGTGCCTTCAAAGGTCTTGACGAATTCTGATCTGCAGGAAATGGGCCTTGATACGACGGACGAATGGATTGTCCAGCGTACAGGCGTTAGTGAGAGGAGGATTGCCGACCCGGATATTGCCACTTCAGATCTCGCTTATGATGCGTCGCTCAAGGCACTTGACATGGCCGGCATGACCGCCAAAGACCTGGATCTTATTATTGTTGCAACCATAACTCCTGATACCGGTTGTCCTTCCGCCGCCAACTGGCTTCAGGCCAAAATGGATGCGCCCCAGGCCGTAACTTTCGATGTCGCTGCAGCCTGCTCCGGCTTTATATTCGCACTGAATGTAGCCGAACAGTATCTCAAAAACAGAACCTGGAAACATATCCTCGTTGTTGCGTCCGAAGTGATGACCCGCACTGTCGACTGGACGGACCGAACCACCTGCATCCTCTGGGGTGACGGGGCGGGCGCCGCTCTGCTAACCCTGGGGAATGAAGGTCCCGAAATTTTGTCAACACACCTCCACACGGACGGAGCCGGTGGCCAGGATCTTTTGATGCCTGGCGGCGGGTCAAAGACCACACCTATCTCCCATGAAAGCGTGGATAAGGGCCTTCATACCCTCACCCTGATTGAGGCCAATGCCAGTTTCAGGGTGGCGGTCAGGCATTTTGTCGAATCCATCAAGGAGGCCGCTGAGTTCTGACTGGTTTATTCCTCACCAGGCAAACCTTCGGATGTTTAAATCCATAGCCAAGACCCTGAAAATTCCCTTCGAAAAATTTTATGTAACCTTGCATAAATACGGCAATATCTCCTCGGCTTCCTGCGCCATTTCTCTTGCTGAAGCTGTCGAGGACGGAAGTATCAAGAAGGGAGACCTGGTCTGTCTTCCGGTTTTTGGGGGCGGGTTAACCTGGGGCAGCGCCTTGATAAGATGGTAAGTTATTGCACTCGGATCGCATTAACCAAGCCATCGCACATCCCATTGCTGCATCTTACAGACCCTGATAAAAATACACGCAATTATATTAATTTCTATTTGATGGTTTCGTAAAAA
>JAFDHL010000230.1 GCA_019308785.1 Deltaproteobacteria bacterium
TATTTTCATGGCGGTGGCGTAGGTGTCTTTGATGTCATCCAGGCCCAGCGCGGAAACCGCCTGGTTAAAATCCTGCATAAACGGCCTGCCAACCCGGTTGCGTGCTTTTACCGCTGCTTTTAACTGAAGCCAGTTACCACCGTGTTTCGACACATTATAGCCGGTTTTATCCAGCTCTTCGGCAATTTTCCGTGAGGTTTCCAGGCTGTTTGCTTCGGAAAAATCCTCGTCAGTGTATTTTTGAATCTGCTTTTCGATGAGCATCCATAAAGGTTCTTTACCCTCGATGCGATTTTCTGGCATAATTTATCCTTCCAAAATTAAAATTGATTGAATTGATAAGAAATTGCTTATTCGAGGAAGGATTATAGGGTGATTTCCCTTTTGCGTCAAGTACATTGTCACCACACTAAAACTTCAATATAATGAGACAAGGGGGACGTCCCAGACGTCCCCCTTGCTTCCAATTTAAAGAAAAAATCAATTGTGAAGCAGCGACTCATACCTGCGGGCCTCATTTTCATTTCCCATCGCATAGTATATTTCTATAATTTTTTGGTAATAATCCCCTTTATTATCCGGGTCTTCGTGGACCAGGGACAGATACAGCTCCAGAATACTTGTCGAACATTGTCCGCACTCAAGAGAGATATCTGAATATTTCCGTTTGATAAAGGGGTCGATTTGCCTGGCGCAAGTAGTGCACTCTCCCATTAACTCTCCATACAGATCGCGGGCCTTTTCCTTTTCACCAAGCGCCTCATGGGTCCTGGCAAGAGACAGGGCGATATGCTCGTCCCAGGCGGATGATTCCAGATAATCACGAAACAGGGACTTTGCCTCCTCAAATCTTTCAGCCTGAAATAACGTCTCACCCCTTAGAAGGAGGATATGCGAAGATTCAGCCAGTTCCTCATTACAGGTCTGAAGGAGGTTGTGGGCCTCATCGAACTCCTTTACTTCCCATAAGGCCTCGCACAGCATCTGATATCCCTGCAATGAACCGGGATAATCCTTTAAAAAGGAGATAAGCAGGCCCCTGGCTTCTTCAATCTTCCCCAGGTTCAGATATGCCGCACCAAGCTCCAGGGGAATATAAGTCTTTGGCAATGGGTTCTCTTCCATTGATTGTAACAGCCTGGTCGCCGCAAGTTTGAAATTCCCATGATTCAAGGCCAGGTACCCTTGCTTAAAGGCATCCCCGTAACCATGATAGGCCTTCTCGCGTTCCTTATCGGAAAACGAAGCACACAGTGCCGCGAAATATTCATCCTCTTGAATACCGAGATCCAGTTCCCCCGTATCCCTCTTTTCAACCGGGATTTCCTGCGAATCTATTGCTTCTTCTTGTGCATGGTGCTTCTGAATTTCGTGCAACAGCTCCTCAAGTTCAATTTTCAGCTCAGGGTTTTCCGTCAATTCCAGGGCCAGGCGAAATACATCCTCCGCGTCTTCATAATATTGAGACTCCAGGATTTCCTCGCCTCTCTGTTTATGATAAAGGGCCAGGGACTCCCTGGTCTGTAATATCTTTTCCTGTAACCGCTTTTTAAGGTCTGAATTACTTGAATCTTTTTTTTCCAGTTTATGTAAACCTGCCTCATATTCAAGTTTTGCATCACCATAGGCATTGGCCTTGAATAATGAGTCCCCTTTCAGCTCATGTTCTTCAGGTCCTTTGCCGGAAAATATTTTCAAAAATCCCATTTGTTTGTCTCCCTCAGAGTCTTAGGAGGTTCTCCCATGGATGTCAAAATCCCTTCAAGCGCCCGTTATGATGCAGGTGTCGGCATGACTTAGCTCCTCAACGAGTGATGTGAAACTATATTTTCGAGCACCATTTATTTGACATGTCAAGGTCAAACCCCATGTCCTCAAACCAGATCAAGTGTTCTTGTCAATCACGTCAACCAAGGTTTTAAACAACAGAAATAGATAACCAATATCTTCTTCCGTGAGGGCAATGGGTTCTTCCTCTTCCGGTGCTTCCATAAGGGTCTCTAACACATACTTCATAACATAAGGCTGCCCGGAGAGTTGGACCTCGGCTATCCTTTCAAGAAATTTCTCATCAGTTCCTTCCAGGCTTTCTATAAGGCGCTCGGTTTTTTCATAATAACTGATGATTTCTTCAGGTGATATCCTTTTTAAACCCTTTTTTGAGCTTTTTTGAAACATCCGGCATATGACATAAGACATGTAGATGGCTAACTCCCTTACCTCCTGATCCAGATCCTGGGTGAATTCCATCATGAATGCCACAAGATTTGGCTGGTTTTTGTTCACTTTGACCGTTTCTTTCTGTATGCCTACACGAGAAAAGCCGGCAAACTCCTGCCAGGTTTCCTCAACCAGTTCTTCAGGTATAGGTTCCATGCTATCTGACCTCTTTTCGATAGATATTCTTAGCGCTAAATCGAGTTGTTGAATTATCTTAAATCGTGCAGGCTTCTCGCAAGAAACTATAATCTAACCTTATGAGCCTTACCCTCACCACTAATGTCATATAGGACCTCTGGGGGCCAATAAAGGGCGTCGTCCCGCTTCCCCTTTTATTTGCGCTATTACGCTTTTTACTACAAAGGTTCAATATCATCGAGCAGGCGCGTTAATGCGACGGCACGGATCTTTTTGTCCATCATGAAAGTGTTCTCCCCGGCGTGGATGACGTCTATTCTCATCAGTTTCAGGTCAACGAGTGCGCTGCGCATGGAAGGGGTTACACGCGGTGCACTGGTACGTTTGAACTCGAAACCGAACCTTTTCCTTCCTCTTACGACAAGTAAATCCAGTTCTGCCCCTGCATGAGTGGCCCAGAAAAAGCATTCTTCCGCCTTCACGTCCAGCCTGCGAATAACCTGCTGGAGCCCGAATCCTTCCCATGATGCACCCACCTTCGGGTGCCCTTCAAGATCTTTTAACGTTCTGAGATTGAGAAGGCTGTGGAGCAATCCGGAATCGGAAATATAGATTTTGGGAGCCTTGACTTGACGCTTGGAAATATTCTCGCGCCATGGTTGCAATTGATGTATGACGAGAGCCGATGTCATCAGGTCCAAATAGTTGCGAACCGTCGTATCGGCGACGCCGAAAGAACGCGCAAACTCCGAGGAATTCCATATCTGCCCATGGTAGTGTGCAAGCATTTGCCAGAAACGGTACAGGGTCGCGGAACGAATCAATATCCCGAGTTGAGGAATATCCCTTTCCAGAAAAGTCTGAATGAAACCTTGTCGCCATTCGTGGCTCGCTGAATGGGTCCTGGCCAGGTATGCCAGTGGAAATCCACCCCTGAGCCACAGATTTTTATGGTTGTCGATTCCGATTTCATCCAGCATAAAACCATTCAGCCGGTGGTAAATGATTCGACCGGCAAGGGTCTCCGAACTCTGTCTCAACAATCCGGGGGACGCGCTGCCTAAAATAAGAAAACGAGCGGGCCTTCTCGGCCGATCAACGAGTACGCGAATGACGGGAAATAATTCCTGAAGTCTCTGGATTTCATCAATGACGACCAACCCCTTCAAGCCCCCCAGGGCGAGCATGGGGTCCTGGAGTCTCGCAAGATCCTCCGGGTTTTCCAGATCAAAGTATGACACAGGTTTTCCAATTCTTCGAATAATCTCTCTGGCCAAGGAGGTTTTGCCCACCTGACGGGCGCCTATAATTCCTACAACAGGATGCCTTCCAAGCAACCCGGACAATGCCTTGATTTCACGTTTTCGAGGAATCATGAGAAATAATTACCTTGAAAATTCGTTTTTGTCAACCGGATTTTCAAGGTGTTAAAGCAGGACTTTCCTGCGGGTATCAATGACAGGATAGCGGTTCCAGACTTTACCTCTGTCCAGCGCCTATCAAAAATGTCTTATGTCAAGGGCTGGACCCCTTCTATGTAATATATTCTTCATTGATAGCTCTCCCAATAGTCAACAACGTTATATTATAAGAGATGAAAGGGTCCCCTATTATCCATATGGATGCTCGCTATCTTGAGTTACTTACTTATTTACGGACGTCTCTCTTTTCATTCCCAATCATCAGAGAATTCCATCAAAATGAGAAAACCCCAGTCTCGATGTGAGAAACGGGGTTTTTGGGCGATCACTTCATGGAATCCTCCAATAAAGGTCAAAACCAATTATCCGGAAAACTTAGAGAAAATTAACTAAAATTAGCTATTTAGTCAATGTAAGCAGACCACCGCCTTCCCCGCCTATAAAATTAGCGCAACTTCCTTTTTGGTCTTCTCTACTTTAAATTTGAGAGTTTTCACAACCTGCCCAAAAATAATGATGCTATCTTCGTATGTTATACTAATGGTGGTTGTATTATTTTCCTCTTTTTCAATCGTAAAATCTTTAGCTGTGAAAGCACGGCCAGCCATCTTCATTTTTCGGGTCAGAAAAGCTTTCGTATGTGGAATAGTGTTTTTTGTCCCGTATACGGCCACAGCTTTCATGTCATTTCCAAGCCAATACTTGTCCCAGTACGGCCTCCCAACACACACAAGAGACCATGCAATTGCAAGAAATAAAGCTAATTTGAAGATTCTTTTAATTTTAACGCCATCCTTGTATCACAAAATTTATGATTATTTTTTACATAATAACGGAATCAGGTCAAAAAAAAAGTGAATTGGGTCACATCTTGAATTGTGAATAAAAGACAAAATAAAATTTTTAATCTTGCCACCATTATAGCCAAATAGAATTTCATCATGCTCTCATATACCATCTGCATATCTCATGAATTCAGTGTCATAAATTCCTGCCCAAAATAGCAGACCTCGCAACTTCATGTTGGACAAAATGTCATTCGTGAAATTTGTTGTCTGCCTGAGAAAGCAAAATAAGTTGCAAGAGGATTTTGTCCTATGTCAAGGGCTGATAATCATTTAAAA
>JAFDHL010000231.1 GCA_019308785.1 Deltaproteobacteria bacterium
TTTGAGCTGGTAGGCAATAAAGGGCCTAGCAACTAAGACCTTTTCAATTAAGACCCCATCCCGGTAAAGCCGGAATTCAAAGAAATTGGTCAGGATCAAGTTCGGGAAGGTATGTCTGTATCTTTTTAGCTGTTTGGAATCTTCTATATGGTCCAGATTTTCAATTGTTGGGGCCTTAGCCTCGATGTAACCGACAATATGTTGTTTCCCGTCCCAGACCCGGAAATCAGGATTTCCGGCCTCGGTCTTTTTGGGGAGCGTGGTGATGTGGACCTTTTTCTTGCCAGTGGACTCTGCATATTTATTGAGTAGCCCAGCAAGAATAGAGTAGTAACTCTCTTCTCTTGCATCTCCCTGCTTAGCAATTTTAGAGATGTTCTTGAGGTATTCTTTCAGCACTCTGCCTTACCCCCGTATGATGTGAACAAAATATATTTTATTGATTTAATTGTCAATATTGTCAGCAACTGATAATCTTCATTAAAATTTTTTAAATAGTAAATTGAACTGAAAATATGTGAAGCTGTTGACATGATATGGTCCTTCAATGGAAAGGATTTTGAGGTTGAATATATGAAAGTAAAGCCTGCATCCCGTCTCATGACCGCTGAAAAGGCCGTAGTATCCAATATATATCTCATAGTTTTACTTATGGACGACCTGGATATCCCACGGTTTTGGTTTGAAAACAGACTGATTTTTATCTTGCTGCCTGCCAGAATTACCCCTAAAAATATCTATTTATCGAACTGAATTACCTTGACTTTTGTCATGTTCTTAAATATGCTGCCAGGCATGGAACGTGATCTGGATAACTATCTCATTCAATGGGCCAAAGAAAGGCATCGCAAGCCGTTGCTGCTGCGCGGTGCGCGACAGACTGGAAAATCCTATGCAGTCGAAAAACTGGGAAGGATATTTTCCTCATTTGTCTGTATCAACTTCGAAAAAAATCCAGCTCTTGGCAGTCTTTTCTATCAGGATCTGGACCCTAAAAGGATTATCCGCGAGATAGCGGCCTTCTATGAACAGGATATCACTCCCGGGCAGACCCTCCTCTTTTTTGATGAAATCCAGAATTGTCCAGCGGCTGTAACAGCGCTTCGCTATTTTTACGAGGAAATTCCCGAGTTGCACGTAGCAGGTGCCGGTTCTTTGCTGGAATTTGAATTGAGCAGGATTTCAGTCCCGGTTGGCAGGCTGGAGTTTGTTTACGTGCGTCCTTTTACTTTCATCGAATTCCTCAAGGCCTTGGGAAAAGATATGCTCGCACAGCAGATTGCCGGATACAATCTTCTCAATACCCCCGGAGATCTTATTCACAAAAAGATTCTTGCGCTATTAAAAGACTATCTCTTCGTAGGAGGGATGCCGGGGGTCCTCAAAAAATTCATTGAGGATAATTCCTATTTGAGCGCTTCTGACGAACAGGAAAACATCCTTTCCACATACCGGGTTGATTTCAACAAATATTGCGGAAGGGCTGGCACTGAGCACATTGGCAGGATGTTTGAAACTGCACCAAAGGTTGTCGGCAGAAAGGTAACCTATTCCAAGATTGATCCGGATGCAAAGGCCCGGCAGATCAAAAATGCAATCAATCTGCTGGAAAAGGCCCATATTCTCATAAAAGTGAAAGCCACTTCAGGGGCTGGGGTTCCTCTTGCTGCCGGAGCGTCTGAAAAAAGATATAAACTGGTATTTCTTGATGTTGGTCTTATGCAGCGCCTGATGGGAACCAGATATCGGGACTGGAGTGATAATAGAAATTTGATTTCCGCGCACACCGGAGCAGTTGCAGAGCAGTTTGTTGGTCAGGAGCTTGTGTCTCTGGAAGGTATTAACAGAAATCCTGATCTTTATTACTGGGACAGGACTGCCCGAAGTTCAACCGCTGAGATCGATTATCTAACAACTGTTCATGGCAAAGTTGTGCCTGTCGAAGTAAAGGCAAGCGCTTTCGGGCATCTGAAGAGTCTCCGGCTATTTCTTTCCAGATATCCATCCGCTCCATTTGGAATAAAGGCTTCTGAACAGAACTTCGCCCGGAGCGGTAAAATAATCGCAGTCCCCCTTTATTCTGTTATACGGATAGGGCACATTCTTGATTCTCTCGAGCAAACAATTCAATGAGTCATAATACTGGTCGCCAGCAGTTCCCTATTTTCTTCATTAGCAAATTGAACTGAAAATATGTGAAGCTGTTGACATGATATGGTCCTTCAATGGAAAGGATTTTGAGGTTGAATATATGAAAGTAAAGCCTGCATCAGTAATGGTGGCCCTCAGCGAGGGGGTGGACAGTTCCATGGCCGCCTCCCTTTTGAAAACTGCGGGTTGGGAGGTCAATGGGCTCCATTTGCTCCTTTCGCCCCCCCCTTCCACTGCAGAGACAGTAACGGATTCGGTCCGGTTGGTTGCCCAGCACCTTAAGATCCCTCTTGAAATAATAGATATTAGAGAGGACTTCGAGCGGCTTATAATCGATCCGTTTGTCGATTCATATCTGAAGGGCTTTACACCCAACCCCTGCATTATGTGTAATGAGGTGATTAAATTCGCATACCTTCTCAGATATGCGGAGGAACATGGCATTCGCTATCTGGCAACAGGACACTATGTCAGGGTCAAAACAGGAGATGGCTGTATTCCTGTGGAACTCTGGAGAGGAAAGGACAGAGGCAAGGAACAATCCTATTTTCTTCACCGCCTCAGCCAGGACTGTCTTTCAAAGGCGTTATTTCCTTTGGGGGATATGACAAAAACAGAGGTAAAGGATCTGGCCGACAAAATGGACCTGCCTGTTCATCTCAGGCCTGAAAGTCAGGAGATCTGTTTTATTCCGGATAATGACTATCGGCTCTTTGTTGAAAAACACAGGGGAGTCGAGGTGAAAAAGATCGGCAATATCGTGGATGGCGAAGGTAAAGTGCTCGGTGAACATGCGGGAGCATACAGATATACCATTGGTCAGAGACATGGCCTTGGCATTGCCTCATCCCGTCCTTATTACGTAAAGGAAATCAGGCCGGATACAAACGAAGTAGTGGTGGGCAGAAAAGAGGAGCTTTATTCAGGCACGGTTGAAGCGGAAGGATTTAACTGGATTTTCGACGAGCCTTCTCAAAAGCTCATTGAGGCACAGGCTCAAATCCGCTACCGTCACAGGGCCGCTCCGGGCCGTTTAGAGACCATCTCTCCCGACAGGGTGAGGTTTACATTTGATGAGCCACAATTGTCTGTAACCCCTGGGCAGGCCCTTGTCTGTTACAAAGGGGAACGGGTCATAGGTGGAGGGTGGATAACAAAGGGGCTTGAGGCGTAAGGCATTAAAAGCTTTCCCCCTTGCTACTCCCTCCTATTTATATTTTTCCATGGTCCGTGCAAATCCGAAGAGGGCCCTTTTGATTGTCTGATCCTTCACACAGTAGGCAATCCTGAAATGACCGGGGCCACCAAATGCCGAACCCGGCACTGTCAGGATATTTTCCTCCTGCAGTGCGTGTACAAATGCCACGTCATCCGGGATCGGGCTTTTGGGAAAAAGGTAGAAGGTCCCGTCCGGTAGCTCAAAATCATAACCAGCCTCTTTAAGGCCGTTTGAGAGGATATTCCTCTTATGTTCATAGAGGCTTATGTCAACGCTATCGCTCAACAAAAATGGCATTGCCCTTTGCATCAAGGCCGGTGCATTGACATAGCCAAGGATTCTATTGCACAGGCTGAGCAACTCGATAATCGTGTTTTTTTCAGAAATTATTGGGTTTATGGCAATATATCCTATACGCTCTCCGGCCAACGAGAGGTCTTTTGAAAAGGATGTTACACGGAAGGTTTCCTTATATGCATCGAAGATAGATGGGCAGATACATCCATTATATATGATCTTGCTGTAAGGCTCATCGGATATCAGGTAGATAGGCTCTCCGTATTTCTCGCTATACCGGGTTAACAACCCTCCCAGTTTATCCAGCCTGTCCTTTGAGTATATCTTTCCAGTTGGATTGTTGGGGGTGTTGATCAGTACGGCTTTTGTTTTGGAACCGATAGCATTTTCAATGCTTGAAATATCAAGGGAGAAATCGGGGTGGGTACTGACGGTCTTGGGAATACCCCCATTATTATCGATGTAAAAATCGTATTCCATGAAGTAGGGTTTTGGGATAATAACCTCATCGCCCAGGTTGAGAATTGTCTTCAAAAGGACATTTAGAGCCCCGGCCGCTCCAACCGTCATTACGATGTCCTCGGGACCAAATGAATGATGATTTAGATCCGTCAGATATTTAGCCACCGCGGTCCTTGTTTCAAGGAATCCGGCATTCGGCATATACCCGTGTATTCCTGAAGGATCGTCAGAAATCAATTTCTTCAGGACTTCATTGAGCCTGACAGGAGGGTCGAGGTTCGGATTGCCCAAACTGAAATCGAAGACATTCTCCGGGCCGTATTTTTCCTTTCTGATGGCACCCTCTTCAAACATCTTCCTTACCCATGATGCTTTCTCTAATGAATTAATCATTTTTTCTGAAACAGACATTTGCTATTCCCCCTTTTCTTATGGTTGGAAAGAAACAAAAAAAGGCCGTGGAATCTATCCACGGCCTTTAAATCGAAATATGGTTATATTCAATCAGGGCCGTGGACACACACCTCCCCAAAAAAATAAAAACCAAAATAGCCCTTAATTGAAATGTATGATTTGTTAGTCATTTCTTATTTCCCTATAATAGCAAAAAATAATAATATGATAAAAAATGTTTGTCAACAAAAAAATACTGTCAAATTTTAATTAGGATAGTATGTATGCAAAGAGGCGTGTGTCTATACCATGACAAAAGCATTTAAGATCATAACCTTAGGATGCAGTATGAATCCGCTTATCTGAAAGAGGAGTTGACTCATGCCGGATGGCGTCAGGCCGCAGATGGGGAGATGCCCGATGTGGCGATAATAAATACATGCATTGTCACACAAAGGGCTGCCCATCAGTCGAGACAGGCAATCCGAAAGGCCATCCGGGAGAATCCAAACGGGATGGTTGCCGCTATCGGCTGTTATGCACAGGTTTACGCGGACGAGCTTTCGAGTATACAGGGAATCAGGCTTATAGCAGACAACAGGGCAAAGGGTAAACTCATTAAATTCATTTTAAGTATGGCGGATTCAGGACAAAGGTCAGTGGTTTTGAAAGACTTTGAATTGGGGATGCCCTTTGAGTTCCTTCCCATAGGGCGTTACCCCGGCCGGACCCGCGCTTATTTGAAGATCCAGGATGGGTGTGAGTCTTTTTGCTCATACTGTATCGTAGCTTTTGCCAGAGGTCCATACAGGAGCCTTGCGCCTGAAAAGGTCTTGTCTATAATCGAATCCTTAGCCGGAGAAGGCTACAGGGAGATTGTCCTCACCGGTATCCATCTTGGAAAGTATGGTGTGGATTTGGACGGGAATATGAATCTCAATAACCTGCTTCGTGCCATAGGCAGGGAAGGTTTTCCGGTCCGTATCCGGCTGAGTTCAATCGAACCCAATGAGATTGATCAGGATCTTATTGAAATGGTGGCCTCTAACAAATGGCTTTGCCGGCATTTCCATATACCTTTACAAAGCGGGGATAACAGAGTGTTGAAAAGAATGAATCGACACTACAGTGGTTACGAATTTGCCGGACTTATTGAATCCATTTACGAAAGAATCCCCCTTGCGGCCATCGGCGTTGATGTTATGTCCGGATTTCCGGGAGAAGATCCCGTGGCACATCAAAACACGTGCGCACTTATCAGAGATTTACCAGTATCCTATCTCCATGTCTTTCCCTTTTCACCCCGAAAGGGGACAGCCGCTTTTGCCTTTGATGGCCGGAATGATCCAGAGGTTATTAAAAAAAGGGCCGCAGAGCTCAGAGCAATCGGCCAGGACAAGAGGACTGAATTTTATAGTAGCTGCCTGGGGAAAGAATTTCCGGTTCTTGCCGAGGGATGGTATTCGGAAAAAAAGGAAATGATGAAAGGCACAAGCGACAATTACCTGGCGGTGTTATTTTCTTCTTCTAACGACCTGAAAGGCCGGATTGTGCCCGTATGTATGGAGCGTATCGAGAATAACAAAGTATTCGGTTCTCCCGTTTAAAGCACCTCTGTCAAGCGAATAGTTTCTCCCGTACAAGAAAAACTGATATTTTGTATTTCCCGTGCCTTGCTCATGCCCTGAACGGAATGTGATCCTGGCCTTTTTTACAGATCCATGCCCAAAAAATTGCGCATGATGCACAATATCAAAAGACTGCCTGCCTTCACGCAATTAGATAATAAGGATTAATCAAATCATATCAGAACCTCTCTCAAATTATTTTGCAGTATCAAGAGGTTGTTGGCACGGTAAGCCCTCACAGTTTGAGCATGCCTGATTTTTAACGGATATGTCAGACATATCAAAGGTTTTTCATATTAGCAATATCATTTGATTCCATTTGATAAGTAAAGTCACAAATAAGCAATTTTCTGGCGACCAGACCTGTTCCACATATCCGATTACGATTCCCCCTTTTTCATAAGTGCTTGGAGTATTTCTGCTGTAGCTTTTCTCCAAGATCCCATGTGATAAACGAAGCACCCGTCTTCGCATTTGACGAAATCATAGAAGTTCTTCGTCCCCAAAGATTCATTTATCATTCGCTTTATGGATACTAAGAAAAACCAGAGACCAAGTTGATAATGTGGCTGACCATAGAACCAAAATCCCCTCTCTGCAACACTTTCTCCATGTATAATGTGATTCCGTAAGGTGTAGAAACGATCTGCCCACATAACCTGTCTGCTACCTCTTTCAGGCACCTTAATATTTCTTGGTCTCTCTGACAAATATCTCCTCATTCTTTCTCCGGCTGGCTCACAATATTTCTTAATCGCATCTTTAAACACTTTCCTCTGCTGTTTTTCAGGCAATTTAAATAATATTTCGAAGGCTCTAGACAATTCCAAAATACGAGACTCAAAGCTAACATCTTCTGAGTTGGTATACGCGTTCATTAATGCGTCTGAAGCGCGAAGAATCAGTCGATAAGACTTCCGCCTTTTACGCTTCAAACGTTCTAATGTGCTCAATAAGTTCTCGTCATAAGAGAATGAGTTTTTCAGTATATAAGGAGGTTTTTCATATGTGATCTTGGATATTTCATAACCAAAATCGGACAATCTCACAATTCTACCCGAGGAATAACCTGTATACGGGCTATCTAATTTGAAATTCTGGTATACTATCTTAAAATTATCACTTGTAAGCATATAATGGCCAGCATTTGCACCACTATTTGTATTACATTTGGCAACCCCTGAGAGAAATAGGACAATACGAATCTCATTTATTATCCTTTCTTCATTAACTGTAAGAGGACGAAAATCATCCCAACCTCGAAAATTAACAATACCGATGTCTTGAATTGGTTTCCCAAATATTCGGTTCTGTTCAATCAGGGTTATTATCTTATTTTTTAAATCTTCATTTTTTATTCTATTGGAAATTTCTTTGGAGTTCCATATTGTAACTCCTAATAGCTTTATTGATTCAAATTTAGTTAAAAAAAGGTATGGGAAAAAGACTATCTGAAATTTGTTTATTTCCATTTCTTCCAAACCATACTCACCGTGGATCGTAAAGGGCAGGAAGTTGCGCTATTGCTTTAAATCATCGCTATTCTATATTTTCTTGCCATAAATTTTGGTTCAAAGGCTCAATTTCCTTATGACTGGGGTTCGAAACCTTAAAAAATGATGCAGCATACACTACTACCCAAATAACCTGTTATTGCGTAATCTATCTTCTTAAATACGCCTGGAATCGACTGAAATCAACCCGAAATAAGTAGCTTCCTTGTTCTTTTTCTTGAATAGCTCTTTGAACTTTGACCGTACCTGTCAAAAGTGTATGATACAGTTCACATCAGATTTCCTGTTATCTCCCTGTAACTGGAGGTGCTTTCCGGCAAAAATCCTTGACTAAATAGCTAATTTTAGTTAATTTTCTCTAAATTTTCAAAATAGATGGAGATCTGACAACTTTGCTCTAAAACACCTGTTCAATAACCTTATTTGGTCCGAGCCCAGACCACAGATGATTGTGTGAAGGGGGACTTAGGGCTGACATGAATGAGCATCGGGAGTTTGTCAACCTAGTCAACAACGTCCCGTAGATCCGTAGATCACAGTCGCTGCAGGACAAACTGGAGGCTGTTCGATGCCCAGGATGCCATCGACGCCAAGCGCGAGGAACTGATTAAGAACATAGAGAAGCAGTTGAAGCAACGACGGAGTGTGCAGACGCTGTTTTGCATTCGATGGAGTCTTGTATGATCAGATACTGTACAATGTCAAATAACAAAGAGCAAATGCCTCCATACAATTCATCGTTGGAGGAGAGACGGCGTCTCATTGAGATATGGCGAAGAACGGATGTGAAACTGTATATGGTGGCTAAGGTTGGATTGATATGAGCCTGCTCGACGATATTTTAGCATGGTCTACAACAGGTCTTTCCTTGTGGCAGCGCGATGCCTTGCGCCGCCTCTTTCAGAAAGAGGTGCTTGACCAACAGGACTTAGATGATCTGTATGCGATGTTGAAGTCCGCGCACGGAGTTCCTGACCCCGAAAATCGAGATCCAGATCCTCTCGCGCAGAAGCATCTTCCAACACAAACAGCCAATGCTACACCCGTCATTCTTCGAGCGATGCGGGATCTCAAACATGTGAATAGAATTCCCAATGGACAAATGCTTGAGTTTGCGCTGAAAGGAATGACTGTAATTTACGGGGGCAATGCTTCTGGAAAGTCTGGTTACTCCCGAGTATTGAAGCAGGCTTGCCGTGCACGCGACTCACTGGAAACCGTTCACCCTGATGCCTTTGATGTAAAGGCCATTAAGAGTATTCCTGAAGCGACTTTCGATATCAATGGAAAGGCAAGCCCACTTGGCTGGAAGCGCGGTGTAGAACCTCCTGACGATCTATCGACCATCGCCGTGTTTGACACCAAGTGTGCGAGGGCATACTTGGATGAGGGCGATGTGGCCTACCTTCCATACGGACTCGATATTGTGGAGAGCCTAGGGCAGCGCATTTTGCCTGAATTGACCCAGCGACTCAACGCGGAGATTAATGCGATCAACTCCGACGCTGCACCCTATGCTGATTTACTTGGTGATACGGCAGTGGGCAAGTTGATCGCTTCTCTCGGTCCAGATACGGATCCGCTCAAGGTGACAGCCCTCGCTACGCTTACAGCCGCCGACACCACCCGGCTAGCCGAACTTGTCAAGACCTTGACAGAGAACGACCCCAAAGCCAAGGCCAAAATCTTGCGGCTATCGGCACAGCGTGTCGAGGGGCTGATTTCCCGCATTGACGGTGCGATCGCTTGGGTCAACGACGTTACGGTAGAAAAGCTCAAGGAGTACAACACCGAGGCCGAAGCTGCATCCAAGGCGGAAATCGTTGCGGCGGAGAAGTTTCGGGCCGGTGCACCGTTACTTCCAGGAACGGGCGAAAAGGTGTGGAAGATTCTATTTGAGTCAGCACGACGATTCTCGACGGAAATTGCGTATGCAGGAAAGCCGTTCCCATACTTAGAAGCCGGCGCGCAGTGTCCGTTGTGCCAGCAGACGTTGGATCAGGAATCGACTGAGCGCATGCGGAGATTCGAGGAATTTGTGAAGCAGGATACCGCCAAGGTTGCAATCGAGAAGCGCGAACAGCGTGAGAAGGCGGGCCAGAAGATCTCGGAAGTCTCTCTCAGTTTCGGGCTAGATCCCGCATTGACCGAAGAGTTAAAACTTTTGAACGCCGCTTTGCTTCAGACTATCCAGGACTTCGAGAAGAAAGTTGATACCCGCAGGGCTTGGCTATTGGATGCCTTGAAAGCACATGCGTGGGAGAACGCTCCCAGACTTGATGGTGATCCGCGCGCTGACCTCAAGCTACTTTCAAATAAAATCGTTGCAGAAGCCACTGAACTCGACAAAGCCAGCGATGAGAAGAGAAAAAAGGCGCTTGAAGCCGAATGCGCCGAGCTTCGAACACGAACAACCCTATCCCAGCGCCTAAAGGCCGTATTGGATCTCGTCCAGCGAATGAAAATCAAGGCGATGCTGACAAAATGTAAGGACGACCTGAAAACGAGAGGGATTTCCGACAAGACGAAGGACTTTGCAACCCAAGCCGTGACCGCCGCATTGAAGAACGCGCTCGACACCGAGTTTCTGGCGCTGGGGGTTGGTCACATCAAGACTAAGCTCAAGGAACGTGTTGAGCGAAGCAAGATGAAACACAAGCTTGTGCTTGATCTTCCGATAACGACAAGGATCGATGAGATACTAAGCGAAGGCGAACAGCGCGCAATCGCCATTGGCTCGTTCCTTGCGGAACTGCATCTTGCTGGACACAAGGGTGGGATTGTATTTGACGATCCTGTCTCATCGCTTGATCACCATTGGCGTAAGAACGTTGCAAAACGACTTGTTGATGAGGCAAAAATACGCCAGGTGATCGTGCTGACCCACGACACGGTATTTCTCGGCGAGCTGCTTGATCACATCGAGCAAGAGAACGTCGATAATCTCATGCACCATTTGGAATGGCTAAATGGGCGTCCAGGGCATGTTTCAGAAGGGCTTCCTTGGGATCACCAACCCTACAGGGACCGCTTAGATAAACTCGAAAAAGAACAAAAGGCCTTGAGGAAAAGTTGGCCGACCTATCCAAATGAGAAAGAGAGCGCTAAGATGCGGCAACAATACGACCACTTGCGTGCAACGATCGAGCGGGTGATCGAGGAGGTCGTTTTCAGCGGGGCGGTGAAACGCTATCGAGACTGGGTTAAGGTCAACCAATTAGGCGACGTGGTGGGTTTTACGCAGGCCGAATACAATGAAATTGCCCGACTGCATAGAACATGTTGCGACGTAGTAGACGCCCACGACCCATCATCCGCTAAAAATGCTCCTGTTCCCAATGCCCAGCAGCTTGGGAAGGACATCGCAGATCTGAAGTTGGTTGTGGAAGCGATAAAGACGAGAAGGAAGCAGGGAACTTCTACCGCAGCGCTGGCAACGTCACCGTGACCCAGAGCGCCCTTTAGTCTTAAATTGCGTGATTATTTACCAAAACTCTTTGATTGAAACAGTGGCATCTGAAGAATGAGCCAGACCAAACGTACAAAACTTAAACTCACGTGGATCCGCCTTTGCCAAGGCTACGGCGGACAAGTCGGGGAATGCCCGCCAGAATTGGGGGAGTCGCCCAGCCTGGGTAATCATCTGCAACAAACAAAAGAAGAGTGATCACATGGCAAAAAAGAAAACAAAACTCGAACTGACGTGGATCGGGAAGGAAAACCGGCCCAGGCTGGAGCCAAGAATCCTGATCGAGGACCCGGAGAAATCCTACCACGCGACCCAACGTCATAGCGAAAACGACATATTCGATAACCGGCTGATCTTCGGCGACAACCTGCTAGCGTTGAAGGCTCTGGAGCAGGAGTTTGCGGGGAAGATCAAATGTATTTGTATTGATCCTCCTTATAATACGGGATCTGCCTGGGAGCATTACGATGATGGAATTGAACATTCGTTGTGGCTGTCGCTTATGAGGGATCGCCTTGAAATACTTAGGCAGTTACTTGCAGAGAGCGGCTCTCTGTGGATCAGCATAGACGACAACGAATGTCACTATTTAAAGGTGTTGTGTGATGAGATTTTTGGAAGAAAGAACTTCGTAGCAAACATTGTGTGGCAGAAAAGAACTTCGCCAGACATACGTGCAACAATTGGTCCAGGACACGACCATATCCTTGTTTTTGCAAAAAACCTCCTCACCTTCAAGACGATAGTCAAGCCACTCCCAAAGACAGAAAAGCAGAGAGCACAGTATAAGAACCCCGACGACGATCCGAGAGGGCCTTGGGTCTCCTCTGATTACACAGCTCAAGGATATCGTCCGAATCAGATGTATAGTATTACGACACCTGGTGGAAAAACGTATGCTCCTCCAGAAGGACGATGCTGGAAGAATATTGAAAAGGTGTTCCTCGGGTTAGTTGAGGATGGTCGAATCTGGTTTGGCAAGGACGGTCGTGGTGTCCCGCGAAGAAAAACCTATCTGGCCGAATCAAAGGGTCAAATAGCATGGTCTTGGTGGCCTAACAACGAAGTGGGACACAATCAAGAAGCCAAGAAAGAGATCAATGCCTTATTCGGTGCAGGTGATGCTTTTGACACTCCAAAGCCGGAACGTTTAATTCAGCGAATTCTGCAACTAACAATGGGAGAAAGCGACGTTGTCCTCGACTCCTTCGCCGGTTCCGGCACTACTGCTGCAGTGGCACACAAAATGGGCCGCCGCTGGATCATGGTGGAGTTGGGTGAACACTGCCACACACACATCATCCCCCGTCTGAAAAAGGTCATCGACGGCGAAGACGATGGCGGAATTACCAAAGCCGTTGACTGGAAAGGTGGCGGCGGTTTCCGTTACTACCGGCTGGGGCCATCCCTAATCGTAAAAGACGAATGGGGCAACCCGGTCATCAACTCTGAGTTCAACGCGGCCATGCTGGCCGGGCCATGCTGGCCGAAGCCATGTGCAAGCTGGAGGGTTTCGAGTATGCGCCCAGTGAGGATGTCTACTGGATTCACGGAAAGAGCACGGAGACGGATTTCCTATACGTGACTACCCAGTTCATGAGCAAGGAGATGTTGACCAGCCTCAGCGACGAGGTCGGGCCGGAGCGCAGTTTGCTTATCTGCTGCTCCGCTTTCCGGTGCGACCCGGGCCAGTTCCCCAACCTGACCATCAAGAAGATACCCAAGGCGGTCTTGAAGAAATGCGAATGGGGCCACGATGATTACAGCCTGGAGATCATGAACCTCCCCAAGGCTCCTCTGGAACCGGAAGAACCGGCGGAAGACACGCCCGCGAAGCCACGGCGGAAATTCGGCAAGGGCAACCCCGCCCAGGCGACACTTTTCGATTTCATGGAAGGAGGGCCAGGGGATGAATGAACTTGTGCCTAAAGAATCCGGCGGGGAATTCCTGCTGTATCAGACCGAAGACGGACAGGTGAAGCTTGAAGTTCGCCTTCAAAACGAGACCGTCTGGCTCACCCAGCAGATGATTGCGGAGCTGTTCCAGACGACGGTCCCAAATATCAGTATGCACATT
>JAFDHL010000232.1 GCA_019308785.1 Deltaproteobacteria bacterium
GCCGCCGAGATGCTCAGGTTGTTCTTTCCAGTTCTGTCGGGCCAGTTCAACTGCATCTTTTACCGCCTTTCTCAAGTCGAAAAGGACAGTGCCCGGTCTTTGCCTTTCAAAGTCAGCCAGGCTTTCCAGTTGGCGAACAATTAAATGCCCCTTATCTATGGCGGCCTCAATTTTTCTCAACGATTTGTCATAACCAGCATCTTTCGCATATTCAATATGCTGCAGATTGGAAAGCTGTTCGCCCACAATACTCAGACAATCCTTGAATTCTCGACTCAAACCTGAGGCCATGCGCGCCAGGGCTTCCCTCTTCTGTGATTGCGTCTGCTGCTTTTCTTTCTGCTTCTTTTCGTCCAGGCCGATCGTGATTGCGTCTGCTGCTTTTCTTTCTGCTTCTTTTCGTCCAGGCCGATCAAATTCAGCAGGAAGGCGGTTCGGCCCTGATGCCGGATCTTCCTTACCCGGACCTCACAGCATAGTGGTTCGCCGCTTTTCGTTGCCAGAAAAGCCTCATATTGATCTTGGACCGATTTCCCGGCAATCCTTCTCTGATGCAGATTCCGTACGAATTCTTTAGACCGTGGATGAATGAACTCAAGAAAATTTCGCCCTATGATTTCTTCCTCATTGTACCCCAACTGCGTCCGGGGGATTTCGTTGATAAAAATGAGCTTTCCATCCTGGATAAGAACGATCGCACCGGGAATATCATTGAGTAACTTCTGGCTTACTTTTAAGGCCTTTTCGAGAGATCCTTTCTCCTTCCTGAGAACAGCTGATTTCTCTCTCAACGTCTTGTTTTGGTTTTTTAGCCGCTCAAGCCTCTCCTTCAAAATCTTTTCCTGCCCGGCATTCATAACTGCTTCCTTGATTTCTGTACCCTCTCAGACGAAAAAACTCAGAAAAAGGGACGCGATTAATATGCGTTTTATATTGTTAATAAAGTTAATAAAGCCTCTTAATGCATTCCTTGCACGATAAAACGGGTACGGTTCATAGACATGGTCCATAGAAAGGGAATTGATTGGTGTTTGGCCTGAAAACTCTCTTGATGATCTTGTGTATATACCGTATCATACTTTTTACATATCATACAATAGTAAAGACTCTTCAGATGAGTATTTTGCACTTAACCTGTGTCCATCCAAAAAATCATATTGGACACCATTGAGTTTTCAAACAAAAACCAACCGAGGACAAAATGGCGCATAACAATTCACCATTTATTCATCTTCACGTCCATACCGAATACAGCCTCCTGGACGGCGCAATCCGTATTGATCAAATGCTCAACAAATCTAAAGAATACAGGATGGATGCCGTTGCCATCACCGACCATGGCAATATGTTCGGTGCCGTAGATTTTTACAAGCAGGCTGAAGAGGCCGGGATCAAACCAATCATCGGATGCGAAGTATACATGGCACCCGGTGACCGCCGCGATAAATCCCCATCAACGGATGGAAGCCCCAATGCCTACCACCTGATCCTTTTAGTGATGAACGAGGAAGGGTACAGGAACCTGAGCAAACTGATAACGTTAGGCCACCTGGAGGGATTCTATTACCATCCCCGGATCGACATGGAGCTTTTGAGAGAATACAACGGTGGCCTTATTGCACTTTCAGCCTGTCTTAAGGGTATCGTCCCTTATTATATTAATTCCGGGCGCATTGAAACAGCGAGGGAAAAGGCTGAGGAACTGTCTTCCGTTTTCGATAATGACCGGTTCTACCTTGAGGTACAGGCCAATGGGCTTCCTGACCAGATAGAGGTCAACAATGCTCTTAAAGAAATGTCAAAGGACCTTTCCATACCTCTTGTCGCCACCAATGATTGTCATTACCTCAACCGGGGAGATGCAGAGGCACATGATGTTCTCCTCTGTATTCAGACCGGCAAAACCATTGATGATGAGAAAAGGCTCAAGTTTTCTACGAACGAATTCTATTTCAAATCCCGTTCCGAAATGGAGCAGGGCCTTGCCGGCTTTGAGGATGCACTTGACAATACCATTCAGGTAGCCCGTCGCTGTAAATATGAGATGGAATTCGGCCAGTACAAGTATCCTGTATTTCATGTGCCGGAAGGCCAAACCCTTGATGATATGCTGTCTCATGACGCACAGACCGGCCTTGAAAGGCGTTTTAGCGAGAAAGAACAGGATGAAGGGCCCCTTACTAAAGAGGCAGTCCAGGAATACAGGGACAGGCTCGACTTTGAGCTCCAGGTCATTCACAAAATGGGGTTCTCCGGCTACTTCTTGATCGTGGCCGATTTCATAGAACATGCCCGCAGTCGTGATATCCCCGTCGGTCCGGGACGCGGATCGGTCGCGGGTTCCCTGACAGCTTACTGCCTGAATATCACCAATATCGACCCCATCAAATATGGCCTCCTTTTTGAAAGATTCCTGAACCCCCAACGCATAAGCATGCCAGATATAGATATCGACTTCTGCATCAACGGCAGAGATGAAGTTATACGGTATGTGGCTGATAAATATGGCAGAGATAACGTAGGGCAGATCATTACCTTTGGAACCATGAAGGCAAGGGCTGTCATAAGAGACGTGGGCCGAACCCTCAATATACCGTTGGGAGAGGTTGATCGTATCGCCAAGCTGGTTCCGGAAGGACCCGGTGTGAGCCTGGAGAGGGCGATTCAGGAAGAGCCGGAGTTAAAACGCCTGGAAGAGGGCGAGGAACAAACAAAAAAACTCCTGACAATATCCCGCGCCCTTGAAGGTTTGTCCAGGCATGCATCGACTCATGCATCCGGGGTGGTAATTTCGGACAGGCCGCTTGTCGAATACCTGCCTCTTTTCAAAGGGTCCCGGGATGAAATTATGACCCAGTTTACTATGGATAAGATTGAACAATTAGGCCTTATCAAATTCGACTTTTTGGGGCTGAAGACCCTGACGGTTATCAAGCAGGCCCTCAGGCTGATTGAACAAACCACCGGCCAAAAGCTCATCATTGACAAGATCCCCCTCAATGATGAGGCCACTTATCACCTCGTAAGCGAAGGAAAAACAACAGGCGTATTCCAGTTAGAAAGTTCCGGTATGAAAGACCTCCTAAGAAGGCTCAAACCGGAGGTCTTCGAAGACATAATTGCCCTTGTAGCCCTTTACAGGCCCGGTCCACTGGGTAGCAACATGGTCGACGATTTCATTAAGGGAAAACATGGGAAAGTCAAGATCAATTATTTCCTTCCCCAGCTTGAGCCTATTTTAAAGGAAACCTACGGTGTAATATTGTACCAGGAACAGGTCATGAAAATCGCCCAGGTCCTGTCCAGTTATACCCTGGCCGAGGCCGATGAACTCAGAGTGGCTATCGGGAAAAAGAAACAGGAGGTCATGGCAAAACACAAGACCCGGTTTGTTAACGGCGCAAAACAAAATGGTGTTGATTCCAAAACGGCCGAAAAACTTTTTGCGTTAACAGAAAAATTCGGCGGATACGGTTTTAACAAGTCCCATTCCGCTGCCTATGCCATGATCGCCTATCAGACCGCCTATCTTAAGGCCCATTACCCGGTACAGTTTATGGCGGCACTTCTGACGCAGGATATGGGTAACCAGGACAAGACCATAAAGAATATCGCTGAATGCAAAGGGATGGAAATTGAGATCCTGCCTCCCGACGTTAATGAAAGTCAGGCCGACTTTTCGGTAGTTGGAGGGAAGATCCGTTTCGGCCTGGCGGCTGTGAAGAACGTGGGTTTAAAAGCCGTTGAGTCTGTCATTGAAGAACGACTAAAAAACGGGCCTTTTCATGATCTTGCTAATTTCTGCAAGAGAGTGGAAGGTGCCAAGGTCAACCGCCGGGTCCTCGAAGGGCTGATCCTGTGCGGTGCCTTTGATTTTACGGGTACCTACAGATCAAGACTTTTTGCTGCCCTGGATGATGTACTAAGGTTTTGTGGCGCAAACCACGATCCTAACCAGCTTAACATGTTCGGTTCTCTGAGCTTTAATGCCGGGGAAAACGGGGGACTCCTTGAACTCCCCGACATTGACGAATGGGATGAAAAAGACAGGTTGAGGAAAGAAAAAGAAGCGCTCGGGTTTTATATTACAGGACATCCTCTGGACAGGTTCGGCAAGGAGATAAAACAGTTTACAACCTGCTCGGTTGATGATCTCTCCGGCCAGAAGGATAAGAGCACAGTCAAGATCGCCGGCGTCGTGGAAGAATTAAAGATGAAACGGACCAAGCGTGGCGACAAGATGGCCATCCTCAACATAGAAGATCTTACCGGTTCAACTGAGGTGGTGGTATTTCCTGATGTCTTCGCTCGAACCTCCCCTCTTCTAAAATGCGATGATCCTTTGCTCATCAAAGGCAGTGCCGAAATCGGCGACAGCTCAGCAAAAATCATCGCCCAGGAAATCGTTACACTGGACTCAATCAGGCAGAATGCCATAAAGGCTATCGAACTCCAACTCAGTGAAGAGGATATATCCAAACAAATGTTGGAGGACCTAAAGTATATAACATACAAATATCCCGGAGATTGCGGTCTTATATTCAAGGTGAAAATGTCTCACAGAAAAGAGGTGGCTATTTCCGCCCACAATCGTTTCAATGTCCTCCCCTGCCGTGAACTGATCGCTGAAATTGAAGACTTGATTGGAAACAGAATTCATGAATTGCTATCATAGGGCGGTCACATATGTTGAGTATAAAGGAATTCCCATCGCTGATTGTTAACAGTAATCCCGCCCACAGATTTGTTTCCAGTTCAAATTGATTGGTAATGTTCAGAACTGTTCGCATGGGATAATAATTCATCCGAGTCCCGCGCGTGGATTCTTAAGTATGGTATCTAAATACTGACCGATCTTGTCAAAATGAAGGGCATGGGACTCTTTTTTCAGAATCGACTCGGCCAGAGCGCTGGACTTGGCAATCCTGCAAACCAAGGCGGGCGGCGGGCGGCCCAGGTTTATGCCATATCCTGTGTAATGGGCGTGAAGCACAGCAATCTACCCGCCCGCCTCAGGTAGCAGGGTCATGTACAATCCAGCAACCAATTTTTCGATTCCTGAAAAAAGAGTCCCATGCCCTTCAAGATGCATA
>JAFDHL010000233.1 GCA_019308785.1 Deltaproteobacteria bacterium
GCAAAACCGGGCGAAAATTGCCGTTGCTTGTAACCTCTGGAGCAAAATCTCTCAAATTCAAAAAAATGTGATTGGAAATAATGGTCTGAATATAAAATAGCGAAGCGATTTTATTATGAGACGACAATTTTTGGAAAATATTGTCATTTTAAGGGCATTTTGCTTGTTGTATGAAAAATTCAAACATCTCTTATGCCCTATGACCTATCAGCTACAACCTGGCACAAAGTTCAACCCTCGAGTTTAAAGTATCCAGGTTCCAGCACTAATCTTCAATCCTATAATGTGAGGACTTTGTCATGAAACGAGCCTTAATCACCGGTGTCACAGGTCAGGATGGTGCCTATCTGGCTGAGTTTCTATTGGAAAAAAGATATGAGGTACACGGTATTAAGCGCAGGTCTTCCTCGTTCAATACCCAACGCGTAGACCACCTTTACAGGGATTTTCACGAGGAGAATGTGCGTTTCTTCATGCATTACGGGGACCTTACTGACTCGACAAACCTGATCCGCATTATCCAGGAAACCCGGCCTGATGAGATCTATAACCTGGCGGCCCAGAGCCATGTAAAGGTCTCCTTTGAAACCCCTGAGTATACGGCCAATGCTGACGCGTTAGGGACATTGCGCCTTCTTGAGGCCATGAGAATCCTGAAACTGGAGGAAAAGACGAGGTTTTACCAGGCATCTACCAGCGAGCTCTTTGGAAAGGCGCAGGAGGTGCCCCAGAGGGAAACCACGCCCTTTTATCCCCGGAGCCCTTATGGCGCGGCCAAACTCTATGCCTACTGGATCACGGTCAACTACCGCGAAGCCTACAATATGTTTGCCTGTAATGGTATTCTGTTTAACCATGAGTCGCCAATAAGGGGTGAGACTTTTGTGACCCGCAAGATTACGCGGGCTGTCGCAAGGATAAAGCTGGGACTTGAACAAGTACTGTACTTAGGCAACCTGGATGCCAAGAGGGACTGGGGATATGCCAGAGATTTTGTAAAGGCCACCTGGCTGATATTGCAACAGGAAGAACCCGACGATTATGTCATTGCGACCGGTGAATCCCATTCCGTAAGGGAATTTGTCGAAAAGGCATTTTACGAAGTAGGAATAACAATCGTCTGGGAGGGAAGCGGAGCAAACGAGACGGGGAGGGACAAGGAAACAGGAGGAACACTCATCAAAATAGATCCCCGCTATTTCAGGCCCACGGAAGTGGATTATCTCTTAGGCGATTCCACCAAGGCACGTACAACCCTGGGATGGGAACCAACCGTATCTTTTGAGGAACTGGTCAAGATGATGGTAAGCGAAGACCTGAAAGAAGCTCAAAGAGATCAGCTCTGCGAACGCGAAGGGTTCCCGGTTTTTAATCGTTCAGAATAATATCAGCCACGGACACACGCAGACATGCGCATACTGTTACAGAAATCGACAATCATTCCCGCCTTCTGCGGGATCTACGCTTCTCTCCGACAATCAACAATCATCAATTATAAATCCTAATGACCTCTGACACCTCACGCCTATCGCCTAACACCAATGCGATGTCAGACAACACGCGCATTTTTGTCGCCGGCCACCGCGGCATGGTCGGCTCAGCTATTGTTCGCCGCCTCGAGTCAGAGGGATATACCAATATCATCAAGCGCACTCATGAAAAACTTGACCTTATGGATCAGCATGCGGTGCGGCAATTCTTTAAGGATGAATCAATAGAGTACGTGGTGCTGGCCGCGGCAAAGGTCGGAGGCATTCATGCCAACAATACATACCCTGCCGATTTCATCTACCGGAATATAATGATCGGGGCAAATGTGATTCATGAGGCATACAGTGCAGGGGTGCAAAGGCTTCTATTCCTGGGAAGCTCCTGTATATATCCCAAAGAAGCCCCGCAGCCAATGAAGGAGGAATATCTTCTTTCCGGCAAGCTTGAGCCAACCAATGAACCCTATGCAATCGCAAAAATTGCAGGGATCAAACTCTGCGATCCTACAACCGTCAATACGGAACCAGATATCGGGCTGTTATGCCTACCAATCTGTACGGGCCGAATGACAACTATGATCTGGAAACCTCACACGTACTCCCCGCCCTGATTCGGAAATTCCATCTGGCAAAACTTGCTGCTAACGGAGACATTGACGGGATCAGGCGCGACCACGAAATATTCGGGCCCATCCCGGATGATGTACGTGTTGTCCTTGGTCTTGCGGCCAATGACTCAAGGGCCACGCCTCATTCCCCAAAAGTCGCAGTGTGGGGCACCGGTTCCCCCTACCGCGAATTTTTACATGTGGATGATATGGCTTGTGCCTGTGTTTTTGTGATGAATCTCCCTGATGAAAAATTCACCTCAGCCCTCGGAACGCACTCTCTGCCTTTTATCAATATCGGGTCCGGCAAAGATATGCCAATTCGCAATCTGGCTGAAATTGTAAAAGAAGTAGTGAGATTTGAGGGGGAGATTGTTTTTGATGCTGACAAGCCGGATGGAATGCCAAGAAAGCTGTTGGATGTATCCCGTCTGAATTCTATAGGCTGGAAGCCGGAAATCGGCCTGCGTGAAGGTCTTGCTCGTACATATGAATGGTACGTTAAAAATTCATCTTATTAATAATAGCACAAAATAAATTTCATGTGGAAAGGGGAGAAAAAGGGGCCGTATTCCCGTTTTTCCTAATCCCGCGTTCCGCGGGACCTTCAGCCTACCCACTTGAAGTAGTTACAGACATTCTACTTATTATATGATAAATTTAAACCTCTCTATGAGGCGTACACCCGGTGCTAGGGTACGATCTCCCGGACCTACGGGGTAAACAAAGACGGTAAGATAGAAAAAAATAATAATGACTGGAATGAATGTGGGAGAAAAAGAGACTGAGAGGTTGAGATGAAAATAGAGGAAATCCTCAAACAACCTGAAGGAAAGACGCTGGAATTTAAAAAAGGGATTCCAAAAAACAGACAGAATTTACTGAAAACAGTGGTTGCCTTTGCAAATGGTGCCGGAGGCAATATTTATGTTGGCGTGAATGATGACCGCACTGTAACAGGCATAGAGGAAGAGCCTTTTGACCTGGAAGAAAAACTGGCGAGCATTATATATGATTCAATTTCACCCATCCCCAATGTCTTTTTTCAATCATCCGTTTTTGAAGATAAGATAATCTTTATCATCAGAGTTTTGCCAGGGGCTAATAAGCCTTATTATTTGAAAAAACTCGGACCTGAGGATGGTATCTTTGTAAGGGTCGGTTCAACGAGCAGAAAGGCGGATTCCCAGGTTACTGCTGAGCTGAGGAGACAGGCCAGAAATATCAGCCTTGACCGGGAGATTGATCCATCCTTTGACTGTGATATTTTTGATATGCGGCTGCTTGAAAAGTTTATTGAATTACGTGGGTTAAAAACCAAACCAAGCCTTGACTATTTTGTAAAAATCAAGGCCGCTCAACGTTATGATCATACGTGTCATCCAACTATTGGCGGGGTACTTTTATTTTGTTCTACCCTGCCGGATGAATATTCCTATGCGAGGTTCAGGGTTTCCCGTTTCAAGGCTGAAAACAGGGCTGATCTGGTAAACTCGATTATTGTTGACGATGGTTTGTTGGCGATGCCGGAAAAAATCATGGATTTTGTTCAACTTTACATGGAAAGAAAGGTGGAAATATCTGCATTGCGAAGAAAGGAGGATTATGACATCCCTCTTCCCGCTATCAGGGAGGGAATTTTAAATGCAATCTGCCATAGGGATTACTCCATCACTGGGGCTGACAATAAGCTGGATATTTTTTCAGACAGAATTGAAATCACAAGCCCGGGCACGCTTCCTTTAGGGATAACTCTTCAGGATTTAGGTGAGGGGATATCCGAAGTTAGAAACAGGTTTGTCGTAAAGATATTCCGGGAGGCAGGGTATGTTGAGCAGTTAGGGACAGGCATAATGAGAATAAAGGAAGCATGTAAAACAAACGCACTGCCTGAACCAGAATTCGAAGAAACTGGCAATTTTTTCAAGGTAACTATCTTCAGAGCACGATTGACGCTATCGCCTGATCTTGAAGATGTCTATGAACTGATCAAACAGGGGACTCCTTTAGGTAGCAAGGAAATTGCAGAGAAATTGAATATCCACCAGAATACAGCCCTGAAAAGACTAAGGCACCTTGAAGAAAAAGGGTTGATTTGTAAACAGGGAAGTGGGCCGCGTGTGAGATATTCTGTTTGATGTGAGATCGTGTGAGAATGTGAGATAGATGTGAGATAAATCCGCACCCCAGTGAAAAAGGGGTCACACCTATTTTTGAGTGAATAAAAGGTATTAAACCCCAGGGCTTGCCCTGGACCCAAATTCTAAACGGTATGACCCCGCCGCAAGCGGACGGGGTATTGAAAACCATAATAAAGAGGTGATAGAAAATGAATACAGGAACTATGACTCTTGACCAGATCAGGATAGAAGGGCTTAAGGCTTTAGAACGTCACTTGGGGCCAGACGGCATGATCCGGTTTTTGCAGCACTTTGAAACAGGCTGGGGACATTATACAAAATAAAGACATAAATGGCTCAAAGAGACAAGTGTGGAGACCCTGGCAGAGAAAATTGTTAAACAGCGGGGTTAAGAAAAGGAATGAATAAGGTTTTAGGTCACAATCGACATTTTACCGGGGAAAGGGGGACGCCCTTTAGTTTTACAGTTTCTTTCCTTACTTCATGTTAGGAAATGGGCGGGCATCGGGAACGGCGATGACAGAGGAAGGTTTGGATCGAGTTATTTCTCTGA
>JAFDHL010000234.1 GCA_019308785.1 Deltaproteobacteria bacterium
TTTAATTGAAAAAGGTGAATTGGGTACACTGAACAAAGACATAGGAGAAATCGAAAGAATATTAAAAACACTGATAAAGTCTTTAGAAAACAACCACTGGAATCCTTGACCACTGGAATCCTTGACCCCTCTTCTCCAACTAAATTGGAGAAGAACCACAAAAAACAGCCCTAATGCCTCAATGCTGCCCTTTCTTATCGTAACATTATAACCCAGTATCCCTAACGTCTGTTTGCTTGTCACCACAAGGGCCTGTTTATCTGTTGAAATCAAATCTGACCCTTTATTCGTTCAACATCCTCTCTATCGCGGCGATTTCCAGTCCAAAAGGCAGGTAGCCCGCATACCCCAGAACCGGCATTTCAAAGATCTGGTAGCGGTGGACAAAAGGCACTGAGTACTCCCATTTTGCCAGGCTATAAAAGTTCCACATCTCCCAGAACAATCCGCAAAAGAGTGCCGCCAGGGCCGAAGAGACAACCAGACGCCAGTCGCCTTCAATAATGCCTAAAAGGATATGTCGTTCTCCCATCAGGACCTGTAGAGAGACGATGATGAGGAGAGGGGATACCCAGAGGAGAGGAAAGAGATAATTCGGCCAAATACCGATTCCGGCCAACCCGGCCCCTGATAAGACCAGAACAGTCCACGCCAGGAACCGTGGCTGAGAAACCGAAACAGGGAAAAACTTATCAAATCCTTTCTCAACCCATGCAGAAGTAAGTATCCATTCCCGGGTCCCAAGAACCGCAGGAAGGACCGTTGAAAAAGGTAAGGTTGCATACCAGAAATATTCCCAGGCACCGAACTGGACACCCGCATAGTGCCAGTTCTGAACAAACCGGTTTAAATATTCAAAAAACCACCAGAACACAGCACTTATCGGGAAAAGCAGCAGGAAGAATCCCGGGCGGTCAAGCTATGTCAGGGCATTGATAACAAGGATTAAGGAGAGCCATAGAGGGGTGAAGGTGTGGGGCTGAAACCTTTCAAACCATGGGAAACGTGTCCATGCAAGGGTCCAGGCAATCGAACCTGTTAGAATTCCGAGCCATCCCCACCAGGGAAAAGGACTGGAAATTGCTGACCCGGTCTTTGTCTGCCTGCCGGACAGTATCCCTTTCAACAGCAGCGGAAAAACCACGGCAAGGATGAAAAGGCCACAGATTATAAAGGCTATCCATGAAAAAGACGCGTGTGTGACATACCGGGTTTCAGGAGGAAATTCCAGATACCGGGTCACAGGGAGACCGGCCAGAAGGACCCCTAAAAATGGAAGCCCTAACAGCATCCCGCCGAGGATACCCAATTTTGCGAAAAACCTTTTCACAGCAATATGAGGGAGTCGGCTATCGCCGCTTTTTTTCTTCTGTGCCTTTTTCCACTCAGAATATTCGTTCATATAATCATCTGCCACCTTTTTTGGGTCAAGCGATAAATACTTGGCATAGCTTGCAATATAACCCCTGACATACACGTCAACGGGAAGGGAATCGTATTTTTCAAGCTCGATATTCTCCAAGTGCTGAATCTGTATCTTTGTTACAAGAGCAACATCACGCAAATCAATAGAAAGCCTTTCTCTTACCTCTCTTAATGCTGGTCCATTGAAAATGATAACATCCGATATGATCTTCTTAATGTCTCTCTCCGTAGTGATATCCTCCTCTTTGTACAGGGATAACAGGTTCAGGTATGCGTCTTCAATCTGTCGAAGTATTTCTTCATTGAGCTCCTCTGAAATTTCATGTTCAACGGGCAACGTTACAATTGATTCTTTTGAATACAACTCTTTTAGATGCAGGTATGCTTTTCTGACCTCCGATAATGACGCATCAGGAGTGAGTTCAAGGATCTTGAAATATTTACTGTATTCTTCCTGGTTCATGTCTAAGTCTTTATGCCTAATTGCCGCCCTTCTAAAAGGTTCTCCGTAAGCCTTTCGATCTCTTTGGCACAACGCGATGTCGGGTACGTCTCCATATAAGCCTGCCTTTTGTTTATGCACCTGGAGATAAAGTCATCATATTCGACGTATCCGATATATTGAGTATTGAGACCAAAGTATTTTATACAAATACTCTTTACGGAATTTCCAACCATTACATCTTCACTGGTTCTGATCTGGTTCAAGATAATGTAGATCGTGAAACTGGACAACTCCTCATTTATTATTTGCCTGATTGGATCTGACATACCCCTGAGATGATCAATGAGTTGTCTGAAGTTTTTTACATTATGCTCTCCCCTGTTTTGCCAGGCATCCCGAACTACATGTTTCAGGCCGTGGGCGCCAAAGGCATTCACAAGCTTCCTGAAGAGGATATTTTTCAGGAAATAATACACGTTTTCTATTGCTATTATTTCGGGAACAATGGCAATTAACATCTTATCAGCAAGTAGAAACGTATCAATGGTATTGAAGTGTGTTCCACCGCCAAGGTCAATAAGGATATAATCGGTATCAAGTCCTTCAACATGCCTGAAAAGTTTAAGTTTCTGCGTGTATTTAATACTATCAGGGGCAAGTGAACGGATCGTGCCGATCAGCAGTCCCAGATTTGGAATACTACTATCAACAATAAGCTCATTAAGCGGCAATTTATTATCAAAAAAATCTGTCAGGGTAACCTTGGGTTTACTAATACCAAGAAAAGTGTGAAGGTTTGCACCTCCAAAATCAGCATCAATCAGAACAACCTTTTTTCCTTTTGACGCCAGATAGTTTCCCATACTGCTAATAATAAAACTCTTGCCTACGCCTCCCTTTCCGCCACCGATTGCCCAGATCTCACAATTTCTTTTCTTAATAGATACCATAACTAAACAGGTCAACCTTGGTTAATAATGGCTAAGAATCGAGCCCAACCCCTACCCTGTCTGCTGTCCCGACTGCCTGTGCCGGTGGCACGAGGGGGGAGTTTAACTTTCCTGCGAATAGCTTTATATAGCAGTTCTCAGTATCTTTACAACAAAGAAAATCGTTTGCTACGGAGATCATAATATTGTTTGCAATGATGTAGCTTATTACAGTGTAGTGGGACCACGAGACTGCCTGGAATGTAAACTATTTGGTGCTCTCAGTAGTAAATGGTCTTTTTACCGGGCAAAATCGTTCGCTTTATTCGCCTTCGCCCGAATACCCTGTAGCTTGCTACAGGGATGAAGGGCAAGGTGAACCGCGCCTTAGCTCGTCAGAGCGAAGGCGGGTTTGGCTTCGGCGCAATTCCGCTTTAATACCCCGCAGCTTGCTGCGGGGAGCTTCATTACCCGGAAGACTCGAATCGATGAAAATTCTTGAAAATGTTCAGAATTGTTCGCATGGGATATGAATTCATCCGATTCCCGTGTATGGATTACTAAGTCTGGTGTCTAAATACTGACCGATTTTGTCAAAATGAAGGGCATGGGACTCCCATGCCCTTCAAAATGCGAAAAATTTTGAACGTTACTAAATTTTTCTGTTCAGTACGGATGATTTTCTGTATAAAAGAGAATTGAAATGGAAATTGAAGAACACGAATTGAAAAAGTATCTGATCTGGATAGACCTGGAAATGACAGGGCTTGATCCTGAAAGGCATGTCATCATTGAAATAGCAACCGTTATAACTGATGATCAGCTTGATATTATTGCGGAAGGCCCTGAAATTGCAATAAATTATCCCGAAAACATTCTTTCTTCCATAGATGAGTGGAGCCACAAACAGCATCAATCATCGGGACTCCTTGATCGGGTCAAAGCTTCGTCCTGTGATTGCCGGCAGGCTGAACAGGAAACATTAGACATTCTCTTACGATATTGTCAGAAGGGACAGTGCCCGCTTTGCGGAAATTCGGTCTGGCAGGACCGCCGGTTTTTGATTAAGCAAATGCCCCGTCTGGAATCCTTTTTACATTACCGCAATATCGATGTGAGCTCAGTCAAGGAACTGGTCAGGAGATGGTATCCCCCCCTTCCTCCCTTCCAGAAGAAGGAGGCCCATCTGGCGTTGAGCGATATAAAAGAATCCATTGAGGAACTGAAATATTATCGAGAAAAAGTATTCAAACCCATCCTGCTTGACAATTGAATTGAAGGATAATAAATACGAATCTGATAAAAACCTGTTCCCGTCCGGAAAGCCTTGTTGAACAGCGTTGGGTTTTTCCCCGGGAATTTGAACAGGTATTAGGGACCGGAGTATATTAACATAATGAAATTACACGAATTTCAAGCAAAAGATATCCTTGGGAAAGCTGGGATAACTGTCCCCAACGGTCAGCTTGTAACAACTTCTGATCAGGCCACCACAGTGGTCCAGATCATAAAAGGCCCCCCATGGATGATCAAGGCCCAGATCCACGCAGGTGGTCGAGGAAAGGGGGGCGGTATCAAGGTTGCACATTACCCCTATGAGGTGGTCACTGCCACAGAGTCCCTCCTCGGGAAACCGCTGGTGACAAGACAGACAGGACCCGATGGCGTCGTCGTCAACCAGGTCCTCATTGAGGAAGGTATCGATATCGACCGCGAGTATTACCTGAGTGTATCCATAGACAGATCGACTGCCGAACCAGTAATGATATTCAGCCAGGCCGGTGGTATGGATATAGAAGAAGTCGCTGCCCAATCCCCCGCGCTTATCCTGAAGGAGCATATTGATCCTGTGGTTGGATGGATGCCCCACCAGGCAAGGAACCTGGTTTACAAACTGGACCCTCCTGCCCAGCCGGCGACCATAAGAAAGTTCATTTCTGTCATGGCCAATGTGTACAGGATTTTCCTGACCCTTGACTGCTCACTGGTTGAGATTAATCCTCTGGCAATAACAAAGGATGGCAGGATCATTGCGGTAGATACCAAGATCAGTATTGATGACAATGCCCTTTTCAGACAAAAAGAACTTCTGGAATTTGAAGATACAAGGGAAAAGGACTCCCTCGAGTTAATGGCGGATAAGTACCATCTTAGCTATATTCGCTTGAAAGGCAATGTTGGCGCTATGGTGAACGGCGCGGGTCTGGCAATGGCGACTATGGACGTCATAAAAATGGCGGGTGCGGAACCTGCGAATTTTTTAGATGTTGGTGGTGGAGCCAGCGAGGAGATGGTCACCAAAGGCCTCGAAATCATTCTTAAAGATAAGCGGATTAAAGCGATTATCATTAATATTTTTGGCGGGATTCTGAGGTGCGACGTCCTGGCCAGAGGTGTCCTGGCTGCGGCAAAGAAGAAGAGTATCCGTGTGCCCTTAATCGTCAGGTTGGAGGGCACTAACGTGGAGGAAGGGAAAGAAATACTTAGAAACTCAGACCTAAAATTCCTGGTAGCAAATAATCTTGCGGAAGCAGCTAAGCTTATTGCAAAACAGGTTTCAAAAGCAGAATAAGCATTTATATTGCTGACAATAATCCACGCCCATCTAAGATCCCGCTATGCGGGGAAGGACGAGGCTTTGATATGCCCCTGAAAGAGGCTATGATCATAGATAATCTCAGGAGTGTAAAGTGACTAAAGTGATCTAAAGTGACTAAAGTTAAG
>JAFDHL010000235.1 GCA_019308785.1 Deltaproteobacteria bacterium
GCTGATGAGGCAGTCCTTGCAGTAGAATCAATTAATCCGGGGGTTGAGGTAATACCCTATCAGGTGAAACTGGACTTTTCCAATGCCTCTGAAATACTGGCCGGTTCAGATGTGGTTGTAGATGCCCTGGACAATGTACCGGACAGGTTCGTCCTGGAAAATACGGCAAAGAAGCTTGCCGTCCCCATGGTACACGGTGCGCTGGCCGGATTTGAAGGCCGGGTCATGACCATCTTTCCCGATGATCCGGGTCTGAAGTATCTTTATGGAAAGAAAGGGGCAAGTGGAGACAAGTCAAAAAGCCCCGAAGCCATCCTCGGTGTCCCCACTGTCACGCCTTGTATAATCGCGGCCCTCCAGGCTATGGAGGTTTTCAAGATTATTTTGAATCGGGGAAAAACTTTTCGGAACGTAATGGTGCATGTAGACCTGGAGACCGGAGAGATTAAGGAGTTTGTTTTTCAGGATAAGAAACATAAATGAAATGATTCCACCATCTCCAGATAGAGATTAGGGTGCAGGGCGAGTTCAAAAAAACTTTAGGTCAGCCTTCAGCGAATTATGGCTGAAGGCTGACCAGACAAGAGGGCTCCTGGGGGTGCTTTTATCTTGGAGCATTCAGGCCCGTACCCTGGCCCATACCCTGGCCGGGGCCACGCATGCCTGCTCTTGGTCCTCGGAAACCGCGACTTTTGCCGAATCCCTGGAGAATAAACTGCGAGCGCTGTTCTGGAGTCAGGATGTTGAGGAAATCCAGCCGGGAGTCTGTCTGTTTTTCCCGAAGTTGTCCGCTCAACTCATGAATTTCCTTCTGCTTGGCCTTGATTTTGTTGGCATCAAGGTTGGTCTGCATCCATAACAATTTCAACTCGGTCCGTTTCTTGAATAACTCCATTTGAAGCGGTGCTAATTCCTTTTGATTTGATTCACGCAGGGCGCGGATCTTTTCCTCTTGTTCTGATGTAAGGTTCAGGTTAGAGAGTGCAGGGACGTTCATCCCCGCCTGTGGTCCCATTCCGCCTCCTCTGTTACGAGGTCCGGCCATTGCGATATTGGCCGAAGCGACGAGGAGCATCAGTGCTATAACAAGACTTATTTTTTTCATTGATCTGTACCTCCTTTTTGTTTTTTTTAGATTTTGTGCTCAAATATTGCAGAACTCATGCCAAAGCAGGATCTATATTTATAACAATCTGAAATTACGTAATATTTAGAACACCGGCGATAAGGAATTCCAATGTCTGATGTGTTGCAAAGGCAAAATATGTCGAATGGAGAAATGTTTGTTCGACATATTTGTCGAAATATGCCACCCTATTTTTCCTGGATGTTTGCCCGGAAGTGATTCGTTTTTTGTGATATGTGACGTGGTGGATATGTTTGTGATATGGGATATAAGGCAGGGGCTAAAATCTTTGCCTGTTAAATCATCGTAGAGACCCACGGGCTTACACCCGTGGCACTAATAGACAAAGCGTGGCTTTGAGGCCTTTTCTGAGTGACTGGCGGGAGGCCGCTGTGCTTTTCACGACTTATCAGCGGGGGAAACCGCAGCCCAGAGCTTGTCGAGGGGAATGCGGAGTCCCGCCCGGAGGCGGGACGTAGATAAGTCGTAGAAAAGATCCCGCCAACGGCGGGAGAGACTCGGAACCGAAGAAAAGGTCTCAACGGCACGTTGCCTCATGATTAAGCTAACCCAAAAGCATTCACTCACGGGCTCACGCCCGTGTTCATCTGCCTGTTCTTGATAGGTAATTCATTAAGGAAAAACAGGGTGAAAACCGAAGAGGCTGGGAACAATGATTATGAGAAAGGGGAGAAAAACAACTGAATCGATGCGGTCCCGCCCGGGAGACCAGCCATTTCTGCAGCCTCTGGCAGTAGCCCTTGTGTGTATCGTTTTTATATCTCTTGTGCTTGTCATGGGACTGATAGATCTGCGAACCCTTGATAGCACCCTTGTTAATGATATGGAGAACAGGGGGGTTGCCATAATACGGAACGTTCACCAGGTCGTGGAATATCATTTTCAACGATTGGTGCAGTCACAACAGGCCGACTTCTATGCCAGTATAGTCCTCCCATTTACGGAGGATGCCTTCTCTTTGCGGGAATCACTTGTTATTGGCCTTGTTGAATTGGCTCGGAGGTTTGATTCCGAACGGGAGACTGGCAAATACGGTGATGAACAATTAGCCTCTTTTGCAACCAAAGAGACCCTGTGGCTGATTGCCTTTTTGGATGAGCAGGGCAATGTCACCGTAAAGAGCAGGGCCGTTACCGAAGATCTCTTGCAGTTTGCTGTCCCGGTAGTGGAGGGACATGAGGAGATACAGATTAATATTTTTAATAAATTCAAAACCGGAAAGGAGTTAGGCCTTATTGCGCTTCCGTTCAAATCGCGGAAAGGAACCATTATCCTGGCCCTGGATGATGAAGGATTTCGTTACTGGAGCTTAAGGGTTTCTGTTCAAAGGGCCATTGAGGAGGTCGGGAAGGGCCCTGGTATTTCCCACTTTATTGTGACAGACCAATCCGGCAGGACTATGGGTCAGTCCGGAAGAGTGGTTGAGAACCGCGAAGGAACCGGTCAAATGGAGAGTACAGTTGGAGATACAGCCGGTGTGATGAGCAGAAAGATCATTTTAGGCGGGGAGCATGTGCTGGAAATTGAAGTGCCTGTCAGTTTTAGCACCGGATTTGCCGGCGTGGCCCGCCTGGGTCTTTCAAGAGAGAGGATTGATCAGATTCTCAAAAAAGAGCAGAATCGCGTGTTTGTTTACATGGCCTTTCTTGTAGTTATTACTTTCTTGGCCATGTGGCTTCTTTACAAAAATCAGAACAGGCATCTGGCCAGGATGCAGGAAATTGAAAGGCAGCTACACCAGGCCGAAAAGTTATCCGCTCTTGGCCGCCTTGCTGCAGGCGTTGCCCATGAAATCCGAAACCCACTTAATGCCATCAGTATGGCGAGTCAAAGGCTTCAGAGGGATAACCTTACTCAACTTACCGAGGTAATGAGGGATGAAATCAGGCGGCTCAATCAGATCATTGAAGAGTTTCTTACATTTTCAAAAAGCCGCAAGCTGGAATTTCACCGTCATGATCTAATAGAACTCATCAAGCAGATTGTTCTCCTGATCAGTGAGGAAGCAGAATCCAAAGGTGTGAAGTTCCTGACCCGTTTGGGCGATTCTCCTTTTATGATATCAATGGATTTAGACAGGCTGAAGCAGGCCCTTATAAATGTCGTCAAAAACGCAATGGAATCAATCTCTGATCAAGGTCTCGTCACCGTTTCCGTGGAGGCGGAGGGGAAACGATGGGTAAGCGTCAGGGTTTCGGACACAGGAAGCGGATTAAACCCCGACGAAATAGAACAGATTTTCGACCCGGATTATACGACAAAGGAAAAGGGATTAGGCCTGGGCCTTCCCCTGGCCCATGAAATTATCCGGGGTCACGGTGGGGAGATTAAGGTGCGAAGTCAAAAGGGTTCGGGGACCACGTTTGAAATCGTCCTGCCAATGAACACGTAAGCTCATGGATTATGGGTCACTACTCATAATGGAAAAGCCCTTAAGGACATGAGCTATCAGCCATAAGGAACTAATCGATGAAAAAGTTGAGTATTCTGGTCGTGGAAGATGGCAAGTCACAGAGGGACATGTTGCGGGATTTCCTCAGGAGTGAAGGATATGATGTTTCAGAGGCGGAAAGAGGGGACAAAGCGCTGGATTTAGTGAGAAAGAACTATTTCGACCTGCTGCTCCTTGATTATAAGATGCCCGGGATGGATGGTATGGCCGTGCTTGAGGAGGTAAAGGGTATCAACCATGAGATTGATGTCATCATGATGACCGCCTTCGGGACCGTTGATACTGCTGTGAAGGCCATAAAGATGGGTGCTGCTGACTACATTACCAAGCCTATCGAACTGGAGGAACTTATTATCCTCATTGACCGGATTTCCGAGCGACGGATCCTTTTAAGGGAAAATAAGATTCTCAGGGAAGAGTTGAGGGAAAAAGGGATTACAACCGACCAGATCGTCTATCATAGTCAGGTTATGAATGAATTAATCAACCTTGCAGCAAGGGTTGCGAGCAGCAATGCAACAATCTTGATCGAAGGGGAAAGCGGAACGGGCAAGGAACTTGTGGCCCGCCTGATCCATACCCTGAGTCCCCGTTCGAAAAAGCACTTGATTACCGTAAACTGTGCGGCTTTGCCTGAAAACCTGTTAGAGAGTGAGCTTTTCGGTCATGAGAAAGGGGCTTTTACAGGAGCAGACCGAAAGAGGATTGGTCGGTTCGAAGAGGCGGACGGCGGGAGCCTTTTTTTGGACGAGATTGGTGATCTTTCGCCGTCTGTTCAGGTGAAGCTTCTCAGGTTTTTCCAGGAACGGGAGTTTCAGCGCGTTGGTGGGAACCAGACCCTTCGGTCAGATGTTCGGATTATAAACGCCACCAACCAGAATCTGGAGGCAAGAGTAAAGGAAGGGAGTTTCAGGGAGGATCTCTTTTACAGGCTGAATGTAGTGGCTATCGCCATTCCGCCTTTGAGGGAGAGAAAAGAAGACGTGGGGCCACTTATCGATCATTTCCTTGGACATTTTGCCGCTGCGAATGGAAAAGAAATACAGGGCGTCAGCCCTGAGGCCAGGGATCTTCTTCTGAAATACGATTATCCCGGAAACGTGAGGGAACTGGA
>JAFDHL010000236.1 GCA_019308785.1 Deltaproteobacteria bacterium
TCACCCGAACCCTTGAATCCTTGACCCCTTGTACCCTCTGGTATAACGCCTGGTCAATTGGAGATAACCCATTTATTTTGCCTTAATTAATACAACTAATCGGGAGATGATCCATAAGTTAAGAACGTACCTCACGTCCCCTTCTGAACCGAGATGCGGAGCTGTGTCTTTTGAAACCGCTGGCTTCATTTTAAATGGTGGTTTTGGCCCTGTTCCAGATCGGTGATAACATTTAAGGCCTTAAAATGAGTCCCATGGTATTGAAATGCTCGTCAAAGCCAAATGCCTCCTTTACACCGGCATGTTTTGCTATTACAAAACTTGTGCAATCAACCAAGGAGAAGACCTGATCTTCATAATCTTGGAAAATAGTCCATGCCTCTTGATGGATGCCCGGAGTAACCCACTCAATATGAAGCCTTCCCGCCCTCACGGCCTGTTTGATCAAAGAATGAAATCTGATGGCTTTGCCATGACCGTCATTATAACGAATACAGGTGTAAGTCTCAGTCAGGACATAGTTTGAACTAAGTAAGGGCGCCTTATGTTTAGAGAGTTCCTGATAAAAGGAGGCAGCCTGCTTGTGATATTGATCCCTGACCACTGCCATCGCAATCCAGCCGCCGGTGTCTACAAAGACTGGAACCATGATTATACCTGCTTCCCATACAAGCACGTATCATGGTGTATCGAGGCGTCTGTAGGGCCGTCTGGGCTATCACACAGCCCGATCAGTTCCTTGAGCGGGTCATCATCTCCTACTCCGGATTTCAGTTTGGCAATATACTTCCTAACAGCTCTACGAATATGCTCGGCTTCAGAAATCTTGGTTGTGAAGGCAAGACTTTTTAGTGCCCGGTCACTCTCTTCATCGAGATAAACCTGTTTTCTTTTAAGGTTAGCCATAGTAGACCTCACTGTCTTAAATGTGCTGTATACATTACTCTCTTTTGACAGAATTGTCAATTCTTATTTTTGGGGACGCAGAGCATGGTGAATGATTGTGCCGGAGCCGTGGCAGGGGAAGATAAGGTGCCTTTGTTAAATAATAAACAACCTACTCTAAATATGCTATTGTAAAAGCACTGAATTCGGCAACCTTCTGGAAATCAAGGATAATTTCCCTAAAATCGTGGTCTCCATGGACGAGATGACGGGGGGCAAATTCAAAGGAATAAGGCATGTGAAGATAAGGGATTTCCTGGTTTCTGTTTTTTGAATGAGTTCATAAATCTGCGATCCGCTCCGCCGGTGGCAGAGTTCCAGATTCCAAAATGTGAAGATCCGAAATCAATTACGTTTATTGTAAAGATTCTCTAAATACAAGATAGAAATGTCTTGATTAATCTCTTATAAAGAGATAGAACTGTCACATGAAAAATATCCTGGATCTTTTAATCGATGATTTCCATGAGCGGGAACTGCCCGAGCTCATGTTGCGCAAACAGTCAATGGCATGGGTGTCCCGCAAGGCAAACGTCGTGATCGGCATGAGGCGTTCCGGCAAGACCTGGTTCTGTTATCAGCAGATGCAGGAGCTGATGGAAAATGGTCTTGAGAAGGAGCGGCTGCTCTACCTGAACTTCGAGGATGAGCGTTTGCTCCCATTTTCCGCCCAGGACTTTCAATTTGTGCTGGAGACTTACTACCGCAAATTTCCTGCGTTCAAAAGCAAGCAATGTTACTTGTTTCTTGACGAGGTACACCGTATCGACGGTTGGGACAAGTTCGTCCGGAGGCTGCTGGATACCGAACAATTGTCGGTTTGCGTGACCGGGTCATCATCAAAGCTCCTCAGTACGGAAATCGCTACCAGTTTAAGGGGCAGATCACTCACCACAGAGATATTTCCGTTCAGTTTCAAAGAGTTCTTGAGATACAAAAAGGTTGATCTGAAATCAGGGCTGCGGTTCGGTTCCAAGGCCAGAGCAATGCTGCAAAATCTGATTGGTCGGTATCTCAAAACAGGGGGATTTCCCGAAGTGCAGGCCCTTGATGACGAACTCAGGCGCGAGGTTCTCCAAAACTATCTGGATGTCGTGATCCTGCGTGATGTGGTGGAGCGACACTCCATCAGCAACACCGTGGCGCTCAGGGCGCTTATTCGACATATTATCAACGCTCCTGCAACGCGGTTCAGCGTTAACAAATTTTACAATTCGCTGAGAAGTCAAGGTATTGCCTGCACAAAAAATAATCTTTACGATTATATGGACCACCTCGTGGACACTTTTCTTTTCTACCAGGTACCGATACACTCCCGCTCGGAAAGAGTCCGCCGGGTGAATCCGAAGAAGGTCTATGTTATTGATCCGGGGCTTCTGGAAGCCATGTTTCTCCAAATAACGGATGATCGAGGTGCATTGCTTGAGAATCTTGTCTTCATGCATTTACGCAGACAGGGGCTTGCGCCCGAGTATTATGTCACGAAAAACGGGGCAGAGGTTGATTTCATTCTGACGGCAAAAGATAGAAGCAAGCGCCGCCTTATCCAGGTCTGCTGGGATATCCACGATCCGGCTACGCAAAAAAGGGAAGTCCATACTCTTCAGTCGGCCATGCAAGAACTGGGGCTAAGCCGAGGTACCATCGTTACATGGTTGGATGAAGATGTTTCCGATAAACGCCTCGATATCGTGCCTGCCTGGAAGTGGCTGTTGGCCGAATGAAAGACATCCGTTTTTTCAATAAGTTAATCAGCTTTTCTATTGTCTTAAGAAAGATTTATCGGATAAAATTAGTTACTAATCAGGTTATTTAGGCTGAAGGTCCCGCGAAACGCGGGATTAGTAAAGGGCTGAACGTGGTACACATGGGGCTCCTATTATTGTATTACTGTAACTGCTTTATCCCTGAAAAGAACTCTTTCGGTTTTCTTTCCCCTTCCCGTCCTCCGCAGTAGCTTTGCTACGGAGGGTGGACAGTCTTCAGTCTAAACACCTTCAGGCTGACTACGTGAAATTATAGAAAAGATGTTTGCAAAAGATGCTGCCACGGAGGACTTGAAATATGTCCGGCATCAAAACGGCGAAAAACTTGCTTTCTCTCTTATTTTCTATTCTTATCTGTAACCATCCAACGAAGAATTACCGCGCCTGCTTCCATCTGGAACCGCAGATGCAAAAACCCACTGGTTTTTTTGGGGAAATCGGTGGGGGGTTAGATTTTATGGAAATGTTTGGAACGGATTTAGAGGTGTCTTTGTCTGCATTGAATTATTCTCTCATCGGATGACTTATTCAATATAGTCAAAAAAGTCCCCAAAGTCATGGGCGGGCGCTGGTACATAATTAAGTTGTTTGATTTTTCTAATAATTCCTGGCAGAATTAAATAGTCTGTTCTTAAAGGAACGTTAATTGAGCAGAAAATTGCGCTTAAGGGGGTTAAGATCATGTACGAAAAAGAAATTGAGGCGAAGGCAAAAGAACTTCCAGAACATTTAAGAAAGGAAGTCTTATATTATATGGAGTTTCTGTTAAAAAAGTCTGAAGGCGAAGGTGCCGGAAAAGAGTTCAAATTTGACTGGGAAGGGGGTTTGTCAGAGCTGAAAAAGAAGTTCACTTCAGTTGATTTGCAACACAGTGCTCTGGAGTTGAGATAATGTTTTTGGTGGATACAAATGTATTTTTAGAAATACTCTTGAGTCAGGAAAAAAAGGCGAATTGCAAAAAATTTCTTGAGAATAATGCCGGAAACCTGAACATAACGGATTTCTCCTTACATTCTATCGGCGTCATTTTGTTCAGATACGAGAAGGAGGACATTTTCCAGAAATTTGTTCAAGATGTCATTCCCAATATAAAGCTTCTTTCTTTGCCCATAGAGTTGTATGGACAGGTCGTAAGCGCAAGAAAAAGCAATAATCTTGATTTTGACGATTCTTATCAATATAGGACCGCAAAATATTATGGACTGAAAGTGGTTACGATGGATAAAGATTTTGAGAGAACAGGAGATGATGAAATCATTTTTCTATAAGATACAGCCCTGGGCTGTCCCCTTTTGCCCAATCTCTGCGTCAAGCTCAAATTCTAACCCGCCTCCGCGGGTAAATACTCAAAATATTTAATCTATTCCTGTGGTTAATCAGACTGAGGCGGATTGTCTTCCTTGACCTTGAACAAAATCGTCCATTTTTAAAAGGTCTCGATTTGTTGCAAAGGGGTATATATCCTTAATACCCTACTTTTTGTTGCTTTAAGAGAAATTTATCCGATATAATTAGAAAGAATACGGCCACGGAGGACTTGAAATATGTCCTGGATTAAATTGGCGCAAAACTCTCTCTCTTCTATATACACCTGTAATTATTCGACAAAAACTTTCTGCTTACGCTTGTGGCCTGGGCGGTAAATTCAAAAGCCACATTGGTTTCTTTGAGGAAACCGGGGGCTTTTTCATTTTTGTATCCTTTTTTCGCAGTCCATGGAAAGACGGACGTTTTATAAAATCGCGCAGCGATATTATCCTTGGAGGATTTTCTAATGGGCAAGAAAGCAACATATGAAGAACTGGAAAAAAGGATCATGGAGTTAGAAACAGAAGCTCTTGAGAGCAAGCGGGCGAATGAGGCGCTGCGTGCTTCAGCGCTATCATGGAATACTACCTTCGATGCAATTACTGACTCTGTTTGCCTGATTGATGTGGAGGGAAAAATCCTGCAGTGCAACAAAGCAACAGCTGATTTTCTGGGAAAGCCGATAAATGAAATAGTCGGTAACACTTGTTGGGAACTTGTCCACGGTACATCAGGGCCGATCAAAGGGTGTCCGATTGTGCGTATGCGGGAAACTCGTCGCCCGGAATCGTTGGAATTGCCTGTAGGTGACCGAGTTCTTTATGTTTTTACCGAACCTATCTTGGATCAAGATGGCAATGTAGCCATGGCTGTCCACACTATAACCGATATTACCGAACGAAAGCAGGTCGAGGAGTCGCTACGACAGTCAGAGAGCGAGTTGAGGATCAGGAATCAGATAAATAATATCTTTCTCACCTATCCAGATGAAAAGATGTATGAAGAAGTATTGAAGGCCATTCTGAAAGTCATGGAAAGCGAGTATGGTACTTTCGAATATTTCGACGAGGATGGATCTTTTGTCGCCCCCGCTGTGAGCAGAAAGATCTACTGGGAAAAGTGTAATGTGCCTGAGAAGGAAATTATATTCCAAAAGGGAACATTCGGTGGCATCTGGGGTAGGGCGATCAAAGAGAAAAAGACTCTTATTTCTAATGATGGACCCTTTAATACTCCAAAAGGTCATATTCCTATCGAGAACACGATGGTTACTCCCATCATTTTTCATGATGAGCTGATTAGTGCTATTCACATTGCGAACAAACCGAATGATTATGATGAAAAAGACCGTGCGTTGCTTGAAACCATCGCAGATCAAATAGCCCCAGTCCTATATGCAAGATTACAGCGGGATAAACAGGATAAAGAGCGCAAGAAGACCGAGGAGACTTTGCAGACTGAAAGGGACAACCTGCGCAATATTTTCGAGTCAATAGAAGATGGCATCTATATCGTCAACCAGCAATATGACATCCAGTATGTCAACCCTGTCCTTGTAAAAGACTTCGGACTCTATGAAGGTGTCAAGTGCTACAGATATTTCCACGACCGGGATGAGGTTTGCCCCTGGTGCAAGAATAAGGATGTGTGGGCAGGGAAGACTGTGCGCTGGGAATGGTATTCCTTTAAGAATGGAAGAACCTACGATCTGATAGACACTCCACTGACATTGCCGGATGGAAGCATTGGCAAACTGGAGATATTCCGCGATATTACCGATATGAAGCAGGCTGAGGAGGCAGTACGAGAGAGTGAATTGAAATATCGGGGGCTTTTCGATAATTCCACTGATTTCATTTATACCATGGATTTGAAAGGCAATTTTACGGATGTCAATAAGGCAGCGGAACATCTCACCGGCTATACAAAGAATGAACTAATCGGTATGAATTTTAGAAGCTACACCCAAAAGGATACCCATGAAGAAATTTTTCAGGCTTTTATAAGTGTTATTAAGGAAGGAAAACCCCTACAAGATTTTCCGCTTGAGGTGATCATCAAGGATGGGACTAAAAGGTATTTCGAGACCAGCGTAGGCCCATTGAAGAAAGATAATGATATTATAGGCTTTCAAGGGAGCTCGAGGGACATCACCGAGCGCAAGCAGGCAGATGAAAAGATAAAACATCTCAATTTAGTGCTACGCGCCATCCGGACCGTCAACCAGATCATCACCAAAGAAAAAGACTGCGACAAATTGCTGCAAGGGGCCTGTAACAACCTGGTTGAAACTCGTGGCTATTACAACTCCTGGATTGCTCTATTGGATGAGAACGGAGGGTTAATTGAGAGCGTCGAAGCCGGTTTGGGTGATGATTTCTTGCCAATGATCGACCGCTTAAAGCATGGCGAGATGCCCTATTGCGTTCAGAGGGCACTGGCGGAGCAGGATGTGGTGATAATCGAAGACTCGTTAACCGCCTGCGCCGGCTGTCCCCTGGCTGGCAAGTATGTTCGCAGAGGGGGGATGACTTGCCGGGTGGAACATGAGGGAAGGGTCTATGGAGTGATGACGATCTCAATCCCCAGACGTTACATCCATGACGAAGAAGAGCAGGGCTTGTTCAAAGAGGTTGTCAACGATATCGCCTTTGCCCTGCACAATATAGAGCAGGAGGAGAAAAGCAAGCGGGCCGAGGAGACGCTGCGGGAGAGTGAGAGACGCTACCGTCTACTCGCTGAAAACGTAACAGATGTCATCTGGACAATGGATATGAACCTCCGGTTCACCTATTTGAGCCCCTCTATTACAGGTATGGGGGGCTACAGCGTTGTCGAAGCCATGGCCCTGTCATTGGAAGAACTGTTGACTCCTGCCTCCCTTGAAATTGCTATAAAGGCTTTTAAAGAAGAGATGGCCGCAGAAAAGACGCAGAAAAGGGGACCATTTTGGTCGCGAGTGCTGGAGCTTGAGCAACGGCGCAAGGACGACTCCACAATCTGGACAGACGTTAGAATGACTTTCCTGCGCGACCCTGAAGGTCGGCCTGTTGAGATTGTGGGGGTTACACGCGACATCACCAAGCGCAAGCGAATGGAGGAGGCGCTCAGGGAGAGCGAGGAGAAATTCAAATCGCTTAGTGAAAATGCCCCTGATATCATCTTCACTTTGGGAAAGGACGGTTCATTCACCTACATCAACCAGGCCTTTGAAAGAATCCTAGGATATAAGAGAGAAGAGGCCCTGGGAAAATATTTTGTAGCTTTTGCAAAGAAAGAAGATATCGGAGATCATGTCAGGTCTTTTAAACGTGTCAGTGACAGGAAGGAAAGGATCAGAGATCGAACTCTTACCCTGCTACACAAGGATGGTTCTGCCCGCATTTTTGATGTAAGTGGTGCTCCCAATATCGATTCAGCGGGAGAGGTGACTGGCATGGTGGCCCTTCTAAAAAACATCACGGAATATCGCAAATTAGAAGCCCAGCTCCAGCAGGCCCAGAAGATGGAGGCCATAGGCACCTATCGGTTATACGGAGATTGCAAGTTTGCAGGTTCCCGAGGACGATAAAGCGAAGGAGAGCCTGAAGGAAGTGCTAAAGTCCGGGCGTCGGGCAGCAGACCTGGTGAAGCAGATCCTTGCCTTCAGCCGCAAGGGCGAGCAGGAACGAATACCTGTACAAATCGGTCTTATTGTCAAAGAGGCCCTCAAGTTGCTGAGAGCCTCCTTGCCCACCACAATAGAGATACACCAGAACATCGAGAGTGACACGGGCATTGTTGAGGCGGACCCCACCCAGATCCATCAGATATTGATGAACCTTTGTACCAATGCAGGCCATGCCATGCGGGAGGAGGGAGGTATCCTGGAGGTAACCCTTACAAATGTGGATATAGATGCGCGTACTATTAGGCAATATCCGGACATGAGCCCCGGCCCCTACCTGAGGCTAAGCGTTAGTGATACGGGCGAAGGCATGACACCTGAGATTCTGGGACGTATATTTGATCCCTATTTCACCACAAAGGAAGTAGGAGAAGGAACGGGCCTTGGTTTGGCCGTGGTTCATGGGATCATAAAAGACCACGGTGGAGCGATCACCGTTTACAGCGAGCCTGGAAAGGGAACCACCTTCCATGTCTATCTTCCTGTCATTGAGAAGGCGGCAGAGCCGGAAAAAGAGACCTTAAAACCCCTTCCCACGGGCCATGAACGAATCCTCTTCATAGATGATGAGCCGGGCCTGGTGGAAATAGGCAGAGTGATGCTGGGAGAATTGGGGTATGATGTAGTTGTCAGAACGAGCAGTATCGAGGCATTAGAG
>JAFDHL010000237.1 GCA_019308785.1 Deltaproteobacteria bacterium
TGATGATCAGGTTTTGACGGTAAGGCTTCTAAAACTCGTTAATTCTTCCTTCTATGGGTTTCCTCAAAAGATATCTACAGTAACAGGTGCAATCGTGTTGCTGGGTTTTGATGCGATGAGAAATCTGCTGCTGACCACTTCCATATTCGACATATTCTCGAATAAAAACAAAAAGGGCCAGGCTAAACTGGAAAGATTGTGGGATCATTCATTGGGTTGTGCCGTGGGAGCAAAGGTCATAGGCAATTACCTGAGATATGAAAAGATTGAAGAGCTCTTTGTTTCCGGCCTGCTGCATGATATCGGAAAGATTGTGGAAATGTTGTTTTTGCCGGATGGCTTTGCGAAGGTCACTTCTATGGTGGAAGGGGAAAATATCCTCATGGTAGCTGCGGAAGATCATATCTTTGGACAGTTGCCTCCTAAACTTGCCAATGTCATTGCCCACCACCACCAACCGGGCCTTGCCGGCATGTTCTCACAGGAGGCTGCTATTGTGCACTTTGCCGATATTCTTTGTCGGGCCGTAGATATTGGATCAGGAGGGGACAACAAAATCCCACCATTAAACAAAGATGCCTGGGAAATTTTGCAACTGGAATTGAGTGCTATTGAGCCTATTATGGAAGAGATGGAAAGGGAATTTAAGGATATAAACCAGTTTATCGCGTATTCTCCATAATTAGAAATTGGTTGAGTAGTTGATTAGTTGAGTAGTGAATCTGACCAAATCCGAAATATGTCTGAAATTGAAACAAAGCTGAAATTGAGTGAAAAACGGATAGACCTTTTACAAAAGGGCTATCAAGCCGTCTTAGAGTTTACTGATAAGATGGAACAATTGAGCCAATTTCAGGACAAAATAGATATTCCTTCCAATATCAGCCAAATATGGAAGGTTTTTTTGGATGGTATTCGAAATTCAATTAAGGTGGAAGTCTGTGGGCTATTTTTAGTTGATGAAAATACCCATGAATTTGTCCTAAAGAATGTATCACCCGAGGATAAAGGATCAATTTGCCGGAAAGAAATAGAGTTCCAGATAGAATGCGGCATGTTTTCCTGGATAATAAACAGAAGACAACCGGCTCTTATTCCCTCTTTTGTATTTAAAGATAAAAAAACCATTATTATGTTACCTCTTTCCACGGTTAAGAGAACGTTGGGCGTGGTATTGGTTCTCGCACCGATAGAAGAAAGCTCCATAACCCAAGAGAGTCTGAAACTTTTGACAATGCTGGCCAAACAGTGTTCTTTGGTTATGGAAAATACGCTTTTATATGAGCGTTTGAGGAAAGAGCATGAGACCTTACAGAAGGCCCAGGCACAGATAGTCCAGGCGGAAAAGTTAGCTTCGATTGGCCGGTTAACGGCCGGTGCTTCTCATGAAATACTAAATCCATTAAATATTATTTCCGGTCATATTCAGTTACTGTTGATGAATAAAGATTTAAGTTCCCGTTTCTCAAGACATCTGGATATAATGCGGAATCAATCAGACCGGATAGCGAAGATTGTAAAAGGCTTATTGCAATTTTCTCATCACTCCAAGCCAAGGATAGGAGAAGTTAAGATTAACGATCTCATTGAAAGGGTTCTTTCCATGTTTGAACATGAAGCAAGGTTTCACAGTATAGAGATTATTAAGGAGATTGATCCCAACTTGCCCTCAATTATGGGGGATGATGAGAAACTATCGCAGGTATTGTTTAACCTTCTGTCCAATGCAAGAGATGCCATGCCAAAGGGTGGGACGCTCAGGATTTCCGCTAAGGCTTCGGCCAATAACGATCAATTGTCAGGAGAATCAGATTTCATTGAAATCAGATTTCAGGATACGGGTTGTGGCATTTCAGAGGAGAATATTGGCAAGATCTTTGATCCATTCTTTACCCTGAAAGAGGATGGAAATGGGATTGGATTGGGCCTGTCCCTCAGTTATGGCATTATTCAGGAACATGGGGGTACTATTAGTGTGGAAAGTAAGGTGAATGAAGGAACAAATTTTGCCATTTATTTGCCCGTAATACAGAATTCGTCAAATAGTTGAGTGGAAAATGGTTGAGTTGGAAAATTATTGTCTTTATTTCAATGGCCTTCAACTATCAAAATGGCGGAGATCCAATTTTCTTGCTAAAACTGTTCAACCAATTAACCACTTAACGAAGTCTAAATTTATAACAGGATAGGAAATTGCTATGAATGAAATCAACACCGTGGATTTGAAGGGTTTTGTTGGCAATGCAGTAAACGAAGTGTTTGATACGATGCTTTCCATGGAAGTGGAATTCTCCGATGCGGATTCCCAGACAACCGTAGATGGTAATCGAATTGTCGGGTCAGTCAGTTTTGCGGGGGAATTGATGGGGAGCGTCTGTATCCAAGTGCCTGACGTGTTTGCCCGCCTGATGACGGCAGCCATGTTAGGCATGGAGTTGGAGGAAATCGAGGGTGAAGAAGAGGTCAACGATGTGATCGGAGAAGTAAGTAATATGATAGGCGGCGACCTGAAGTCACGATTTTGTGATTCCGGCTTACCCTGCGAACTGTCCATCCCTTCCATTACAAGTGGTAGTGACTTCAAGGTTGAATCCAGGAACTGGTCCAGGCATGAAAGTTTTGTTTTCCGCCACCAACAGCACTTTGCCGTTGTGGAAGTGTTTATAAAATAAAAATCGTGACTACGCACGTAGTCAGCCTAAATAACCTGAGTAATTACTAAAAATCTTAATTTTGGAGGATAATAATGGCCTTAAAAGTACTTACGGTTGATGACAGCAAAACGATCCGTATGATCGTTAAGAAGGCTTTTAAGTCTTTTGACAGTGTGCTCTTTGAAGCGGAGAATGGGGTGGAAGGGCTGGCAGTTGCTGCCAAAGAAAAGCCCGACCTGATCGTTCTCGATATTACCATGCCGGTGATGAATGGAGTCGAGATGTTAAGCAGATTAAAAAGCGAGCCTGATTTGAAAGAGATTCCCGTAATCATGTTGACGGCTGAATCTGGAAAAGACAACGTGATGCAGATCGTCAAAATGGGTGTTAAGGATTATATGGTAAAGCCATTTAAGGGTGAACAGTTAATCGAGAGGGTTGAAAAAATCGTAAAACTGGGGCCCAAAAAGGCAGAAGAACCTGCAGAGGATTTATCCAAGAGGTATTTTTCTGTTGATGGAGATATTCAGGTTCTTTTTCTGCCAGAGAAGATCGACAGACAGATTAGCATACAGGTTGAGGGTCATTTAAAGGCCAAGATCAAAGAGATGATAAACTCGGGGGTGAGTAAATTAATCCTGGATCTAAGCAAAGTAGCGGAAACTAACATGTCTTTGATCAAGCTGATTATATTGGTAACCCAAAACTGCCAGAAGTCAAAGATCTACATCCGGGTAGTCGGTACTCCCTCTATGAGTGATGAACTGAAGGAATTTGCAGAAACCAGTGAAATCACAATTGAAAATACAGTGGAGGATGCAAAAGCAGCGTTTTAGTTGATTGCCTCGCGCTGAATGTCTGCCATCTGTTTTGCGGAGTGAGAGGGGATTAATTCAGATATTGAGACAGGATGCTTCCCTGTTTTTGTAATTGTTTTGTGTAATACTTCACTGAGTTCCGCAAATTTATAGGGTTTGGCGATAACACCACTGAATCCATATTTCTTGAAATCAACCATTACCGGATCGTTGGTGTAACCGCTCGAAACAACCGCCTTAACTCCGGGATCAATCTCACGCAGTTTTTCAACAGCCTCTCTGCCTCCCATGCCGCCTGGTACGGTTAAATCCATGATCACAACATTAAAAGGATTTCCGGAGTCTTTAGCCAGTTTGTAAATTTCTATTGCTTCTGCTCCGTCCCTGGCAAGGGCCACCTCATACCCAATGGACTCAAGCATCTCGGCGGAAAGGTCTCTGATCGCCTTCTCATCATCCATTACCAGGATTTTTCCCTTGCCGCCGAGCGTTTTTCCTTCCTCATCCTTTTGTGATACACTTCCATTTTCAGAAGCGGGAAGATAAATATAAAAGGTTGTTCCAGCATCCAGTTCGGATTCTACGGTAATGTAGCCGTCATGTTTTTTGATGATGGAATAGGCGGTTGCAAGCCCAAGCCCGCTTTCTTTTGTTTTGGTTGTGAAATACGGGTCAAATATCTTGGGGAGGTCTCCTTTCGGGATGCCAGTTCCTTCATCTTTTATGGTTATCTTCACGTATTTTCCTTGCTTCATAGTGGAACTGTTTTCCGGGCCAACAGTGATATTTTCCGCCATCAACCTGATTGTCCCGCCTTCCGGCATGGCCTGATCAGCATTGATAATCAGATTATTAATAACCTGATTGATTTGTCCTTCATCAACTTCAACCGGTAAGAGATCATCAGGCAGGGAATATTCGCACCGGACATTGGAGTCTGTCAGGGCAAGTCCGGATGAATTTCCTAATAATTTTGTGACACAAACAGTTTTTTTAACCGGAAGTTCGCCTTTATCGGTTAAGTTGAGCATTTGCCGGGTCAAATTCTTTGCTCGAAGAAACTCTTTTTCTGCCTGAGTCAATTTTTCAAAGGCCTTTTCTCCGGGTTTTACATACATCTTTGCAAGGGTAACATTACCAAAAATAGCGGTTAAGATGTTGTTGAAGTCATGGACAATACGGCCGGCAGCAATACTGATTGATTCATATTTTTGGGCTATTAGAATCTCTTGTTCCATAGTTTGTTATCTTTATTTCAGGTAAGTATCTGTCTAATAATGTCGGCAGATTACGGAAAAACTTTAGAAGCCGCATCATTTTGGGGCGTATCTTTCGAAAATCTTGAGAATTTGCCAGCTATATTTTATGGCAAGTGGGGTTCACTCCAGTTAATTTCTGATCCCTATTGAGTTTTTTGGAATACCATCAGAACTAAACCTCCAATCTATCGAAGACCAACAAATATCCAGCTTCTTCCTCTTCT
>JAFDHL010000238.1 GCA_019308785.1 Deltaproteobacteria bacterium
GAGTTTATCAGACGTTTTTTGCTCCATGCATTGCCCAGTGGATTTGTCAAAATCCGGCACTATGGTTTCCTGGCAAATCGCAATAAAAGAAAAAATTTGGCAAAAATCCGTCAGCTCCACGCTCTACCACAGATCGGAAAAACCGCCGAAAAATCGGTTGAAGAAATGATGCTATCGCTGACCGGCAACGATATCAACCTGTGCCCCTGCTGCGGAAAAGGCAAAATGCAGGTCATAGGTGAAATAACCAAGTACACCGGTATCTGCGCAAAGGACATCATTCGACCGCCAAATTAACGGGAAATGGCGTAACCTTTAAATTGCCTCGGCTCGAATAAGGGGCTTATCCGAAAGTTGCTGCCCTGGATGGGCTATACCGCTTTTGGCTTAGCTAAAAGTGAGAGGATCAGTGCGGCCAAAAAACAGATTGGTATTGGGTTGTTATGAATACGAGAAGCAATTTTCATCCAAAAGGCACCCTTAATCTCAAAAAAAGGAAAAAAGTGCTCTGTCTATTTTGGAAAAACTCTTAGAGGTTCTGTTTCGTCCTTATTTCAAAAACTCAATCTAGATTTTACAATCCCCATATAATAAGACCAGCCAGATAAACTAACCCGCGGCTTCGTTCATCTCTGTTTTATCAGTAATCCCGCCTCTTAAGTCCTGAACACAATTGTGCAATGTTGACCCAAACCAGGTATCCAGCTGATAGCTTTTGCGGGACTACAGATAAAACCCTATTTAGATCAAGTAGCTTCCTTTTTCTTTTTCTTGAATAACTCTTTGAACTTTGACCGTATCTGTCAAAAGTGTATGATACAGTTCACATCAGATTTCCTGTTATCCAAAAATCCTTGACTAAATAGCTAATTTTAGTTAATTTTCTCTAAGTTTTCAAAATAGATGGAGGCCTGACAACTTTATTGGTCCGAGCCCAGACCACTGATGATTGTGTGAAGGTGACTTAGGGCTGACGTGAATGAGCATCGGGGGTTTGTCAACCTAGTGTTTTGTCTCATAAATAAGTTGATTAATTAATAAGGTTATTCTAATATGGGCTTATCCTATTAAAACAAGGAGGAAGCCCATGAGAACCGGACGACCTAAAGCACCAATTATTCTTTCTGACCAGGAGCATGAACAATTGACATCACTAATTCGCTCTCGTTCACTGCCATACGGTTTAGTCACACGGGCCCGAATCGTTTTATTGGCAGCCGAAGGAGCCACAAACCGTGAGATTGCTGAAAACATCGGCCTAAGTACACAGAGCGTATGTAAATGGCGTAAGCGCTATATCCAGCAGGGGCTTACAGGTCTTCATGACGAGTTACGACCTGGCAGACCTCGATCTATTTCGGATGAGGAGGTGGCTACTCTGATCCGTAAAACCCTCAACACCAAACCCAAAGACGGCACGCACTGGACGGTTCGTTCAATTGCGGAAGAGGCTAAGCTGTCACGGCCCACCGTCCATCGTATTTGGAAAGCCTTTGCTCTTCAGCCTCACCGCCAACGCCATTTCAAACTATCTACAGACCCGTTCTTCGTTGAAAAAGTACGCGACATTGTGGGCCTGTATTTAAATCCTCCTGATAAGGCAATGGTGTTATGCGTGGACGAAAAAAGTCAAGTGCAGGCCTTAGATCGAACTCAACCCCTATTACCTATGGGACTCGGCTATGTTGAAGGGGTCACTCATGATTATGTCCGCCATGGTACCACTACGCTGTTTGCGGCTTTGGACATTGCTACGGGCAAGGTCCTCACTTGTTGTAAACGCCGCCATCGCCATCAAGAATATCTCCAATTTCTCAAGCTGATTGAAGCCAATGTCCCTAAGGATCTTGACATTCATCTGGTAGTGGACAACTACGCTACCCATAAGCATCATAAAATTAAACGATGGCTTGCCGCTCATCCGCGCTATCAGGTTCATTATACGCCAACGTATGCTTCCTGGCTTAATCAGGTAGAGATCTGGTTTAACATCATCACCCAAAAGGCTATTCGTCGAGGAACCTTTAGAAGTGTCAAAGATCTAACCTCGAAGATCGATCAGTTTGTGCAGCACTATAACAGAAAAACTCAACCGTTTATTTGGACGGCAACAGCCGATTCAATCTTTGAAAAAATTAAAAGACTTTGTCAATATATTTCAGAGACACGACACTAGCCTGCCCAATTAAATGATTTTAGTTTTGATATCTAATCGGGGTCAACAACGTCCCGTAGCTCACCTGGATCAGCTCACCAAGGGCAAGGAGCCCAGGAAAGTAAGGATTGTATTGGAATAGGAACCGCGAATAGACACGAATGAACGCAAATTGGGGAACGAACAGCACGAATGAACACGGATAAGCACGAATTAAAAATGAATGATAGCGCTCTGTTTGACCGAATTGTCGCCATTTTGGAACAGGCACGCAGCAATGTTGTACGGGCGGTCAACAGCAACACGGTTGTAGCCTATTGGTTGATTGGCCGGGAAATCGTAAAGGAGCTACAAAAAGGCGAGGAACGAGCGGAATACGGCAAACGTGTGATTGAGGATTTGTCAAACCGGCTTACAGGACGCTACGGAAAAGGCTTTTCAGTTCCTAATCTTAGGAATTTCAGGAAATTCTACGTAATGTTCCAGAATCGCAAGCCTAAAATTCGCTACCCATTGGGTAGCGAATTGACGTTAGAACGAAAACGCTACCCAATGGGTAGCGAATTGAGTGTGCCCGGAAAAGGAGAAACAAAAGACGGGCTATCCCTCATAGGCTTTCATCCTAACCTCAGCTGGTCCCATTACCGTGCACTGATGCGTGTTGATAAGAAGGAAGCGCGGGAATTCTATGAAACAGAAACCGCTGAATGCGGCTGGAACAAGCGGCAATTGGAAAGACAGATTCATTCGCTCTTCTATGAGCGTCTGCTTATGAGTAAAGACAAGAAGGGGATGTTGCTTGAAGACAGGGCTGAGAAAGACGGCGTTTTTAAGCAGGTGGATGTACTGAAAGATCCGTATGTGCTGGAATTCCTTGATTTGCCGGATACTGCGAAGTTTCATGAATCTGATTTGGAGCAGGCAATCATCGACAACCTGCAGCATTTCCTGCTTGAACTCGGCAAGGGGTTTTCCTTTGTCGCCCGCCAGAAACAGATGCGATTTGGAGATGAGGATTTCTATGTCGACTTGGTCTTCTACAACTTTATCCTCAAGTGTTTCCTCCTGATAGACCTTAAAATAGGCAAACTGACCCATCAGGATATCGGCCAGATGGACGGCTATGTCCGCATGTACGAAGAACATGGCAAAGTGGAAGGCGACAACCCCACTATCGGGTTGATTCTCTGCTCCGAAAAGAACGAGGCCATCGCCCGATACTCCGTGCTCAACGACAGCAAACAGCTCTTTGCATCCAAGTACATGCTCTATCTGCCTACGGAGGAAGAACTACAGCGCGAGCTGGAGCGGGAGCGACGGTTGATTGAAGAGAAACAGCAAGCGGGAGACCAAGGTGACCAGGATAGTGAATAATGCTACAATACCTTATAAGATTTCATTTGTAAGGCTTAGTTATGGTAAGTTGAAATAATAGAAATTGTGGAAAGATTTGATAAAAGAAAACGATAAGATTAAGATGTGAATTTATTTGTTTCATTGCGATCGAGACTGGGGTTTTTTTATTTTGATGGAATTCTCTGATGATTGTGTGAAGGTGACTTAGGGCTGACGTGAATGAGCATCGGGAGTTTGTCAACCTAGTCAACAACGTCCCGTAGCTCCGCTGTAAATTTTCGGCCTGCCAGTCTCACGTTTTCTTTCGTTAAGATAATCCATAAATCTGCTACGGAGGGATGTCGTTTTTCCAACATACATCAAATAAGAACATGCAGGGTGGTTTGCAATCCCTGGCTGGACCAACAGAGAATACACTCCTGATCTATTTGGAATACGGTCTTTCTCCATTGCATCAAGTCTGTAGATTTTCCAATTGTGAGTGTCGAGATATTTTTTCCATTGGCGAGGCCATAGGATGAAATCATGTTCATGTGCCTTCATTTCATCTTGTTCTTGAATTATGTCAACAATAGGCATCAATATAACATCCTTACCAACAAATTTGATATTTATAGGTTCAAACCAAAGCTGTAGAAATAATCAAATGCCAATAATCTATACAATTTTACCCTTTCCGTATGATTTCATCCAAGGCATCAGACAGATTCCAGATAGGTTCGGCATCCCCATCTTGAAGCATTTCGGTGACCTTAGGCAGACCCTCTACAGCTAATCCATTGGCTAAAGCCATCACGCGTCGCGGCTCAGATACGATTTCGACATTACCTTCCATTTTTATGGCGATCAGCATCAGCGAATGTATCCGCAAGGGGTCATTCCCGAATATTGACCCTTCGATGATTTTATAGGTTTCGCTTTTTCCGCGATCAGCGGGTTCCAGGTTCTGCCTTACAGCTATGCAGACCGATAAGAACCATAGATCTACCATCCGTGGAAAAGGACTATTATCGATGCTTCCCTGTCCACCGGTCCTGCAATATCGTGCAAAAGTATCTCGGAATTCGACAGGCACGCTGATATCCATTCCTTGAAATGGATTATAGTAACGCTCAGCCATCTTAGCCTCCTATATAGATACTTCAACGTCGGCTTCTGCATCGACACGACGCTGGCAAAGCTGACATTCATCTCTATGCGTGCAATCGCAGGCCAGGATTGTCTGTTCTGTGAAATGAGGGTCATTCACCAGCATTTTTGGGTAATGAGCAGGGTTTGTGAGAGTGACGACGACTCCGGCTGCTTCGTCGAGTATCTCTTCGCACCCTGAGATCTCATCATGGGTAAGAAACAGTATGAGTTGTGCGCTTTTTTGAATCGCTGTCCTCAGAACAGAGCGTTTTACATAGCCACTCATCATGCCAAGAGGGGTGTCGATGACATTCGGAGCTTCCACTTCACTAACTAAGGTGAGAGCTAAGATAAATGCTAAGGTGAGAGCCCGTCTGGATGCACCATTAAGATCACGTTCAGGATTAAGTGTCTTGCCTAGTGGTCCATAGACAATGATATCAAATTCTTTGCTAATCTCAGCGCGCTTGATAATCGCGAATTGTTCAGGATCTGCACCGATCATTTCCAGGAATATTTCATTCATCTGCTCGCTCACCCTAGCGTAAGTTTACTATAATATCAGAAAATTTTAGTAAAGCACAATCCGTAAACCGATAAATTTCAAATGGTTGCGGATATTTTTTTGACAAAAATAATGTATACACTGAA
>JAFDHL010000239.1 GCA_019308785.1 Deltaproteobacteria bacterium
GGGCATAGGCGACTGGCTGTATTAGACCTTTCTGCTTCAGGACGCCAGCCCATGGCAAGTGACGATGGAAAGGTGCTAATCGCGTATAATGGTGAGATCTATAACTTCAAAGAAATCCGCAAGAGATTAGAGGGATATGGACATCATTTCCGTAGTGCCACAGATACGGAAGTGGTCCTCAATGCCTATATCCAATGGGGGATTGATTGCCTGAAACATTTCGTGGGCATGTTTGCCTTCGCCCTGTGGGATGGCCGTGAAAACCGGCTTTTTTTTGCCAGGGATCGGTTGGGAATTAAGCCTCTTTATTATCATTTTAACAGAGGAACCCTTCTATTTGCATCGGAACTCAAGGCCCTTATGTCCTTAAAAGACTTCCCAAGGAATTTGGACTTTGATGCTGTTTCTCTGTTTTTACACTACCAGTATATTCCGGCCCCAAGGACTATTTTCAAAGACACCTTCAAGCTTCTCCCCGGCCACTACGGAGTTCTTGACCGAGGGGATCTCCAGATCCGTCCTTACTGGCAACTCCCGGAAAGCGGCTCTGGTTCAAGAAAAACGGATATCCAGGAGGAGGATGTCTTAGAGGAATTGGACCGCCTGCTGACACGGGCGGTTTCTGACAGGCTTGTCAGTGACGTGCCATTAGGGGCCCTGCTCAGCGGGGGGATTGATTCTTCGATGGTGGTGGCCCTGATGCAGAAGGTCAACACGTCGCCAGTGCGCACGTTCAGCATTGGATTTGAAGACCAAAAATACAATGAAGCACCCTGGGCCTATAAGGTAGCCAGACATTTGGGAACGGATCACACAGAGCTTTACGTCACCCCCAAAGAAGCAATGGAGGTTATCCCCAAGCTTGCGGAAATTTATGACGAGCCTTTTGCGGATTCCTCGGCTATTCCCACTTTTTTAGTTTCCCGTCTTGCCCGTTCTCATGTGACAGTCGCTCTGTCCGGGGATGGGGGAGACGAACAATTCTGCGGGTATGTCCGCTATTGGAGCACTAAGGAGATGCATACCCGTTTTCAGCGGCTGCCTTACCAGGTGAGAAAACTATTGTCATACACGACAGGGCACATCCCGCACGGTTGCGTGGAGAAGGCTTATCCTGTTTTATCCCGGTTTGCGCCTCAACGGTTTCAGGTTGCCAATTTCCCGGACAAGTGGCAAAAGTTCGTTGCCATGATGGAGGTGGATTCCCTGCTGGACCTTTACAGAACCACTATTTGCCTCTGGCCTTTGAACGAACTCCCTCTATTGACCGGCAATGGATTACCGGAGAGTGTCTTTGAGCAGACATTTCAAAGGAGTGAAGGGTTGCCCATTCTCTCGAGGTTCATGAGGGTCGATCAGATGACCTATCTCCCGGACGCAATGCTGACAAAAGTTGACCGGGCCAGCATGGCCGTGAGCTTAGAAGTTCGCGTGCCGCTATTGGATCATAGGGTTATGGAGTACACAGCAGGTCTTCCAGGAGATTTGAAATGCAGAAATGGTGAAGGAAAGTACATCTTGAAAAAACTTCTTGCCCGGTACGTGCCAGCAAGGCTGTTTGAGAGACCCAAAATGGGGTTTGGCGTTCCCATCGACAAATGGTTTCGCAATGAACTGAAAGAATTGCTTTTAGATTATCTTTCTCCCGAACGTGTGAAAAGGGAAGGTTTATTCGATCATAATATGGTGGAGCAAAAGATTCGGGAACACCTTTCCGGCAAGATCAATCACCAATATCGTATATGGGCTCTTCTGATGTGGGAAATGTGGCGGGAAAAGTGGCTGGACGGAACTTTGTAAAAATCGCGAACCGATTTTGTAATTTGTACTGGTATTCTCATTGAAAGTCACCCTTTATAAATATATTGTTCGTGAAATATGGCCTACGTTTTTGGCCAGCCTCTTTGTTTCAGTATTTATAATCGTGGCTACCAAGATGCTGTCGATTATGGAGTTAATTGTAAATCGGGGAGTTAATGCCGGGTATGTTGGTAGAATGCTTGTTTATCTGATACCCGACATCGTAATGTTTGCTCTGCCTGCTGTTAGCCTTATGGCTGTTGTGGTGGCCTTTTTACGGCTATCTTCAGATAGCGAGATTATTTCATTGAAGTCATGCGGCATCAGTCTTTATCAGATGCTACCGCCTGTTGTGATACTATCATTTTTTGCTCTGTTGATTTCACTGTCAATCGGCATAATAGCAGTGCCCTGGGGAAACAGGTCTTTTAAGGATGTGATTTTCCAGATAGCGGAATCAAAAGCTGATCTGGGGATCAAGGAGCGAATTTTCTGCGAACCGTTTAACGGCGTGGTGTTTTATGTGAATAGTTATTCTACTCGAGACAGGGTGATGAAGGATGTTTTTGTGGTAGATCGGCGTGATGCAAAGATTACAAACACTATTATCGCTGAAGAGGGAAGGATTTTATCATATCCTCAACAAAGAATTATTACACTGCATTTCTTAAGAGGTGCCATTTCTACGGTTGAGAAAAATCTTAATTCGGCTAGATCCATAAAATTTAATACATATAAAATGAATATTGGGTTGAAGGATATTATGAGTGCCCTTGCGTCCAGAAAAAAGGCTCCCAAGGAACTATCGGTGGGTGAATTAATAAAACAGATGAATATTGAACCAAAGGGTGAGCTGAAATACAATGAGATGATGATAGAACTCCTGGAAAAGTTTTCCATTCCAATAGCAGTATTTTTAATGGGCATCATTGGTGTCCCGCTCGGAGTTCAGATTAGGGCACGGGGACGTTCTGCAGGCATATGGATAAGTCTGGTCGTTTTTCTCATTTACTACATGTGCCTTGCGGGCATGAAGAGTATTTGTGAAACGGGAAACATATCGCCGACAGTTGGTATTTGGATTCCAGACATCTTTTTATTCATTTCCTGCATTTATCTATTACGACGTGTCGCAAATGAGCGTTCCATCAACTTTTTGTCAGCTTTTTCCTTAAAAGCGAGGCGTCAGTAACTTGGTTGCCAACGAATGGGAATATTAGGACAATATTTTTCTAAAGAAATCTTAAAATATTTGGGCATCTTCCTGTTTGCTCTTGTGTTCATTTATTTAATTGTGGATTTTACCCAGAAAATTGACAATTTTGTTCAGGCAAATGTCCCAATGGGTCCAATGCTGGCCTATTTTATCTATAAAACCCCCTATGTTATGGTTCAGATGGTGCCAGTGGCAGCAGTGCTGTCTGTTGTTGTAATGTTCTGTCTCTTGAAAAAGCATAACGAGATAACTGCGATGAAGGCATGCGGCCTAAGTGTTGTCCAACTTTCCAAGCCGATTATTCTTGTCTCTGTTTTAATCTCTATTACTGTTTTTCTGTTCTCCGAGTTAGTCGTCCCCTTCACCAGTTCAAGGAGTAATGAGATATGGAACATTGAAGTGAACAAAAGGATTCAGACGTCTTTCTACAGGCAAGATCATATCTGGTATAAAAGTAAAGATTCCATCTATTGGATCAGGGCTTTTGATCCCGAGAAGGAGATCATGGAAGACATGACTTTCTATTTTTTTGATGATTCTTTTCGGTTAATCAAGAGAATTGATGCACGAGAAGGGATCTGGACGGGACGTATATGGAAAATCCGGAAAGGTATTATTCAGAATGCCGTAAGTGGGAGTGGCTTTGACCTGTCGAAATTCGATGAGGTTCATCTGAAAATTCCCGAAGGACCTGATGCCTTTTTCAGGACCGTGATTCGACCGGAGGAAATGAGCTACTGGCAATTGAAACAATATGCGGAAAGGATTCGGCTGGAAGGCTATGATGCTACGAGATATCTGGTCGATATGAATATCAAGCTGGCTTTTCCCATGATAAATCTTGTGATGATTCTTATCGGAATCCCCATAGCCCTGGGTCTGAAAAAGGGCGGAACCCCGTTGGCCGTTTCCCTTGGAATAGCGGCCTGCTTTTTTTATTTGGTTGTTTTTGGCTTTACTCGATCCCTTGGTTTATCCGGCGTTTTGCCACCGATTCTTTCTGCGTGGTTTGCAAATGTGGCTTTTTTCTTTTTTGGTTCCTATCTTATAATGCGTGTGGAGACATAAAGTCACTGCGTGATTTTATGTAGCGCGGCTGAGGTCAAGCTTTAGCCCATGTATCAGGAACTTCAAAAAAAAACCATCCGAATTCTTCGAATAATTGCCCGCCTCAATGTGGGCGGGCCGGCTATACAGGCCATTTCTTTGACCAGTGAACTTTCTTCGGATAGTTACCAGTCCATGCTTGTTTGTGGCAATGTCAGCCCTCATGAAGGAGATATGACCTATCTGGCCAGAGAGAAGAATATTCAGCCATTTGTTATTCCGGAACTGGGAAGAGAGATTTCCGTGGTTGATGATTGGAAAGCATTTTTGGCCATAAGAAGAATAATCAAACGATTTAAACCTCATATCATCCATACACACACGGCTAAGGCGGGGACATTAGGTCGCTTTGCCGCTTTTAGCATGAACCTGGGTTTTGGGGGTAAAGGTAAAATCAAGGTAGTTCACACCTTCCATGGTCATGTGTTTCACGGTTATTTCAGTTTGCTTAAAACATTTGTCTTTATTCAGATTGAGAGGCTTCTGGCAAAGTTTACGGATAGAATTGTCGTAATAAGTGCCCTTCAAAAAATAGATATCTGTGATCGTTTCAGGGTTGTGAAACGGGCGGTTTCAGTGACTGCGAAAAATACCGGAAGATTATGAGACAGAAATATATATCCCATGAGCCCTGTGAAGCTTTTCTTGTTGGTGCTATAGGCAGGCTGACCCCGGTAAAAAACCATAGTTTGCTCCTGCAGGCATTAAAATGCTTAAATGATCAAGGTAAGGGTGACCCTTTCAGATTTCTCATTGTGGGTGACGGGGAACTCAGAGCAGAATTAATCGATGAAGCTTTGGATCTGGGTGTTCGGGATCAAGTTATTTTCGTGGGGTGGCAAAGAGATATGCCTCCCATCTATGGAGCACTTGATGCAGTGGTTCTTACTTCGAAAAATGAAGGTACACCGGTAACTCTAATAGAGGCTATGGCTTCAGGAAAGCCTGTCGTTGCTACAGATGTGGGAGGCGTGCGGGATCTGCTTGGGGGATCAAAAAGAGGAATACGCGGTGGCTTTGAGTTAGCAAGAAACGGAATCCTTGTGCCTCCCGGAGATGCAAAAACGTTCGCGGACGCCCTGCTGTTTATACAGGAAAACAGAGAGATATGTGCCCAGATGGTTAGGAATTCAACAGATTTTGCTGTAAAGCAATATTCTTTAAAAAGATTGTTAGACGATATAAAGTCGCTGTATGATGAGTTGATAGAGACCGGAAGTGACGATTAGGTATTCCTGCTCCTTGTTTTCACACTGTGATTCCAGCCGTGTGATGCGTCCAGCATCGCACAAATATCCCGCCAAAGAATCCTCCTTAGACGTCACCGTCATATCTTCCCAAATCGATTGGTAATGTTCAAAAGTATTCCCATGCCCTGGGTTTAACAAGTTGGGTATATTTTTGGGCGCATCAATATTGATAACCTCGTAAAAAGTCGTTTCACCTGTCATTGCGAGGACTCCCGCGGAGGCGGGAGGACGAAGCAATCTCCTGATTTCAAGCTGTTACAGCCAATGGGATTGCCAATGACGTACTTTTCGACTTTTTACGAGTCCATCAATATTCCCCCGGCATATTTTTAAGTTTAGCTAAAGAGAAGACAGGGCCGTCCTTACACACGTACTGGTCACCGATATTACACCGGCCGCAGATACCGATAGCACACTTCATACGCATCTCGAGGGAAAGGATGATTCTATCGGGAGGAAATCCTAACTTCTCCAGAACAGGCTGTGTAAACTTGATCATGATAGGCGGGCCGCATACAATGGCTATGGCATTCTCAGAGCTGGTGATCTTCTGTTCCGTAATAGTTGGTACAAACCCAACGTTGTATTTCCAGTCAGGATCATCCGTGCCATCCACCGTGATATGCATGTCGATATCATCCCGCTTTTCCCACTCGGCCAGCTCGTCGCGGTAAAGCAACAGGCCGGGACTCCTGGCCCCGTATACCACGGTAATGTCATTAAATTTAGTTCTGTTCTCCGGATCAAGCATATAGATGATGCTCGATCTTAATGTGGTAAAGGCAAAACCCCCGCCGATAATAACTACGTTC
>JAFDHL010000240.1 GCA_019308785.1 Deltaproteobacteria bacterium
GACAGCTAAAGAAGCCGGGGAAATTGCGAAAAAAGCGGGGGTCCGGCAATTCCGGTTATTCCATTTCTCTCCCAGATATAAGCACCAGGCACAAGACCTTGAAGAAGAAGCAAGGGAGGCATACGAAAAAACCTAAACATCTGGCTCACCAATCTCCTTGGTATGTTTTTTATCGCGAAAAAGGATGAACCGTTTTATCCAGCTTGTGGTTATTAAATTCTTGGCTATTCATGTGCAATTATGAAATAATGATACATAAAATAAATCAAGAATTAACCAAATAATAGCTAATATCATTGATTTATTTCTTAACACTTAATGGTTCGGCGAAAAAAGGTCAACATGAACATAGAACTCGAAATCAACGGTGAGTCACTTGTACTCGGGATGTCGCAAGACCAGTCAAAGCTTTCGGGCGCTGGGTTTAAGAAGATGGGCCTGTTCTCTCGTGCGTTCCTACCGATCCAAAAGATGCCCGGCGACGTTATCTTCTTCGCCAAGAATCCCACAATCACAGCATTCAATGGCGACGTAAAAGCAGCGGCGATCCTCGACACGTCCATGGGAGCAGACATGATGAATGGCACGTCGTGCTATGCCATATTCAACGGCGGTCGACTTCGTTACGTCATCTGTCAGGTCATCCAAAACAACATCACTGCTCGCCAGTTCGTGTCCGATGTCCGTCAGGCAGCGCGCGTTACGCTGGGTGAACCGACCAGCGATTCCGAACCACAAGTATGGCAGAAGGCTAGTGCAACGCTTGCTTCCGATCTTGGTCGTAGTGGTAGCACCGCATTTATGCACTGGTGGACCGGGTAGAGTAACTGAACACTTATAAGGCATTTGTACACAGTGAAAAGAAAATATGAAACAGACATATGGTGTACTGAATCACAGAATTCTATGGTTCTGCGCTGAGAGAAACCTGTCCCTCGGGCAACAAAGGCACAAGGACGCTTTCCTTTTCAATCTGACTTCAATGGTCATGGCGTATTTTTCGTTCGAGGGATATCTCAATTACCTTGGCGAACTCATCGCGCCGGAGGTCTGGAAGGATGAGCGACATTTTTTCACTCGAAAGCCATACGACGGCACGCTCGGCAAATATCATTTTCTGATGAAAATTACGATACAAGACCCACCTCCAAAGACTCGCCGACCCCACTTGACAATCATTCGTCTTGCAGAGCTTCGTAATTTCGTTGCGCACTCACGTCCTGAGTTTGGCCAGCGGACAGCAAGATTCTCGAAAAAGACAGGCTTTCCTACCGAATACCGACACGAACTCAGTAAGCGTGTCTCAAAAACAAAGGCGAAGCATGCACTGGAGGATGTAAAGAAACTTCTTGGCGAATTACATGATGGAGCGAAACAGTACTATGGCGTTCCTATGGGCGAACCCTTTGGCACTACATGGTCTTGGGCAGTCGCAGGACTCTGACGGCCAGGCGCTTCACTCCAAGTCATTAGGCAAGAACCATGGGAAAAACGAAACTTCAAAATGATTTTGTAATGCTAAGAGATCATTGCATAATCATTCGGCGGGATTATAACACATATAACGATTTGTTTTTTTCTGGCTCTGATGATCTATTGATAAAAGCTGCATCGACATTTTTTAACGATATAGCTGAAATCATGCAGAGAGATTGGATTTTGCAGGTATGCAAGTTGGTGGACCCAGCGGTAACAAAGCGCAAAGGTACAGTTTTAGAGAATATTTCCATCGATCTTATTAATTCTCAGTTAGAGAACGAAGGGCTTATGTGTCAAGAAATTTCTTGTATATCTGATGCGTTGATAGAATACGGAAAAAAGATTGTACCAGCTCGAAATAAACGGCTTGCACATCTTGATAGGGACCATCAAATCAGTAGGAATGTTCTTGGCGCTACAACGGAAGAGGAGCTCGAGGTCTTTCTTGAGAATATTCAAAAATATTGTGACGCAGTAGGACGCGCAATAGGCCTTGGACCTCTTGATTTTACAGATAGTAGTTGTCCTGGCGATGTTCACGATCTTTTAAGGGTTCTAAGAGATTACTATAAAGATGCCTAACAATTTTCTAAACCAGACCAGTGTTCCTCTACGCTCCACACCGGCAGGTGAGAAATACATTAGCTGTGCAGGGAAGAGCTGTGAACACAAGTGACGAGACACCGACTCACCGATTGCTCCGAGAGCTGTACAAGGTTCGAGAGCCGGTAGCAATCGAACCAGCGAATGAATCACCGACAGATATTGAGCGGAAGTCCTTCAAGCGTGAGGAGTCTGTACGCACCTTAGATTCGCACGCCCACATCCTAGTTGAAGCAGGTAGAGACAATCTTCTTGCTCTCGACGATCTGGTGGCCGAGGGTGCATATGCCATTTCGCCGTGGGTGCTAGCAAGGGCCTCCCTCGAAGCATCAGCTCTTGCAGTATGGCTACTCGATCGGAGTCTGGATGTGACGACTCGCATCGGAAGGAGTCTCGCGCTCCGATATGAAACTCTACGCGCGCAACAAATCCTAGCTCAGGATGCAAGCGATGATGAGAAGGTGCGTGAGATTAGCGCGAGAATTGACAAAGTAGAGAGTGTCGCGAACGAGATTGGATTGACAAGAGTAGAAAACAAGAACGGAGAGAGGATCGGGATAGCCGAGCGTGTACCGAAAAAGGTGATACTTGCCAGGCAACTTCTCGGCAGCGAATCGCTGTATCGAATCCTCTCAGGAGTAGCCCATGCTGATGTAAACACAGTAATGCAGCTTACCTTCGCGACCGTCTCAGGGCCAACCCCAGGCGGCATAGTAAAGGCCCCGACGCCGCCTACGAAAATCTTGAAGAAACTTGTCGCGTATGTAACTGCCGCATATTCACGGGCTGCATGGGAAATGATCCTAAGAACCGGAGCAGATGCTGCAGAAGCGGCAGTCGCGCTAGAAAAAGCCTTCACTGATCTCGAACACAAGGACGATGATGACACTCGGTTCTGGAGAATCACTCCGAAGGTTGACAGCTAACAACGCCATGAACGTCGGTGGGCGTCGGGCTCACATCGGACTGGCGTCCACGCTCGCCCACCGCGGGTTATGGCGATCGTTAAGTTTAAGGAGATTTAAGAGGTGGACAAGGATAATGTAAAGGTGCTGATTAAGCGCCTAATAGATGAGGCCAGTGTAGTAGCACCATCCATTAGTCGTTTTGACGAACAGCGAAATTATGGATGCGTCACTGACGAAAATCTTGATTTCGACAGCCTCGTCAGTTGGGAGGTAGAAGCAAAGGCCATTCTTAATCAGCTATCTGTCTCCAATTCATCCGTTTTTGCAGACCTCCATAAAAACTATACTGAAATCAAAGAAGAATCAAAAGAATGGCATAGTAAATCTATTCTCGTACATAGGATACGCCAACTTCTTATTGGTGCGCTAACTTTGCTCGATTCGCCTTTGGCTGAAACAATCACTACATTAAAGGCTGACAAACCGACAACCTTTAGCGTAAAGCAAGGATATGCTTTTATTGCAATGCCAATGGACTCAGAAGATCACGCACTTGTGGATGTACTTGAGGCGGTTAAAGAAGCAGCCAATATATGCGGCGTGCATGCAGAGCGAATAGACGAGCCTCAATCAAATGAACGTATAACTGATAGAATACTCGAATCAATCCAGAGAGCCGAATATGTAATTGTAGATTTAACCAAATCAAAGCCCAACGTCTTTTTTGAGGCTGGTTACGCACATGGCATTGGTAAGATACCTATTTACTTTGCAAGACAGGGAACTAAGATAGAATTCGATCTGAAGGATTACCCAGTACTATTTTTCAGGAATTTGAAGGAATTGAAGGAATCTATCGAAAAAAGGATTAGAGGCTTACAGAATTTAGGTGAAACTTAACCTATGCTCTTGCAGCGGATCGCAAAAAACTGCGCCCGCTGAAGAGCGCCGTTATACAAAGGAGAAGAATATGGATGGTTCAAATCAAAAGACCTATAAGGATCGTCTGGAAAAGCTGGAAAATCTAATCACAAAAGAATTCATATCTAACAGATTTGAAGTTCAGTTTGAGCCTGTTATCTCTGTAGCTTTTGATAGGCAAAGAAAGAAAAATGAAAGAAATCCACGGATTGAATTTAACACAGACGATGAAGAATTCATGACTGATCCAGACAGCAATGTTGATGAAGTCTTTCAACAAAGTGTTTCTCTTGCAAAAAAAATTTTAAATGATCCGCCTATGAAGAATCGTATTTTACAAGGCCAAATTTTATTAACTGACGATGGGGCAATATTTAATAAAAGGAAGATTTAAAGTTTGTTGTATAATCGGGTAGCCGCGGGTTTTTCTCCACCAGCCCCCACAACAACCCGCATGCGGGTCCAATAAAGCGGGACGTTGATTCTAAAACAACTTACGAAACAAGAAATCTGTTGAATATTGTTCCGAGACAATAATGCAGATGGGGCGAATTGCGAGTTGCGCTCAACTCCGCATTGGGCTGTTTGAGGAAAACTTTTAATATGATAGATGCTCAGATACTATCAGCAATAATTTCAAAAGATGTGAGTCTCTGGCTTGTTGAACCGAATATTTACTCCGTCTATTCACCAGGCGAGATGCCGGGCGCCTATGACAGTTTTGGGGTGTCGACGATTTACGACCTGGTGGCGTGTAATCGGCTTTATAACTGGGTG
>JAFDHL010000241.1 GCA_019308785.1 Deltaproteobacteria bacterium
ATCAGCATGGGCCTTTTGGATTTGTGGATGGATGAACTGAAAAAAAGAGAACCTATAACTTACAGGGGGTAGATGGTTTAAGATATTGATATTATTAGGCCTACGTCAAAGTATTCGTGATTAAACAATTCACATTACCCGTGCATATAACGCACCGCTTCACACGCGCCCGTTTTTTAAGGCATCGTTGTGAAAGTGGATGTTAGACAATTACAATAAAACATTCGACTTGATGTGATTGATGAATTCCTCCTTATGGCTGCCTATCCGACCGAGATTGCCTATATGGGGATCATCGTAGAAATAACCGCTGCCTAAAAGCCAGAATGTCTTATCCGCTTTATAAGGAGATACTTTTGCACTTGAGGAAAGACGGACTATAGATTTGAAAAGGCGATAGTCATCCCGCGGTTTCTCGCATAGACCTATCGCCCCGAAGATATCGCGAAGGTGAACGTCTGGTTTGGGGAAGTTAACATAGCCCATTTCTTTCAAGAAATCGCACCCTAATGCAAAGCCGAATCCTTCAATCTCTCGACTAAGAAGGAGGGGAAGGCTTGCGCGTGCTCGATCATCCCGATCAAAGAAGTCTGCCCAGACGAAAAAATCACTAGACGATTTGAATTGCGTTAAAAAGGTGGCCCCAGACAAGATCGAACGACAGTATTGCGGCCAAATGCTCCGGGATGTCCTTCTAACTTTTCCCCGGGGTTTGATTTTGTCAACAATCCGATCCAAAAGTCTCTCCCAATCTAGTCCATACTTTTGCAGCGTTCGGTTTGGATTGAAATGAAACAAAACAGGCGCAAGAGCCTGAATGCCACCAATTGACCGCCCAACTACTCCTGCCTTCATGTTTGCATTCTGCGCTGATTCGCACAGCCTCCGATATACACCGGAAATAGTCTTCGGACGAGGCTGTAAACTGTCAGGTGACTGATATTGCCTAATCAATTCACGCGTAACACCTCTGATACCAAGCGAAGGTAAAAATTTTTCGGCTTCCTGGTAAATCCTTCGATCTAGATCCGTTTCTTTATCCATTATTCAGCGTGTCCAACGGGCTGGCTGAGGGGCGCGCGTTTTTTAGCGCGTCCCTCTCCAGCCAGAGGTTAACTGGCCGGCATTTGATCTGATATTTTATGCCAGGCTTCTTTGTATTCTTGAATTGCTTTTGGACTTATTCCCATTCCCATGTATGGTTTCCCATACTTATTCACTTGGTCTCGCCAAACAGGTACGTTCTCTGAATTTATTTCTATATTTGCCCTTGGATTTTTACTTTTCAACCTTGTTATTTCATTTTTAATAAAGCCAAGCCAATCCTCGGAGTTCATAATATAAAAATCTGGACGCTCCTCTTCATTCTTGTTTGCAAAATCAACTAAAACAAGAAAGACATTATTCCCATAAATTCCTTTGCAATTTGGCCAAGTGACCCCTTGCTTTGCTTTTACTTCTATTCTTGTGAATATTTCATGCTCAGTCATAACAAGGATGTCCGTCCGTTTTTTATTCCCAAACGTCAATTGAGCATATATTCCTCTCTTACACAATTCACTTGCAACAGCAAATTCGGCAGCTAAGCCTATGCATTCTTTTGATATTGTCATTGAATCCTACTAATGATCATTAGCCAGTTAACGCAGAAGCGAGAGGACGGGCGATGCTATAAGAAAAAGGTGTTTAAAAGCACTATAAGTTAACCTTGAAAATTATTTTTAAAAAGCCGCGGTATAAGCCCGGTCTCTCTCCACTGATTGGTTATATTTTAGATTAAGTTTATTTCCCACATAGAATTGGCCATCCATATTTTGCCCGCCACAATTGTTCCCCAAAAATCCTTACTAACTTGCTCTCATTTGGATCATTGCCGAAAAGACACGGAGAGAAATGAAAATTCCACTCATATTTATGCAACAAAGGGTAGTTTTTAAGAGCGAGACAGCCAGTTTTATCATGTCCTGAAACATGTTCCCGCGCTCTAGCTTTAAGATTTTTCGCCTCGCCTGAATAAACGAAATAAAAAGAGTTTTCTGATGGCAGAATACATGCCCCAACTTGCTCCAGGGATGATGAGGCTTTTTTAGCTTTTTCAGGAATATTGTAGTGACGCTCACCTTTTGGTTTACCGACTTCCTTAAATCTTTCCGGTGGGGTGTTGGTCTCAATGAAATACCAACCAGGGCCGGAAGGAAGGGGATTACGCCACGAGTCATCTTGAAAATCCATTTTGAGAACTTGTAGACGTCTTTCAATTGATTCAAGAAGAGTTGTTTCCATCATTTTTTTTCAAATATAACGCCGCAGCTCACAGGCCGCGAGTTTTCGAGCCGTCCCACACAAGCGTGATGTTAGGGTAACCATGATCCAAGCATGTCAATATGTTGGTCAATACGATTCATCACCTTGGTCACTAATTCATTTATCTCTGCAATCCGCTTATTAAAAATACTTGGCGACAAGTGTTTAAATTGTATTGGTAACATATCAATATTCCCAGCCTTCCACCGTTTTAAAACGGGGCTTCTTACATTAAGATCCGTGTGAGCGAAAACCTTGTCACGAAACTTCTCAAGCTCTTTGTGCAATTCCATATAATCATCTGGAACAAATGATTTTGACAGCTTATACTTTCCATGCTTTCCATTGCTGCTTTTGAAAGGACGGCAATATGACAAAACAGCCTGAAATATAAATGCATGCCGAGTGCTATATTTTTTATAGCGTTGAATACTTTTTAAACATGAAAGTGCATTCACCATATCGCCTGATGCGAACCTATAAAAAACATATTCTTCTTCTTGCGGTGTCTTCATTATTATACAGCTACCCTAACACTGCGGTTAAGAGGTTGGCAAAGGAGCGCAGCGGAATTGCCAGTCCTCCTTCAACCGCTGGTTCGGCGACTTATTGTTTTTGTTGCAATTGCTTTAAAAAACGTATAGCAAAAAACACCATCATACTCTGCGGCCCTGTAAAGGTCTTTAATACCTTTATCAAACGTAAGTTGGTCTATTATTCCCGCTTCAATAGCAGCAGCACGAACACCCTCAATCATTGCAGTAAAAGTTTTTTTAGTAAAACCTTCGACTAATTGAGGTTTACTGGAATCAACATAAACCATTCGTGGAGATACGTGGATAGAGCTGAAACCTACTGCGTTTAAGAGAGGATATAGCTCTCTGCCTATATTGGCATTGCCACCACCTCTTCTTTGAAGCTCAACCTGACATTGGATTGCTTTGTGAGCAGCTTCGCTATCAGGATAGAAGTAAGTCGAACCATGATCGCCTTCGATAACAGTTATGGTTCCGCCAGGCTTGATAAATCTCTTTAGGACGGAAAGAGCTTCAATAGGGTTCGGAAGGTGCTCAAGTAGGAAACATACAAAAACATGGTCGAAAGATTCCGTTTCAAAAGATAGATCGAAGATATCTCCCTGTTGAAAAGTAACATTGGAAAAACCTTCCGATTCCACCCTCTTTTTTGCTTCAACAATTGAAGCTTCAGATATGTCAATAGACGTGATATGGGCATTTGGACTGTTTCTTGCCAGTGTAACGGTTTGCGAACCAACTCCACACCCCGCTTCCAAAACCTTACTTTCTGCGGGAAATAAGGTGTCTGAATGCAATAAGTCAACAAGAGTCGAAGCCTGGTCTTGTAAACGGATGTTTTCTCTTTGATCATACCCATGCACGTATTTCAACTTTATTGACCTCATCTTACATTCTGCCGAACATTAATATTATGATGCTGCATGTTTTTAACGGAATTACGGCAAAAAGCTATATATTTATAATTTAATAATGAAATACCCAATATGTCAATATTAATAATGAAATCAATATAATAAACATTGTATTTTAAAAAATCGGAACTGAATATACCGTTTTTTGTTACAATTATGCGGGATATATTTCTGATACATAACTACAAACCCGTAGATATTTTTAATCCAACGAGCTTTTCACGCCTAATCTGTTTTTAGTGGCCATGTGCATATATCATTGTAGTCCTGATATCTGAGTGCCCTAAAAGCTCTTGTGTGGATCTAATGCCGTATCCATTCTCCAATAAGAAGATACGACCTGAATTGTTCCATCATCCCCCCAAAGTTTGGTTCAGATTAGCTGTCTTTAAAGTCAATCAGCTTTGTCTGAAAGTATGCACATATTTCAGTGCAATGCGCACTAAAATAGGTGCAATATATTTGATGTGGAAATAAAAGGCGGGGAGAGAATACGGATCTGATCGAAAGTCGTTTTAGAACCAACGTTACACGTCATTCTCCAATGACTTGTTCGACCGTGGTTTTTCAACAAGACGGCCAGTTACAAATCGATGCAGTATGCTTGATATTAGAGTTTGATAAGGCATGCCATCTTCGACAGCCCTTGTTTGAAGCTCATCAAGGACCATGGTTGATACCCGAATGTTGACTCGCTTATCCTTTTTTAAAGTCTGACGCGCGTATTCTTTATGCTTTTGTATTTCTTGGTTAAGATTTTTAACAGACTTCCATTCACCTCGTTCATAACTATCAAGAAGATCTCTTTCTTCTTTATCAAGCTTTATCTTAGCCATTTCACCCTCCCAAATACTCACGAGT
>JAFDHL010000242.1 GCA_019308785.1 Deltaproteobacteria bacterium
CCTCATTAGGATAAAGCTCTCTCCTTACTTCACACAGGTGGGTGGAGGAAAAATCCAGTGCGAGCTTTGTCCGAGGCGGTGTCGTGTGTCGGACGGGGAAAGGGGTTTTTGCAGGGTACGTGAGAATCGGGGAGGAAAATACTACAGTTTAGTCTATGGGAATCCCTGTATCTTCTATTTAGACCCGATCGAGAAGGAACTCCTTTTCCATGTTCTCCCCGGCTCCACTTCTTTGACCCTGTCAACGGCAGGGTGCAATTTTCAGTGCAAATTTTGCGAGAACTGGGAAATCTCCCAGGCGTTTCCGGAAGACGTTTACAGCTACGAAATTCCACCCGAGATTGTGGTGAAAAAGGCCAAAGAAATGGGTGCCCGTTCTATTACCTATACCTATGCGGAACCTACGGTCTTTTATGAATACATGGCAGACATTGCACATCATGCAAAAAGGGCCGGCCTTTTGAATCTCATCCATTCAAACGGCTTTATCAATAAAGAGCCGCTTCAAAACCTGTGCAATGTGCTGGACGCAGCCCAAATTGATCTAAAGGGGTTTTCGGAGACATTTTATCGTGAATTGTCCGGCGGCGAAATGGCCCCGGTACTCGAGACATTAAAGACGCTGAAGCATAATAAAGTCCATTTAGAGATTACAAATCTCGTAATCCCAACGAAGAATGATGATATGTCGTTGGTACAAGAGATGTGCCGCTGGGTAAAGAGTGAATTAGGCCCGGACACCCCTGTCCACTTCTCCCGGTTCTACCCCCTGCACAAGCTCCAGCATCTCCCCCCAACGCCGGTTTCAACTCTGGAAAAGGTCCGGGCAGTAGCATTATCTTCCGGCCTTGAATTTGTCTATATAGGCAACGTGCCGGGCCACGAGGCCTGGAATACCTACTGTCCTAATTGCAAGAGAATTGTTATCCGCCGGACGGGATACATGATTCGAGACATGCATATGATGGAAGGCAAGTGCGGGTACTGTGGAAAGCCGCTTCCGGGCATTTGGGCGTGAGTGCAAAGGCTTTAATAATACAGGATTCATCCTCACAAACGTTGCCGGTAAAAATTCCTGACAGACACGGAGTGAGGGTCGAGGTTAGTCAGGCCGTACTTTTTTGCCCACTCCATTGCTTCTAAAAATTCCTGCATGGTGATCCCGCGGGCAATTTCTGGATAGTCAAAGGCCATGTATTCAACACGGTATTGAGGCATGATATTAACATAGGTGGATTTGGATAGGCTCTCAGCCACCCATCTTACAAATTCTTCGGTCCCGGCCACCCGGTTTGGCATAACCAGGTGCCGGATCATCAGCCCGCGTATGGCAATTCCCCTATTATCAGTTGTATATTCCCCCACCTGCCGGTTCATTTCCATGATTGCCTGCTTTGCTACGCCGGGGTAGTCTGAGGCCCCTGACGAATACTTCCCCGCATGGCCAGCATCCGTATATTTCATATCCGGCAAATAGATGTCCATGATGCCATCTAAGATTTTCAATATCTCAATACGTTCGTAACCGCTGGTATTGTATACCAATGGAACTCGCAGCCCCTTTTTGAGGGCGATGCGTACGGCATTGAGTATGTTAGGCATGACATGAGTGGGTGTGACTACATTGATATTATGGCAGCCGATCCTCTGGAGTCTGATCATCATGTTCGCCAGGTCCTCATCCTTGACCTCCTTTCCTTTTCCCTTGTGAGAGATAGGCCAGTTCTGGCAGAAGACACAGCGGAGGTTGCAATTGGAGAAAAAGATGGTACCGGACCCATTTCGGCCAACCAGGGATATCTCTTCACCAAAATGGGGATGCGAACTGAAAATCACGGGTCTTGCCGGGGCCCGGCAAAAGCCCTTTTCGCCCTTTAACCGGTTCACCCCACATTGCCGGGGACAGAGCATGCAATTCTCGAAGATGGCGTAGGCTTCCTCTACTTTAAGATCAAGCTTACCCTCCTTTTCTAATCTATAATAGGCCGGTAGCCACGGCCCTCTCTCTTTTGCCTTTGCGTGTAAGGTGATCGGAGAAAAGATTGGCAAGCAAGACAAGATGACAGATCTTTTGATGAAATCCCGGCGTGTAATTTCCATACCCTGCACTCCATGGCCTAAAAGGCAAGAAGCCGTATTCTTTGAACATACTAATAAGACGTGGGCAGATATTTCATTATCCCGCTTAATGAAAAACGGATACCACACTCCTTAACCTAAAATTACGCAAGATATGGCTGTATGGCAAGCCATATTTCAATGATCCGGATCTCTGATTATCAGATCCGTCCATTTACAAATGTTTCTCGATTCTTGACCTAAGTCAAGGAATCCCCTTTAAAAATGCCTATGATAAGAATCATATTAAGTTAGAAGAGGTCTTATGATAAAATGGAGTAGAGAAGCAAACGAGGCACTATCCAGAGTTCCTTTCTTTGTCAGGAAACGGGTAAAAATACGGGTGGAAGAAGAGGCCGCAAGTGTTGGGGCCTATGAAGTGACCATCGAACATGTTCGGGCCTGCCAGAAGCGCTTTCTTAACCGGATGGAGGATGAGGTTAAAGGTTTTCAGGTAGAGACCTGTTTCGGCCCGACCGGTTGTCCCAACAGGGCTGTGATCTCCGATGGACTGCCACAAAAATTGGAAAAAAAGCTCCTGAAAAGAAATTTGAAGGAGTTTTTGAAAAATCGAGTCACCGGCCCCTTAAAGATGCACCACGAGTTTCGCATCTCTGTTTCCGATTGTCCAAATGCGTGTTCCCGTCCCCAAATCTTTGATGTAGGACTTATCGGGGCTTGCAGGCCTGAAATCTCGATTGAGCCTTGCACCCAATGCGGGGCCTGTGTGGAGGTATGCAGGGAAAACGCAATATCTCTTGAAAACGATGTCCCCTTTGTAGATGACGAAAAATGCCTTTACTGCGGTCAGTGCGTGGGCATCTGCCCGACAGACACCTTGCAGGAGGGCGCTAAGGGTTTTCGAATTCTGGTGGGAGGAAAGCTGGGACGACACCCGAGATTGGCTGAGGAATTACCAGGGATTTTTAAAGTTGAGGATATCCCGGAACAGATAGATCGTTGTCTTGACTACTACCAGCAATACTGCTTAAAGGGCGAGCGGTTTGGCGAGATATTAGAACTTAAAGGCTTCAATGGACTGGTGGACTATCATTGTGAAACAAAAAAATCGCCTTCTTGACTCAGGTCAAGGAAATGTTTTTCTCGGTATGCCAGAGGTATAAGCCAATAGCAATATTTTTAGTCAAGAAAGGAGGTCAAATCATGACAAAGGAATGGGAAAATAAAAGGGATTCATTTAAAGTAGTGGATGTGAGAAAATTAACCGGTAATTTCTTGCCAGGTCTTCTCAATAAGGCGGGACAGCTTGAAGTGGGCGAGGGGATATGTGTTGTCCAGAGTTTTGAACCTATTCCGCTTTATTCCGCCATGGCTGATCTCGGTTTTGAGCATCTTACCGAGAAGGCTTCGGACAGCGAGTATCGCGTTTATTTTTACAGGATTGAGAAGAAGGAGGCCGCTTTTACGGGCGTAGGGAATATGCCCTTAAAACCGACCGCTATCATAAATTTTAAAAAGATCGACAATTCATTAGCGGACATCGTGGTAAATTTCTGGAATTTGACCTGGGGAAAAGAGACGCCCGCAATTGATCAAAAGACGAAATTGCTCCTGTCATTATCGAATGGAGTGGGCGCGGGCAGATATCGCCAGGCGACCCGTGAACTGGTAAAGGCGTTTGCACTGGGTGTTACTGTTGCTGAACTGGACGAACTTTTTTCCATGTTTGTATGGAATGGGGGAGTAGGGACCTTTGCTTCCGAGATAGGCCCTTCATCATTATTTGGGGCCTATGAGCTAATAAAGACTCTTGAGGAAAAAGGAAAGACACGAGAAGAGGTCATGAGTGAGCTCATTGAAAATTTTGGTGAAAAAAACCCAGAAGTGAGCATGATGCCCACGTAAGACAACCTAAATACTCTAAATTTTAAGAACTAAAAGGAGGCACTACCATGAAAGCAAGGAAAATAAAAGACCGTATTTACTGGATGGGTTCGGTAGATTGGGACAGGCGCCTGTTCGACTCTCTTGTCCCCCTGCCGGACGGAACCACCTATAACGCCTATCTTATTGAAGGGAGTGAGAAGACTGTTTTGCTGGATTCAGTTGATCCTCCCATGGCTGACGAACTTCTATCACAGCTTGAGGGCGTCTCTAAGATCGATTACGTCGTCTCACACCATGCGGAGCAGGACCACTCCGGAACAATCCCGCAGGTTCTCGCAAAATACCCTGACGCAAAGCTCATATCAACCCCCAAGGCGAAAGGAATGCTTGTCGACCTTCTGCAAATACCCGAGGAATCTTTCATAACCGTCAAGGATGGCGAGACCCTGTCTCTCGGGGATAAGACCTTGCAGTTTATACATGCTCCCTGGGTTCACTGGCCTGAGACCATGGTGACCTACCTCGAAGAGGACAAAATCCTTTTCAGTTGTGATTTTTTCGGTTCCCATATTGCAACAACCGACCTCTTTGTCGCTGATGAAGGGCGTGTCTACGAGGCCGCTAAGCGCTACTTTGCCGAGATAAAACTCACGTCTTACGATATAGAAATGATAGCCCCCAGTCATGGACAAATATATCCCCGCCCATCATTTATTATTGATGCCTACCGTGATTGGATCCTCGGCCCTCCCCGAAATACAGTAGTCCTGCCTTACGTGTCCATGCACGAAAGCACAAAGCAGATGGTCGATTATTTTGTTTCGGCCCTTGTAGAAAGAGGTGTGCGGGTCGAACAGTTCAACCTGGAAGTAACCGATATAGGAAAACTTGCCATGGCCCTGGTTGACGCAGCAACAATCGTCGTTGGGACTCCCACAATCCTGGCAGGCCCTCATCCTTACGCTGCTTATGCTGCATTCCTTGCCAATGCACTCCGTCCCAAAACAAAATTCCTTTCCATTATCGGTTCCTATGGATGGGGAGGGAAAACCGTAGAAACATTAGCGGGAATGATCCCCAATCTCAAGGTAGAGGTCATAGACCCTGTCCTTTGCAAAGGGGTGCCATCCGAGGTTGATTTTAAGGCATTGGATGGCCTGGCTGGCGCTATCGCGGAAAAACACAAGGAGCACAATTTTGTTTAACAAGGGTTTTAAAGCCCGCCTCATTTGCCAAAGGTCTCTGCACTGTGCAAGCCCTTAGGTACGAAAAAAAGTGATTATTTTGACTTAGGTCAAGGCAATGTTCCTGTTTGTGAGACAAAATAGGTCAAAAAATAGGTAAAGGGTTTATTTGGAAAAACAACTAACATTAAGAGAGGAGGGGAACCATGTTTTGTTTTCAATGTCAGGAGACAGCCAAAAACACAGGCTGTACGGTTAAGGGAGTTTGTGGAAAACCGGAGGACCTCGCTAATCTTCACGACCTGTTGATTTACGTGTTGAGGGGTATCTCCGTTTATGGCGAAAAGGCAAAAGAGCTCGGGATTGTCGATAAAAAAGCAGGCCTGTTTATTGCGCAAGGCCTTTTTTCAACCATCACGAACGTAAATTGGAAAAACGAATGGTTTGTCGATAAAATAAAGAAAGGACTGAAAATCCGCGAAGAGACTAAAACTAAGTTTTTGGCTGCGCACAAGGAAAAGAACGGTGAGGAGTTCTCAGGGGAACTACATGATTCGGCCACATGGTATTTGGATGATGAAGCGGAATTTAATGAAAAGGCAAAATCCGTGGGCGTTCTTTCGACAGAAAATGAAGATGTGCGATCTTTAAGGGAATTGCTCATCATCGGATTAAAAGGCGTTGCGGCCTATGCCGACCACGCGGCTATCTTAGGATTTGAAAAGGATGATATTTACGCCTTCCTGATGGAAGCCCTGGCGTCTACTACTAAGGATTTATCTGTGGATGAGATGGTGGCAATGGTGATGAAATGCGGAGAAGTTGCTGTTGATACAATGGCGCTTCTTGATGAGGCCAACACCTCTGCCTACGGGCACCCTGAAATTACAGAAGTAAATATTGGTGTTCAAAACAATCCCGGGATCCTGATCAGCGGTCATGATCTAAAGGATATGGAGGAACTTCTGAAGCAGACAGAGGGCACCGGCGTTGATGTCTATACCCATGGTGAGATGCTCCCTGCAAATTATTATCCCGCATTCAAAAAATATGATCATTTTGCGGGCAACTATGGCGGTTCGTGGTGGCATCAGAACAAGGAATTTGAATCCTTTAACGGCCCAATCATATTGACTACCAATTGTCTTGTTCCTCTTAAGAAGGACAACACATATTTAGACAGACTTTTTACCACCGGAGTGGTCGGGTATCCAGGTGCAAAGCATATTCCGGACAGACCTGAAGGTGGAGCAAAAGACTTTTCCGGAGTTATAGAACGGGCAAAGAAATGCGACCCTCCCATTGAAATTGAGACCGGAAAGATCGTAGGTGGTTTTGCACACAACCAGGTCCTTGCATTGGCGGATAAGGTAGTGGATGCCGTGAAATCCGGCGCAATCAAACGCTTTATTGTAATGGCGGGCTGCGATGGACGTCAAAAATCGAGAGGCTATTTTACGGAAGTTGCCCAACAGCTTCCCAAAGATACGATCATCTTAACTGCCGGCTGTGCCAAATACCGCTACAACAAGCTTGACCTTGGCGATATCGGCGGTATCCCAAGGGTGCTTGATGCGGGGCAGTGCAATGATTGTTATTCACTCGCGGTTATCGCCTTGAAGTTGAAAGAGGTTTTTGAACTCGATGATATCAACGATCTTCCGATTTCTTTTGATATCGGATGGTATGAACAAAAGGCGGTTGCGGTTCTCCTGGCCCTTCTTTTCTTAGGAGTTAAGGGGATTCGCTTGGGACCGACACTGCCGGCGTTTGTATCCCCCACTGTCCTTAACGTCCTTGTGGAAAAATTTGATATCAAACCGATCGGAGAGGTTGGGGCAGATATCGAAGCAATGATGGCCGGAAAGTAATTGCGCGAACAGCGCGGGCGGGGGTAAACCCCGCCCGAGCAACTGACTTTTGAAGCGGCGAAGCCGCGTTTTATAAAATCGCGCCAAGCGATTTTATTGGAGGAACGACAATGAAATGTCCGGGACAGGATATGCAATTCTGGAAACCGGGGTCCATATTTGAGACAAAATGCCCCAAGTGCGGGAATGAAGTGGAGTTTTTCAAGGATGATCCAACCCGCAAATGCCCCAAATGCGGCCACCGCTTTCTGAATCCCAGCCTGGATTTTGGCTGTGCCTCTTACTGCCAGTATGCGGAGCAATGCATAGGAGACCTACCACCCGAATTACTTGCACAGAAAGAGGATCTCTTAAAGGACAGAGTTGCCATTGAGATGAAGCGCTATTTCAAGCAGGATTTCAAGCGCGTCGGCCATGCCATCCGGGTAGCCAGATATGCGGAGCAGATCGGGAGGGAGGAAGGCGGTAACCTGGCCGTTATCCTGTGCGCCGCATACCTTCATGACATCGGGGTCAAGGAGGCTGAGCGAAAACACAACAGCACGGCAGCAAAGTACCAGGAGGAGGAAGG
>JAFDHL010000243.1 GCA_019308785.1 Deltaproteobacteria bacterium
ATGACATCGATACAGGACTTGCAGTGACCACCACCTCCCACAAGGATTATATGCGGCTTCACATTATCACCCCGCTGGGAATGTTCACTATCCTTTCCTCCAGCCATCTGGCATTCTCAAGCCCGTCCGTCTTGCATCCGGCGTACATTGGAAGTTTGTTCATCAGCGTCCAGAGAGGTCGGGTTACTATAACCCCGTTATTGTTCACGTACTCGAGAAATTCATTCCGCTCCCTCACACCGTCCAGGATTATGGCGTTAAGCCAGTAATTTGACCGGCATTCAACAGGCTCAGAAACAAAGGGTACGCCGAGACTTTCAAAGAACTTTTTATACCGTATAGACAATTCGCGCTTTTTCTCCAGGAACAACGGCAGCATCTCCATCTGCGCGCATCCGAGAGCGGCGTTGATATTTGGCAAGCGATAATTATACCCGATAGAGTCATGCGACAATTCCCACGGATGGGAAACCTTGGCAGTGGTGGTTAAATGTTTTGCTTTTTTTGCCAACTCGGCATCGTTGGTCAAAAGCATACCACCGCCGCCGGTAGTAATGGTCTTATTGCCATTGAAACTCAAGATCCCCAGATTTCCGAAGGTGCCTGTATGCCGACCTTTAAAAAAGCTCCCTAACGATTCGGCCGCGTCCTCCACCAGGGCGATATTGTACCTCTCGCATACTGATTTTATTTCCTCGATGCGAACGGGGTGGCCGAAAACATGCATAGCCACGCATGCAGTGATACGCCGTCCCATCTCCCGATCATATGTGAAGCCGTCATCCCTTTTTTCACAATACTCGGCCAGAAACGCTTCCAGGGCTTCCGGACTCAGTCCCAAGGTATCGCGGTCGCTGTCCAGAAACACCGGATGCGCCCCGCAGTATGTAATCGCATTGGTAGTAGCAACAAAGGTGACTGCCTGTGTCAGCACGTTGTCACCGCTTTTTACCCCTGCAAGCATGAGCGCCATGTGCAGGGCGGCTGTGCCGTTTACTGTGCTCACCGCATATCCGGCACCGGTAAACGAAGCTACCATTTCTTCAAATCTATCAACAAACTCCCCTGTACTGGAAACAAAGGTGGAATCGATGCACTCGTTGATATATTTCTTTTCATTCCCGCAAAAGATCGGGGAATGCAGGGGTATCGGCTTTTCGCATTCCCCGAAAAGGTCTTCTATAAACTCGACTATCTCTTTAAATATCATTTAACGTAGAGGCAGGAACCAACTGCATGGATCCCATGCATGGTCTTTTTAAAGATTGTATAGGTTAGGTTTGTAGTATTTAAGGTTTTCCGGATTAGTGAACCATTCTACAGTGTGCCGCAGTCCTGTTTTGAATCCCTCCAGCCCGGCGTATTCCGGTTCCCAGCCGGTGAGCGCCCTGGCCTTTCCAATATCTGCCCACAGTCTCTCTACCTCACTCATTTCCGGGCGGATGCGTTGATCTTCGGTCTCTATTTCGATCTCGGCTCCGACAATCTCAGAGATGAGCTTTACTGTCCTCGCCCACTGACCTGTCCGACTCTGCCACAGCGATGAACCCTCGCACAATGTCCCGGATATAGCTGAAGTCCCTAGTCGGGTGAATCGAGCCAAGCTTAATTGTCCGTTTTCCATCTGCGATCTGAGTGATGACTGTAGGTATCACGGCTCTGGCCGACTGCCTCGGCCCATATGTATTAAATGGCCGGATAATAGTTACGGGGGTCTCAAAGGAAGTGTAAAAAGACATGGCGATCTGATCCGCACCGATCTTAGAAGCTGCGTAAGGAGATTGCCCTTGGAGAGGATGGTCCTCCGTAATAGGCACAAACCGGGCCGTGCCATAAACTTCACTTGTGGAAGTGTGGATTACCTTTTCAATACCAAGTTCCCTGGCAGCCTGCACGATATTCAGGGTTCCCTTAACGTTGGTATCAACGTACGTGTCTGGTGAATGATACGAGTAGGGAATGCCAATAAGGGCAGCCAGATGAAAGACAATATCGCAATCCTTCACGGCCTTTTTAACGCCGTGGGGATCCCGGATATCGCCCGCAAAAACATCGATGTTTTTCCTGATCTCTTCAGGCGAATGATCCAGCCATCCCCAGGAATTGAACGAATTGTAAAATACAAAGGCCCGGACATCCGCGCCCTGCCGGACCAGTTCCTCAGTCAAATGAGAACCAATGAATCCGTCAGCTCCGGTAACAAGGATTTTTTTTTCGCTAATTTTCATAATAAAATTGCCCTGCAATTTTATAAAATGCGGCTTTGCCGGACTAAAAGTATCAGATCAAGACCATGGTACAGGGGGGTGTATTGTACACGGTCCTGTATTATTCGACTTTCTTTTTTACAACTTGAGCAAAATTAGACAATGCTCACCCCGGTTTCTAAGATTTCACGAACAAAAGGATCTTCAGGAGTAAAATGTTCTGGCCGGAAAGGCAGCGGAGACAGGTCACTACTAATTGCCATGGTAATTTTTCTAATTTTACTTCGATCACGTATGCGTATCCCCTCAAACGCGTCCGAAACTAATGCAATATCAATATCACTCCATTCATGAGACGAACCCACAGCATAACTGCCAAACAGTACTGCTTTGAGGATATGTACTTTGTTCCTTTCTAATTCACTTATGTACTCTTTTATGAGCCGACGGATTTCAACTGGGATTTTATCCATTTGTAATATTCCTTTATCTTGGCGAAATACTCTTCAGCAAACTGTTTAGTGCAACTTTTATAGAATTCCTGCCTGTATTCCGGATACCGTACTTCAAGGTTGAAATCGTTTACCTCGTCAAGAAACAGCTTTGCCCCCTCGTCCAAAGGTATTGTCAATTTTTCAGCCAATTTAACCAGGTTGTGTATTTTCGGTGGCATACGATTGTCATTATCCTTTACATATAACGCTTTAAGCGCTTTTTCCAAAACCAGATGACCCAGAAACAAGCACCAGTCAAATTTTTCAGCAGCTAATAAACTTTCGGCCGTTTCTAAATCATGATCGGCGCTATTAAGCCAGTATTTTATGTGTTCATTAATCTTCATAACAAATAACATTACTCCGCAATTTTATTCGATCATGTTTTTGGCTTTTTGCCATTCTTGTTCCAGGCCATGTTCCCGGATAATCTCATGAAATAGATTAAGTTCGAGCATAAAGGAAAATTCCTCGAAGTTGATCTTTGATCTTCTCTTCGCTCCTTAAATCCCGACCCTGACGGGACTACGTCGATTTCAATATCTTCAGAATCAAGGACTTCTCTGATTTTCGTAGCAGAAGACTTCCCTATCCCGTCGACATCCATTAACTCTTCCACTGTGGCGTTTATAACATTTAATACCGCTCTGGAAAATTGACCCCAAATCATTTTACTGATTCTAAAATTGTTTGGCCCATTCTCAATCAAACCGTTTCACCCAACAGCTCAAGATCGGCAAGATCCCTGTGACGACCTATAGCACGTTTATTCCGTATAAAGGCTTCTCTCCCAATATAGAAAACCCGATGATCCCCAAATTCTCCTTCTTCTCGAGTTTCCCAGATCTCATTCCGGATGGACCTTCACTATGATCGCTCCATGACCCGCAATACGCGTTCTATTAACGGCACACTCTTATGCCCTTGTATGATGTAAAATTGTTCTCTCAGAAACTCCACTGCACCAAGACGCTCCTCAGCAGACTTCTCTCTCCAATACAGGCGGGACGTCCCCCCATCATCCCTGTCTAAAACTACAATTCTCGTATTTTTTCTCTCCATTTTTTTATGGAATCTCAGCCGGCCCCAAGATTTTCTTCGGAGGCCTTTTGCCATTCTTTTTCAAGGCCATATTCCCGGATTTTTTCATGAAATAGATTAGGTTCTGGCATATAGAAAAATTTGTCGGAGCTGGTCTTTAATTTTATCTTCACTCCATTCCGGGTTTTGGGCACGCAAGGCGACTTCCTTCAATTCCTTTGCGGAATAGTAAAGCCTGAGAGCAGTTTCGAGTTTCTGATCAGGCGTCATTGACTTAAAAATACGTCTTTGTTCGGGATGCATGAATAAAATTGCTCCGCAATTTTGTAAAACGCCTGCCCGCTCGTGCCTCGCAGTGGCAGGCGGGCTCAGGCGGGGCGGGGGCGGGCGGCTTCGCCGCTTTTAAATATCAGATTTCACGAAAAAAAATCTTCAGTCATTTCCCTTTTGATTCTTTCAGGGAACGTGTCTCTTTTACCGAATTTCCCTTTTTCCCATATCGCGAGCCGCATGCATCGCATGTGGCGGCATTGCCATCAAAATGAAGCCGGATACCACAGCGACACATCCATCCCTTGATGATGGCCGGGTTTCCGGCCACAAGAGCGAAGTCGGGGACATCTTCAGTTACAACTGCTCCAGCTCCAACAAAAGCGAATTGCCCGATGGTATGCCCGCATATGATGGTTGAATTCGCGCCCAGGGTAGCCCCCTCCCTGACCAGGGTGTGCCGGAACTCGTTTTTTCGCGGGATGTAGCTCCTGGGGTTGTAGACATTCGTGAAAACCATGGATGGTCCACAAAAAACACCATCTTCCAGCGTAACACCAGGATATATGGAGACATTATTCTGAATTTTCACCCTGTTTCCAACGGTCACATCCGGTCCGATCACTACATTCTGGCCTATGTTACAGTTCTTCCCGATCCTGCTTCCCTTTATGATATGGGAAAAATGCCATATCTTTGTCTCGCTTCCCACCTCACATTCCGGGTCAATAACAGCAGTTTCATGCACAAAGAAATCAGGCCCTGACGTATCGTAAGATCGAGTCTTTAAGGAAACGGATTTTCCCTCATTTTCCAGGGACTCCTGACACGCCTCAAGAACCCTGAGGACCCTGAGTGCTTCTTCCCCGTCTGTCTTGGGTTTCAGGTTGCGGACAACACAATCCACAAAATGCCGGCATTCCTCCCTGAGCGGTTCCACCCTTTCGATTTGGACCTTTTCTGCTTCCTTTTTATTGGGGACAGGCACATGGTCCTTCCATTCTATCGAGTGAGGGTAAAGAAGTAGTTTGTCTTCCGGCTCAACATCATCAAACAAGGCCATCTTTCTGTCCCCCACAACCACCAACCGCTGCTCCTTGTATGGGTGAAGCCAGCTCACGAAAATGTGGGCCCTGATCCCCGATGGAAAAGACAGGCTGCTCAGGGTGACATCTTCCACTTTTTGGTGAAGATACCTTGCACCGGTGCTTGTGACACGTTCCGGCATTTCACCCGTTAATGACAGAATCACCGATATATCATGGGGCGCAAAACTCCACAGAATATTCTCTTCCCTTCTTATCTTTCCCAGGTTCAAACGGTTGGAATAAATATACTGGATCTTTCCCAGCTCCCCGTCGGAGACCAATTGTTTCAGCTTGATAACGGCCGGATGGTATTGCAGGAGATGCCCCACCATCAGGACCCTTTTTTTCTTTAGGGCCAGTTCATGTAATTCAATACCTTCAGCTTCATGAAGAGCAATGGGCTTTTCCACAAACACATGTTTATCGGCCAGCAGTGATTCTTTCACCATTTGGTAATGCTTCTCAGCCGGTGCGGCAATGGCAACGGTTTCAAAAGAGGTATCTTCCAGAATTGACTGGAAGGAATCAGTTGCCTGGGCATTCGGATAAGTTTTTATAAATTCTTTAAGGGCTTCCTTTCTGGTGTCACAGATAGCCCCCAAAGCACCCAGGGAATCAAAGTTGCGGATCAGATTCTTACCCCAGTAACCGGCACCCACCACGGCAACTTTAACAGTATCGGTCATTCTATCATCCTCATTTTGTGACTACTCACGTAGTCAGGCTGAAGGTGTTTAGCCTGAAGACTGAAGGGGAAAGAGAACCGAAAGAGTTCTTTTCAGGGATAAAGCAGTTACAGTAATACAATAATAGGAGCCCCATGTGTACCACGTTCAGCCCTTTACTAACAGTCTTCAGCCTTAATAATCAATCACGCTCTGGATAATCGCTTCTAAATCATAAGAAGGCTCAAACCCGATAAGCTTCTTTATCTTTTCAATATTAGGACAACGTCGTTCCATATCCTCAAACCCGGGTCCGTAGGCCTTCTCATATGAGATATGTTCGATTTCAGAACGGCTCCCTGTCATCTCCTTGACCTTCTGGGCCAGATCATTGATAGCCACTTCAGCATCGTTACCCACATTGAATACGTCCCCTTCTGCCGCCGGCTCCTCCATCAGTTTTGGTATCGCCCCGACCACATCATTGACATGGGCAAAACTCCGTGTCTGGGTTCCATCCCCGTATACTGTTATGGGCTTACCCAGCAATGCACTTTGTACAAAAGTGGGCAAAACCATTCCATATTGCCCTGTCTGCCGGGGACCCACTGTGTTGAACAATCGCCCGATTACCACAGGCAGCTTCTTTTCATCAAAATAGGCAAGGGCCAGAAACTCATCTAATGTCTTGGAGCAGGCGTAGGCCCAGCGCCGTTTCTTTACCGTTCCCATGACCCTGTTATCATCCTCGGACAGATTATGCTCAACATGTTTTCCATAAATCTCCGATGTGGAAGAAATAAAGACCTTTTTCTTGAACCGGTTGGCAAGTCTTAAGACCACCTCTGTTCCTTTCACATTAATATCCAGTGTCTCCACAGGATGATCCATGATATTTTTCACGCCAACCGCCGCTGCAAGATGATAAATATGGTCTATCTTAAAGACCAGCTCATTCATGACAGATTCATTCAAAATGGTATCCACGACCAGGTGCAGACGCTCATGATTTTGTATCTTTTCAATGTTGGCAAGCTTGCCGGTCCACAGATTATCTATGACAAATACCTCATGACCCAGTTCCAAAAGCCTTTCTGCCAGATGCGAACCTATAAAACCAGCCCCACCAGTAATTAGTGCTTTCATAAAATTACTCCGTAATTTTATATAACGCGGCTCCGCCGCTTTGTTAAGTCTCGCCACAGGCGAGACGCTGTATAAAATCGCCACAGCGATTTTATTTTTATATGACGCGACTGCGTCGCTCTATTCAATTTCGGCGTCAAGGACCTCTCTGATCCTCTTAGCTGAAATTTCTCCTATTCCCTCAACTTCTGATAATTCTTTAATCGAAGCATTCATTACATTGGTTACAGATCTGAAATGCTCCATGAGTCTTTTGGCCAGCATAGATCCAACCTGGGGAAGTCCCTGCAATAAATATAGTTGTTTCGATTTTATTCTTTTGGGCCTATAGCCGCCTCGCAATGGAATCACGTCCACAAACGTTTCTTCCTGTTTACCAATCATCAACAGAATATCTTTGGTATCTCTTTTAGATTGAGAAAATATCGTTGGGATGTACCAAATGGCCTGAGCCGATAGGAGCGCTCCTCGAATAGCGTTTGATTCAAAATGAAGTTCTGTTTTGTAGGGATTGCCTTCAATAAGGAGGATTGGGTTTTGACAATACTTCTTCAAATTCGAAAGTTGATTAAACAGCCTGCCGTCGATTATGGATACGAGAAAATCCTTTGCTGTTTTTCTTTCAATAGTTACTGCCTCATTGATGATGTAATCCCCATAAGACACTTTACCGATCTCAATAGCGATATCTTCTTGTTTGAGTAAATCTATTATTCCTGAAGCCTTCTCGCGATAATCGATCCTGATTTTCATGCGCGGCCTTTTTAACTTTTAAGTCTCGTTGCAGGCGAGACGTTTTATAAAATCGCAGCAGCGATTTTATTTATAGCTCCGCCCCTTCGATTACATGGTGTCGAAGAGGATAATTACGTGGTATTTGATCCACTTGTACTAAGGTTTATAGGACTTTAAAAATAAAGCGGCGAAGTCCCGCCAGTAGGCGGGATTACATAAAATTGCGCTGCAATTTTAATACTCGATCTTTTCCAGGGCCCAGCCCTCAATCTCAACCGCTAAAGACCGTTTCAAGAGCTCGACGGTCACTACAACCTTGTCCGATTGTGCCTTGTGACGTAGGTAATAGCCGATCAACCCCTTAAGCGGTCCTTCCATTATCATCACACGATCACCCTTTTTCATAAAATCCTGGTTCTGCACCGTACGATCAGTTCCATCCAGGATCATAAGCGATGAGATTTCTTCTTCACTGGCAGGAACCGGCTTGCTTCTGAAGCTTACTATGCGAACCACACCCACCGTCCTGAGAATTTCCAGGTGTTCTTCGGCTTTGAGATCAGAGCAGACAAAAACATAGCCTGGCAGCATGGGTACCATGATCATTTTGCGACGGTCCTTTCGCCGGCTTATAACCTGAATACGGGGATAAAAACCCTCTATGGATTTGCGGCGCAGGCCCTCGTATACCTTCTGCTCGAAATGACTTCGGGTATGAAGGGCATACCATTTCTGAAGATTATCGTTCATAAAGTCGCTATTCTATCAAGGCTTACACCCTTTTCAACCAGGCGTTCTACGTCTCGATCCGTGTCATCGAGACATGTGAGCAAGACTACATCCCAATCATGCTGGTTCAGCCGGTCAAAGTCTTCTACTTTAAACTCAAAGAAATCATTCCCATTTTGGCTGTCATCAATAATTCCAACAAGCTGTATGCCGGTCAGTTGCAGGTACAGGTAAGCCAGCTCAGCCACTTCTCCTGCCCCGAAAAACAGGATGGAATTTATCCGATCTACTTCCATCTCCCTGAATTTGCTTACCAGGAGGTTCTTGATCTCCTTGTAAAAGTTTACCGAATAGCGGAGATATTCCACGGTGAGCTTGCTCTTTCTTGCAAGCCCTTTGGGAGTCAGAAAATATTTGACCCTGTTTCGCGGCATGGTCTTCACCTTGAAATACCCCTTGTTGACAAGCCTCTTGAGAAAGGCATTAACCAGGCCCAGGGAAAGATTCAGGTTGCTGGACAGTTCTCTCTGGCTGGGGCTGCTATTCCGCTCAATTTCCCCCATTAACCGCAGGGTATGGATATCTTCTTTGTCCATTCAGACTGATATAAAGGATAAAATTTGATCCGGGGTTATTGCAAAAAGCTTGACGTTCAATAATTGAACAGTTATTTTTGTCCTACTGTTCAATAAATGAACGCATTTGTCAAGAAAAAAATGTCATCACTTTTCCAAGTTATTCTGATAAGATGGCTTTCAAAAAAACACCCTTAGGAGTTTTTCATGAAAATGACCAAGCGCATAATCCTTGCTACAGGCATTCTCGTTGTAGATCTCTTTGTGTTTTACTTGCCGTTGACGGCACTGTTTCTCATTTATATACTGATTTTCAATCCCCCCTGGTTCAGAGATTTCCTGAATAATATGAACGACTCCGATAATTCGGCAATATCCACTTGAACATCCCAACTTAGAAAGGAGATGACTACTCACGTAGTCAGGCTGAAGGTGTTTAGACTGAAGACTGAAGGGGGGAAAAAACCAAAAGAGTTCTTTTCAGGGATAAATCAGTTACAGTAATACAATAATAGGAACCCCATGTGTACCACGTTCAGCCCTTTACTAACAGTCTTCAGCCTTCAACCTAAATAACCTGAGCAGAAAGGAGATGTATTAATGGAATGTAATCAGGAGAAAAATTTGGAAAGATGCAACTGCACTTACGAACCCTGCGACAAGAAAGGCATCTGCTGCAAATGCATCGTCTATCATCTAAAAATGCGGGAGCTTCCCGGTTGCTGTTTTCCGGACGATGCTGAGGCTACTTTTGACCGGTCTTTTGAACATTTCGCACGGCTTGTTCAGGCGAGAAAGGTCTGATTTTGGAGGAAAAAGACCTTGAAAAACTGTTTCTGACCGTGGCACAGGACCCGGCACTGGATACTGACGCTAACCGCAAATTTTTTTCCCTCCTCATCCAATCCACACTCAGATACAGGGACGAGATGCTGTCATCAAAAGGCATTGTGGTGACTGTCGGAGATGTGCGTGCCGCGTTAGGCTGGCTTGTCCCTGTCCTTGCAACAGGCAATATGCCCGAGACAGAAAACAACATCAGCATGGGCCTTTTGGATTTGTGGATGGATGAACTGAAAAAAAGAGAACCTATAACTTACAGGGGGTAGATGGTTTAACGCCCAGCTTGAGAGGTGCGAATGAAGCGCAGCACTCATAATGGGTCCACATACGAATGACCTTTACCGTCTTTATATCATCTAGAATTTGGTAGACCATTCGATGCTGGATATTGATCCTCCTCGAACAAGCGCCGGCTAGATCACCAACCAATCTCTCGTATGGGGGCGGTGTGCGATAGGGATCCTCTCTGAGAATATCGAGGAGTCGTTCAGCTTGTGGCTTTAAACCGGAATGGGATAGTCTCTTTGCGTCTTTTTTAGCTTTTTTTGTATAAACCAGACGCCAACTCACCAATCAAGCTCCTCTTCACACTCCTCGACGGGAGTTTTCAAACCCTCGCGAATGGATTCCCTCATTTCCGGTATTGATGACAGGTATAATGTTTCTTGGATTGCTCTCCAGTCTTCTTCAGAGACGAGGACGGCCGAATTTCTTTTCCCAACAATTTGTATTGGATCATGGGACTCCGCTACATCATCGACAAGGGTATAGAGCCGTTTTCTTGCCTCGGTTGCTGTAAGGGTAGACATTGTTTGTACCTCCATTATTAAACGTACGTCATATCGTACGCTCAATAATATAGTATGTCAAGCTATTAATCGGAGAATGTTGCGGATAACCAGCGGGCGGTTCTACTGTAATGCTTATTTAAGATTACAACGTAAAAGGCCCGAGTTTCTTCCCGTCTGGTTCATCCGCCTTGTTATGCCCCGGTACTATGCTCAATCCCTGTCTCTGTAGTCTTAATTGGTATAATTCGCCGTTCGATGTTAGACCAAATTTTACGCTTAATCATTCGCAAGTCATATTCAGTCTGTAAGTTCAGCCAAAACTGAGCTTCAACACCAAAGTAGCGCTGCAATCTCAAGGCGGTGTCGGCAGTAATGGCTCTTTTCCCGTTGACGATCTCGCTGATCCTATTGGGAGGAACAGAAAGGTCACGTGAAAGTTGGTTTATACTAATACGCAAGGGTTCCATGAAATCTTCACGCAGGATTTCACCCGGTGTAATCGGATCAAGAAGTTTGTTAGTACTCATATCAATACCTCAATGATAATCGACAATTCCAACATTAAATGCATTACCATCATGCCACTCAAAACAAACACGCCATTGTTTGTTAATGCTGATAGCGAATTGCCCTTTC
>JAFDHL010000244.1 GCA_019308785.1 Deltaproteobacteria bacterium
TCTTCTTCAAAACAGCATTTACGCCTTCAACATCTTCGACACCTTTTGCAATCGCCTCAGCCAATTTCCGTGTATTGCCACCCTTTGAGAAATACAGAACCAGTATCTGCATAAGAAACCCCCTTTTTACCCACAAAGAACTGCGTATTTTGTTCATTTAGATTGGCAATTATGATAGTTTTATCATGATGATAAATCAAGCCTATAAGGCATCTCAATTCATTTGGACAGAATAGAGACGATCTTAGAACGGGATGATTACTTGTAACCTTTTAATCATACTAAAAAAAGGCCCCGCCATAGGTGCCTGATTTACGGAAGGATCCCCATGAAAGGATTTTACAATCTCATGCTCATGATTGGCGATTACTATCGACTGCGCGGATGGGATAGTGCTTTCAGAAAAGACATAGCCCGATGCCCTATAGTTGTAACCTGACTCAGTGCCTGGGTAATGTGTAGCACAGATTCCGAACCTACCCCGGAATTGATCATTACAATAGCCTGATCAATATGCCTTTCAGTTTCTTTCCATGGTGCATCTCCGGCCAATTTCACCGCGAGCCTGATTTCATAAACGATCATATCAATGATCGCTTTAATTACTTTTTCTCCCCCCTGTTTTTCCGGCTCGGGAAGCCCCCTGAGCATTTCAAGGGCATGAGAAACCCAGATAAGGCCGGATTTGATCTTTTCACTCTGAGAAAAAGCCATAACGGCCTGCTTTGTTTCCATAGGACTGCCACCTCCTGAAATTTTTAATATATGCAAACTGTCAACTTTTTATATAGATAACGCCTTGAAGAAACCACGCACACACCCCGAAGGGGTGGGACTGAGCAACGCGCATATCACAATGAAGTGAAATAGTCTTTGAAAGTTGGTAATCTAATGCTTCCTTTCAAAGATCTCAAGTTATTTCACCAACACATACAGCATTTTCCCTTGACCCGGGCATGTTTTCCTTATATTAGTGCACCGGGTTCTTGGCCTGGGGACCAACACAATTCAAAAGGGACATGTAAGATGTACAATGCCAGTGACTTGAGAAAGGGATTGAAAATTCAAATCGATAATGACCCCTATGTCATTATTGAATTTCAATTCTCAAAACCGGGGAAGGGTCAATCCCTATACCGCTGCAAACTGAGAAATATGATCACGGATGTTATTCTCGACCGAACCTACAGGTCCGGGGATACATTTCAGCCCGCCGTTTTGGAAGAACGCAAGATGCAGTACCTTTACGAGCAGGAAAATGAGTTTTGTTTTATGGATGTGGAAAATTATGAACAGACCTTCCTTACCGCTGACCAGGTTGGCGATGCAAAGAATTTTCTGACGGACAATCTCGAAGTAGAAATCCTCTTTTTTGAGGATAAGGCAATCGGTATTACCTTGCCAAACTTTGTGGATGTGACTGTCACCAAGGCAGATCCCTGGGCAAAAGGCGATTCTGTTGCCGGGGACACCAAGCCTATCACCGTAGAAACCGGCTACTTGCTCCGGGTTCCCCCCTTTGTTGGGGAGGGTGATAGGATAACTCTTGATACCCGAACCGGGGAATATGTCACCCGGGTTAAAGAATAGATCCTCCTTAAACGAGCAAAGGAGGTTGGCAGCTCGCAAACAGCACCTGTTCTTGCGTGCCCGGATGGTTCAGGCAATCAGGCAGTTCTTCATTGAAAATGATTATCTGGAGGTGGAAACCCCCCAGCTCATTCCTGCACCTTCTCCTGAAGTCCACATCGAAGCGATCCGTGCCGGCAACCAATTCCTTCATACTTCTCCTGAAATATGCATGAAGCAGATGCTGGGTGCGGGGTATACAAAAATATTTCAGATCAGCAAGTGCTTTCGTCAGGGTGAACGTGGAAATCTTCACCTGCCCGAATTCACTCTCCTTGAATGGTATCGAACAGGGATAGATTATAATCACCTCATGAAAGAGTGCGAGGCGCTTATCTTATGGGTGTCCCGAAATCTCGATATGGGGGAAAAGCTCCGCTACCAGGGCATGGATATTGACCTGAAAGCCCCATGGGAAAGAATCTCGGTCAGTGAAGCATTTTTCCGTTATGCCTCGTTGTCTCTGGAAATGGCCCTTAAAAAAGGAACTTTTGACGAACTTATGGTCAATGAGATTGAACCACACCTGGGCGTAACTAAGCCCACATTTTTGTGTGATTACCCGGTCTCATTGGCTGCACTGGCCCGATTGAAACCTGGTAATCCTGACTTTGCCGAGAGATTCGAGATTTTTGTAGGCGGTCTGGAACTGGCCAACGGGTTTTCAGAGTTGACTGATCCTCAAGAACAGAGGGCCAGGTTTGAAAGGGATCTGAAACAGAGATGCAATTCGGGAAAGCAGGTGTACCCGATGGCTGAGACGTTTTTAAAGTCGCTCGAACACATGCCCGAGGCCGCAGGCATTGCCCTTGGAATAGACAGACTGGCCATGATATTCGCGAACAGATCTAAAATCGACCATGTGGTCTCCTTTACACCTGAAGAGCTGTAGACACCCACGGGCTCACGCCCGTGGTCCTCTGCCTGTTCTTGATAGGAGGCCAAGCCGAGGCCTGACTGACAGCCGATTGCCCAGGATTTACTTGATTATTCGAATGTTTCACGATATATTGGTTACCGAAGCTCCGCCGAGTCGGGCCGTACCAGCTCGGCACGGACAAACCGACAAGTTGGTAAGAGCCATATGCCACTGATTGAGACGAACCGATGCGGGAATGGTATCATAAGAATCCATAGTATGCGAATTTTTCTTTGGAACAAACAATCGACAATAGAGTTGTTAGGTGCACTACCCCTACCAAACCGGCAAGATGTCTTTCCTGCGGAACAGGCAGGATAAAACCGGGCAGACGATACTGCTCAAAGGAATGCCGCCAACAGATTAATTGGGTTCTTTCCCTTTCAAAAGGATTACTCAAAACCTTTAATGCAAGGTATGCGGCCTTTTCTTTCACTCATGACCACGTGATACTGGACATACTTCCTGTGTGGTCAAAAAGAATTTCCAGGTTTATCTGCAGAAGGAACCCGGGGAACAAGCCTGCTGGGGATCTCAAAAGGCTCATTCTTCGATCGGGAAGGGAATGGCATCTTCTGGTCGATAATAACACCTCAAAAAGCTTTGCCTCTCTCTTTCTGCTTGAGAAAAACCACAACAAAGATATTGATCCTGACAGCATCAAGCCAAACCGGAAATCCCGCCTGCGGCTTAGCAAGCGTGAAAAAGACTGCCTGAAAATCCTCGATCTCGACCGGAATGATTTGAGCTCCGATGGTCAGATGGCCAGGATAAAGTCTGCTTATAAAAGGATGGCCAAGCTCCACCACCCGGACGTGGGGGGTGATGCGGAGAAATTCAAGCAATTGAACGATGCCCACAAGCAGATGCTCCTTTGGACCGAAAACCCCCAGTACACCTCCAGGAAGGCGCTTCGGGATTGCTGGTCATACGACGGTGCCACAAATCAATGGTCTCCTCCCTTATAACATCATAATGGAGACTGTCCGAACATGGATTTTTTTGTCCTGCGTTCAGCAACATCCCTATCTGCCGGAAAGTGACGCCCTGTGGTGTGTTTTTCCCCGTAATGTTGTATAGATAATTGCGGCTTTTAATAAATGCCCGGGATTAGTCGATTATGAAAACAAGAAAAACCAGCGAACTGATGTCTGACAAGAAAAAGGATGTTTTTTTCACCGGAAATCTTGATATTATCAAGAAATATCCGGTTATTGGTGTCCTGGCTTCCGGCAAGGCTCCGGGTCCGGTCGTGTGGGAGAGTTACCAGTTCTTTTATGCCCTGCGTGATGCAGGAGTGACTATCGCCGGGGGGTGGCATTCCCCATTGGAAAAAGGCATACTTGATGCCCTGATAGAGGGTAAGGCCAACATCGGTTTTTTTGCCGCAAAAGGGCTAAAGGCACGGGGCTTTCAGCAAAAATTCAAGCTCCTTGACAAAACATCAAGAGGCCTTATGATCAGCCCTTTTTCTGACAGTGTTACGAAAATCAATGGCACAGAGGGGCCTCGGTTGCGCAATGAACTTTTGGCCGCCGTTTCAGATGTTCTCCTGATCCCTTACATTAAAGCAGGGGGAAAGCTATTCCAAATGCTCAAGGCAGAAAGCGCTTTCCTAAATAAAACCTTTGTCTTGAATCATGTTGAAAATGATAAATTATCATTAAATATCAGGCGTGTTGACAGCAAACATACGTCTGACTTGATTAATGAGGCTCAAGAGGCTTATATCAAGAGAAAAACATGAACGAGACCCTTTTCAGTATTGTCCCCTCAGATATCTCGGACATCAAAGGTCGTTCCGAGGTCTTAGATCTCTTCAAAAAGCTTACTTATAGTGTTGAAGACAACCTCAGAATGCCTTTTGGTGATCTTGAATTGCCGGGCAGACTCAAAGATTTTATCCAGAATGACGGAAAGGCTATCTACCTGGTTTCCAACTATGAGCGCATGTTTCAAATCTACCTGTTTGAAACAAACAATCTGAATCTCACACCCATCAAGAATATCTGCCAGAGTTTCGCCAAAAAGCAGGGGGATTATCTGCTCCTTTTTACAATGGACTATACTGAAATAGTCTTTGTCAATCCGTTGAGTCGTCCCGGAGGTGTGGAACTTCGAAGGCTCAAGCTTGATACCAGGCGAGAGGCTTTTCATACCGAACTTCAGGTATTGAACGCTTTGGCCCTGCCCCAGGCGGATATGAATCCATTTGATATCTACGATCTGCAATGCAAGTCATTTCAAAAGGAACGTGTCACGGATGATTTTCACAAGACCTATAAAAATGTTTTTGAAGATGTGCGGCAGTCATTAGGGAAGGTCCAGTCAGAAGCCCAGGCACATGCCTTTACTCAGATATTGATGAATCGCCTGATGCTCCTCTACTTTGTACAGAAAAAGGGATGGCTTAATAACAGTACTGATTTCTTGAGGGAGTTCTATAACAAGTGCAGGCAGGATGATAGAAAAAATAAATCCTTTTATCGAGACTATCTTGATCCCCTGTTCTTTAGAGCTTTCAACCGGGAAAACGGTTTTGAAGACCTTGCAGCCCCTGATCCAGTAAAAGTAATTTTCAAAAATGCCCCGTACTTGAACGGGGGAATGTTTGTGCGATTGGAAGAAATCGAACCCCCGAATATCAATGTCCCTAATACTGCCTTTGAGCTGATGTTTGACCGCTTGTTCGAGCGATACAATTTTACCGTGCGCGAGGACACACCCCTTGACATCGAACTCGCTGTTGATCCTGAACTCCTTGGCAATGTTTATCAACGCCTGGTAAGTGAAGAAGAACGAGGTCAGGCAGGTCTTTTCTACACTCAGGCCACCGAGGTCAATTTTATGTGCCAGCGGGCTTTAATTGAATATCTTGCCCGGCACCTACCCGAAAAGAGGAAAGAGATCATTCGCCTTATCATGAATTATTTTGATCCCCCTGATGACATTGATATGCCCTGGGATAAGTTAGAAGAATATCTTGTCGGGGTTAAAATCTGCGATCCCGCATGTGGTTCAGGAGCCTTTTTAGTGGCCATGCTGCATATTCTGGTGGATCTCCGAACTTTTGTAAGGAAAAGATTTAATCAGGACACCGACACCTTTGAACTCAAAAAGGCCATAATCTCACAAAACCTGTATGGCGCTGATGTCAAGGCCCACACTGTGCGCATTGCCGAGCTTCGCCTCTGGCTCTCCCTTGTGGTGGACGCCCCTGATGATTTTGTCCGGAAACATCCGGATGATCCGCTCCTTCCTAATCTGACATACCGCCTGCGCCAGGGTGACAGCCTGATCGAGGAATTTGCCGGAGTGCCACTTCACCTCCGGGGAGAGTTCAGCACAACGGGCAAGCGAATCCCACAAATCATGCAAAAGCTATATGATCTTGAGTACAAAATCTTCCACGGCAGGGTTAAAAGCGGAGACCTTGCAAAAACCAAGACCGAGCATCAAAAATTGGAGCAGGAGCTTTTTCAGGGGATTCTAAAAGACCGAATGGAATCCGTACGGGCACAGATCAAGTCCCTCAAAAGAAAAATAGAAAAACATCCCGAAATACAGCAGGGTCTTTTTGGGAAAGAGGCTGAACAGACGCAACTTGATTTTGAAAAGACCTTTCGCAAGGAAACGGAGAAAAAAATTGGAGAGATTGAAGAAAGGCTCGCAGAGTATAAGCGCCTTTTTGAATCTGAGGACTTTGGGAAATTGAGTGAGCGGGATTATGTACTGTGGGAGATAGACTTTGCCGAGGTGTTTATGAGCAAGGGTGGGTTTGACATCATTATCGGGAACCCCCCTTATGTACGCCAGGAAGAGATTGGCCCGCCCACCATTGTTGACCGGCCGACCACGCGTGAAGAACGAAAGGCATATAAAGAAAAACTGATACGATCCATTCAGGCCTTCTTAGGCAAACAATTGAGGATAGACAAAAAATCAGACCTTTATGTCTATTTCTACTACCTTGGCATCTCGCTCTTGAATAAGAATGGCGTGTTTGTCTTCATCACCTCCAATTCATGGCTCGATGTGGGCTATGGGGCAGGTCTCCAGGAGTGGCTGCTCCACAACATGGAGGTGAAGGACATATACGACAATCAGGCCAAGCGATCCTTCAAATCCGCCGACGTAAATACCGTCATTGTGGTCTTTAACAAAGCCGAAGGTGATCCTCTCGCACATACGGCGCGATTCACGGCCTTCAAAAAACCATTCGAAGAGGTCCTATCGAGCGATACCCTTCTTGCCTTAGATGAAGCCGAAGGAATTATGAGCACGGATGATTTCAGGGTCTATCAGGCAACCCAGCAAGACCTGCTTGAAGAAGGTTTTGAAAAAGACAAAACACAGAAAGAGATAAGTAGAACCATGCCTCTGGCCGGAAAATACAAGGGTAATAAATGGGGTGGAAAATACCTCAGGGCACCAGATATCTATTTCAAAATCCTGGAGAAGGCAGGGGATAAACTTGTGCGGTTGGGGGATAATTGCGGATGTGAAATTTGGCATAAAAACTGGTGCAGACAGTTTTTTTTACCTTCAACGAAGTGATGCCGTCAAATTAGGAATCGAAAGAGAATATGTACATCCTATACTTGTACTAAAGAAGACGATACTGATCTGGTTCTGATAACAACTACGAAATCCAAAGAGGAAATTAAAGAAGGTGGTTTATTGCGATACATCGGGCGCGGGGAGTCGGAGCCATTCCGAGGGCGTGGTGGTGCATCAATTCCAGCAAAACGACCATCATGCAGAGGTCACAGGCCCTATTGGTATTCCATTTCTATTCCACCTATACCTGAAATATATTGGATGGAGATGAGAAGAGAAAGGTATTTTTCGCTTTTGAATAAAGCGAAATTGAGTGCTGATCATACTTTTTATGCAGTTTACCCTAACGGGGGTATTGATAGCGATTCACTCTGTGGAATTCTGAACTCCACCTTGATTCCCTTGTTTGTAGAAGTGTTTGCCAATGATCCGGGAGGTGGTGGAACCAGTCTCCAAACACCAATTGGAGAAATCAAAAGATTCGTTTGGATTCCTAAATACTTAATTGGATCAGACGAACTGAAGAAAGCATTTAAACGTATTTGCGAACGGGAGAGCTTTTCAATACTCAAGGAGGTTTCACTTTCTGATCGCCGTGAACTCGATGCAATTATTTTTGATGCCCTCGGCTTCAGTAAGGATGAACAAGAGGCTGTTTATGAGGCAGTTGTTGAGTTAGTGGAAAAACGGGTTAGTAAAGCAAAAAGTGTCAACCTGAAGTGAAGGCTCAATCGTGCTAATACATTACAAAATCTGAAGGGAAAAAAATGATTCACGTCACACATAATGAACTTGGAAAGTCGTTCAGGCGACATCTGAAAGAACTTGAATAAATCAGCCTCTATTTTTGGAGCAAAGATGACGACTAATGTTTTTGAATTGATTCAATATATCACATGGCTTGCTACTGAAAGAGGCGAGGTGTTGTCACCAATCAGGTTGGTGAAATTCCTTTACCTGTCAGATTTGTACCATGCACGGAAAAATGAGGGGGATACCTTAACTGGCTGGCCATGGAAATTTGTCCATTATGGTCCTTTTTGTGGGGAATCATTAGAAGCTATTAAGAGGGCTGTAGATGAAGGTTTTATTGAAGCCTTTCCCTATGAAAGCCAATTCGATAATGAAGAACACTTTTTATATAAACACAGAGCTGACAGGGAACCTGCTATTGGATCAAGCTTGCCTTTTTACATCACTGGGCCACTGCATGGGGCTGTCAGAAAATGGGCAGGGGATACATACGCCCTGCTTGACCATGTCTATTTTGAGACTGAGCCGATGATGAGTATACAACCAGGTGATCTGCTCGATTTTTCCAGGGCACAGGAGCCAGAACCTGTTAAACACATTTCCATGAAAAAATTATCAAAGCAAAAAATAGCCAAAGGGAAACAGTTGATCTCAAAAATTAGAGAGAATCAAGAGAAATACATTCGTTTAGACCGTGAACGGCCGATATATGATGACGCCTATTTCGAAGCCTTGGATTATCTAAATGGAGATGCTCTGGATTTCCCTGTTCAGGGCGAGGCAAAAATCGAGGATTCTGTGACCGAATTTGATTAAGGCATGGGTATTACACAATTAATAGACCCCTTTTATATTGATATGTCAGGGGAAAGATTCAGGGACAAGCCCACTTTAGGCCAGTTATGCTGGGTACCCTCGCCTCAACCGGACATTATCCCCCAAATTCTCGAAGCCCAGAGAGCCGACCCAACCGAACACAACATCACTAACTTTACGATCAGGAATGTCCGGGAAACAGACTTTCAAAGGAAAGACGAACTTCCTCTATACAGGCTCAGACTGCGGTTAAATGAGGAGCTGATCATACAAAAAGCCAAAAGAAGGGTAGCCATAGTATTACCGGCAAGCAATACTATATTTGACGATGTAATTCCTCTTCTAAAGTCCAAAAGCAAGAGGCATTTGCAGCAAAATAGCATTCTCGTTGTCCCCATTTTCGGTATTGAGAAGCCTGAACACCCGCAAGGATTCCCTCCAATAATGACGGCAAGGATAAAGGCCTTGATGTATAATCAATTTTTCTATTGCCCGAAAACACCCTCAGGCATAACGCCAATTGAGGGCGTTGCCCGATTGGACCGAATACAGGTTGTTTTCCTTGGTCACAGGGCAAGTTACAAGCCCCTGTCCATAAGATTATCAGATGATGCTATCCCTATATTAATGAACCTACTTAGAGCATGGGTACGTATTAAAGGGACCACTGAAGACGAAAAGTATTTAAAGGAGTTGAGAGAGCTACTTAAGGAGACATTACCTGGTTGAAGCAAAGAGAATATTATATCCTAAAACTCCTGAATGTGCCCGGACTTGGGAATGCGAAGGTGAAAAGGATATTAGAGCACTGTCACCGTAAAGGCATATCTATTAAAGGTTATATTGAAGACATCATCCGAGGCGATAGGAAGACGCCTTTATTAACTCCTTCACAGATAAACAGCTTGGTGGACGGGGATTCGCGATTTGAGAATCAATGGAAGGCCATCAAGGAACAAGACATTCGAATATTGACCATAGGTGATAGCAATTACCCCGCCCGCATGGTTTCAGCTCTAAACAATAAGGCCCCTATGCTGCTTTTTGCCAAAGGAGATATTGGCCTTTTAACCAAACCGTGCTTAGGCTTTTGTGGATCAAGGCAGGCAAGTGAAAAAGGGTTGGAGACAGCGTGGGATTGCGCGGATCAAATGGCCCGTAAAGGTGTAAATATAATTTCTGGGTATGCATCCGGTGTGGATATGACCGCACACAAGGCGGCACTTGAGGCGGGCGGCACCACCACGCTCGTTTTGGCTGAAGGGATACTGAATTTCAGGATTAAGAAGGGTTTGAAGGATGTTTTTGACGAATCAAAAGTATTGATTCTAAGTGAATTCTTGCCGGGTACTTCCTGGTCTGTTCGAAATGCCATGCAAAGGAATTCCACCATCTGCTCTCTGTCTCAAGTCATGATTCTTATTGAGGCAGAAAAAAAGGTGGTAGCATTAGCGCTGGGAGGACATCACTTAAAATGGGACGGCCTTTATTTGCCCCTGTGTATGAAGGGATGCCTCCTACCGCTTCTGGGAACAGGATACTGCTTTCACAGGGCGCACACGGACTCAAAAAGAGCGTCAAAACAATGCGGGCCAATTTGACGCCAATTGAAGATATTCTATTTCACGGTGAAGAGAGACCTATTCCGTATGAGTCGAGTATGCTTTCAGAAGAGCCCCAATTAGCACTTTTTGAGGATAAGGCAGTTTATGGTGATATGGAAAAAGAAAGTAAGAGCCACTAATCGAGGATCCAGCGACCTACTAATGTAACTCTGCATGATAATAGGCATACTATGAAAAAACTGAAAGCCTGTGTATGTATCGATGCTTCAAATATTCACTATTACCTTGTAAAGGCAGGATGGCGGGTTGATTGGAGAAAGTTTAAGTTATTTTGTGAAAAACTTTATGAGTCGCCTATGATTTTCTATTACGAAGGGGTTCCATCCAAATCCCAATATTTTGATGTTCATTCCGGGCACTCTTTGCGTGATTTCATAGAGGCAAAGAAAAATAAGTTGAACTATTTTAAGTTCTTAAGAAGCCTTTCGTTTAAGGTGAGGCATAAACCTGTAGGGCGGATATATGATAATACAGCGGGGGAATTTAAGCATAAATGCAATTTCGATGTGGAACTGACCATTGACGTTCTAGATGGTATAGAGCGCTATGATGTTTTTGTCCTTTTGAGCGGTGATGGGGATTTTGTGAAATTGATTAAGTATCTGAAAGGGAAGAAGAAAAAAACTGTTGTTATTGCGCCGTCAGAGCGTCTTTCTGATAATCTGGAAGAAGCTGCCAATCAAGTTATATATCTGGAGGATATAGAAGAGGAAATAAGAATGTAAAATTCAAAAAAGAAGGCCCTGCTAATGCAGAGCCCATTCGCCTCCGCATGGGACGGAAGCTTTAGTCATTTGATTTTATTATCGGCATTTTTTTGAGAAAGTCAACCGATTTTTTACTATGAAAGGTTTCAATTATGTCAGTCCCGGATATTATAGACAATTCCGAGTATCAGGTTTTTGATGTGTTGAATGAGCTTTTGGAAACCCGGAAACCCGCTGATTTTGCCAGCGGGTTTTTTAACATCGGGGGAGATGCCCTGGTAAGAGACAAATTAAAAGGCGGTTTCAGGTTTTACCTTTAACCGCCTTTTCTCTTTTCAAGGGGTGGAAGGTCGGGCCTTTTCCCGCCCCCCATTCTCTTTCTTA
>JAFDHL010000017.1 GCA_019308785.1 Deltaproteobacteria bacterium
AGGCGTCTGGAGTCCAGGGTAGAGAAAATCATCTGTCCGGATTTGAGCCGGCTTCGAATCTTTGCCGTGGCGAATGCCTATGAGAACTGGTACGATCTGGATGAGAATGAAGCTCTGGGGCTAATAGAAGAGTGACAGAAATAGATTTGGAAATAGCTTTCAAAGTTATTGAAAGACTACCTCACCATCTATGACATCCATCCTCACATGATCTCCCTCTTTGACTGATCCTTCCAGGATTTTAAGTGCCAGAGGGTCCTGGATAAGATGCTGAATGGTCCTCTTGAGTGGCCTTGCGCCGTAGACAGGGTCAAATCCGGTATTGGCGAGGAACTCTTCGGCCTTATCCGTGAGTTCCAGCGTGATTTTGCTGGCCTCAAGGCGTTTCCCCAAGATTGCCAATTGAATCCCTACGATCTTTTTGATCTCCTCGGGACCCAGGGAATTAAATACAACGATTTCATCCGTCCGGTTGAGAAACTCCGGCTTAAAAGTCGCACGAAGCGCTTCCATGACGCGTCTTTCCATTTCAGCATCGTTTCTGCCACCCAAATCCTGTAACCACTGGCTTCCGACATTGGAGGTCATAATCAGAACAGTGTTTTTGAAGTCAACCGTACGTCCCTTGCCATCGGTCATCCGGCCGTCATCCAGGATCTGCAGCAGGGCGTTAAACACATCCGGGTGGGCCTTTTCGATCTCATCGAACAGGACCACCGAATATGGGTGTCTCCTGATCGCTTCGGTAAGATAGCCTCCCTCTTCATATCCCACATAGCCGGGCGGGGCTCCAATGAGTCTTGCCACTGAATGCTTTTCCATGTATTCGGACATGTCAATCCGCACCATGTACTGCTCATCGTCGAAGAGGAACTCTGCCAGGGCCCTGGCAAGCTCGGTCTTGCCCACACCGGTAGGTCCCATGAAGATGAATGATCCAATGGGCCGGTTCGGGTCCTGCAGGCCGGAACGGGCACGTCTCACAGCATTGGATAACGCTATGATTCCCTTTTCCTGGCCGACCACTCGCTGGGCCAACCTTTCCTCCATTTTAAGGAGTTTTTCCTTTTCGCCTTCCATCAGCCTTGAGACAGGAATCCCTGTCCACTTGGCAACCACTTCCGCGACATCTTCGCTATCCACCTCTTCTTTGAGCATTTTCTGCCCGGACTGGAGTTCTGCAAGCCTTGCGTTTTCCTCGTTGAGACCTTTTTCGAGTTCGATAAGGGTTCCGTACTTGAGTTCCGCGGCCCTTGCCAAATCCCCCTGGCGCTCCGCTATCTGGGACTCGGACCTGGTGGATTCAAGCCTTTCCTTAATTTCTCTGATCTTGGAAATGGTCTCCTTTTCTTTTTTCCAGTGCGCAATCATTTTATCGGTCTCAGGTTTCAATTCACTTAATTCCTTTTCAATTTTTTTGAGCCGATCTTTAGAGGCCTGGTCTTTTTCCTTTTTCAATGCCTCTTTTTCTATTTCCAGTTGAGTAATTTTCCGCTGGATGTTGTCGATCTCTGCCGGCATGCTATCAATCTCGATCCGAAGCCGACTGGTGGCCTCGTCAATGAGATCAATGGCCTTGTCCGGCAGGAACCGATCAGTAATATACCTGTAGGACAGGGTTGCCGCGGCTACAAGGGCGCTGTCCTTGATGCGTACACCATGGTGCACCTCGTATTTTTCCTTTAGCCCCCGCAGTATGGAGATGGTATCTTCGACAGTGGGTTCTTCGACCATCACCGGTTGAAAGCGCCTTTCAAGTGCTGCGTCTTTTTCAATATGTTTCCTGTATTCTTTAATGGTTGTAGCGCCTACACATTTCAGTTCACCCCGGGCAAGGGCCGGTTTCAGCATGTTGGAGGCGTCCACGGCACCTTCGGCAGCACCTGTGCCCACAAGGGTGTGCATTTCGTCTATAAAGAGAATGATTTGGCCGTGTGCATCTGTTACCTCCTTGAGCACGGCCTTGAGCCGGTCTTCAAATTCCCCACGGTATTTTGCGCCGGCGATCAGGGACCCCATATCCAGTGCCACCACCCTTTTGTCTTTTAGGGTTTCCGGGATATCGCCCTGTACAATCCTCTGTGCCAGACCCTCCACAATGGCGGTCTTGCCCACGCCAGGCTCGCCAATAAGGACCGGATTGTTCTTGGTCCTTCTGGAAAGAACCTGGATGATTCTCCTGATTTCATCATCACGGCCGATGACCGGGTCCAGATCGCCTTTTGAGGCTATCCCGGTCAGGTCCTGACAAAAGCGCTCCAGGGCCTGGTACTTGTCTTCAGGGTTTTGATCCGTAATCCTCTGGCCACCCCGGATGTCCACCAGGGCCTTCAGGATCGTATCCCTGGTCATCCCGGCATCAGCAAGGAGCCGTGCTGCCTCTCCTTCCTTTTCATCTGTCACGGAAAGCAGGATATGCTCCAGACTGACAAATTCGTCTTTTACTTGTTCGGCTTCTGCAAATGCCTTATCCAGGACCGTTTTTGAACGTGGAGACATGTAGGCCTGTCCAAGTCCTCCCCCGGAAACTCGGGGTATTTTTTCAAGGGCGGTTTCAAAAGACTGCTTAAGCCGGCCCTGGTCAGCCCCTATTTTCCCGAGGAGCGGGGGGATGACGCCTTCCTTCTGGTCCAGGATGGCCCGCACCAGGTGCTCAGGTTCGATCTGCTGGTGACCGTATCTTTCGGCTAATTGTTGTGAAGCCTGGATGACTTCCTGTGCTTTGAGGGTAAATTTGTCAAACCTCATGTCTTTGTTTCCTCCGGGTATATGTGATAGATTTATTAATTGAATCTGTTAAAATTATGTATGGTCTAAACAAAATTAAGTCCGTTCAGGCGGCATGTCAATACACGCGGGTTTTTCCGCATCCGGCTGTTCTCGTGTAAAAAGCAAGATTTGACAGGCGTTTGAGATTCACTTATATAGTCGTTACCCAAACCGATCTTTGCTCGAATGGGATATACCGTTTCGGGCAGGACAACCGTGTGATTGAAAATGCATAGCGAGCGCATTCCCCGTAGCTTGTCGGAGCGCAGTGTAGATCCCGCCCAGCGGGGCTGCGGGGTTAGCGAGCGAATATAAAATTGACAGAATTCCTTACATTTGGAGATTCCCTGTCCCGCTGGAAGCGGGACTGCAGGGAGCTTTAATAGCTGTTTAACGATTTCAGACAGGGAAACCAAGATGCATAGTAAAGAAGCAGATTTTATCAAGCAGAATATGGATATCCTGTGTTGCCCAGGGTGTGAGGGGCGGCTTGAGCTTAGTGGAAGTGGGCTTAAATGTATAAATTGTCACCAGGATTATCCGGTTCAAGATAATATTCCACAGCTATTCTGGCCAAGCGAATGGGACCCTTCAAGGCAGGATGTAACAGAGGAAATCAAGTCGTTTTATGAAGAAAACCCGTTTCCCAATTATGATGATTTTGACAATGTTGCGAGTTTAATTGAAAAGGCCAGAAACGGGCTCTTTGCCAAACTACTGGATGATCAAATCCCTTTTGGGGTTCGTATCCTGGATTGTGGTTGTGGTACCGGCCAGTTAACAAACTTTCTGGCCATTGCCAACAGGGCTGTAATCGGGACAGATATCTGTCTTAATTCACTGAGGATGGGGCAGAAATTCAAGGAAAAGAATGCCTTGAAAAGGGCTTTTTTCTACCAGATGAATCTGTTTCGCCCGTGTTTCAAACCTGATAGTTTTGATCTGGTTATCTCAAATGGTGTGCTTCATCATACCAGCGACCCCTTTCTCGCTTTTAAGACAATATCCAGACTGGTTAGACCAAAAGGATATATTCTGATAGGGCTCTACCACAAGTATGGACGGATAATTACCGATATAAGAAGGCGTATTTTTAACATCACAAAGGATAAATTCAAATTCCTGGATCGGCGTATAATAAGTAAAGACATCAGCCAGGCCAAAAGAGATGCCTGGTTCATGGATCAATACAAGAATCCCCATGAATCTAAGCATACGATCGGAGAAGTCTTACAATGGTTGGATGAAACCGGATTTACCTTTGTCAACAGCATACCAAAAACAGTGCTTTTCAAGGGCCTTGGCGAATCAGAAAAACTCTTTAATCCAGACAGGTTAGGCAATCTGTTTGAGAGGTTTCTGGTTGACATTGGAATGTCATTCAAAGGCGGCAGGGAGGGAGGGTTTTTTGTAGTTATTGCCAAGAGATCCAACTTACCCCCACTATCCGGCCAAGAGTGAAAATATTGCATAATCCGCGAGTAGCAATTATATTAACGCTTAAACCTTATATAATATGACCAATACCCTTTCTGATAGCTGATAATAGTAACCGATAACCATTGGATTTTTTGTGTGTTATATTTTAACCCACAGATTCTTATGAAGGGATTCAATAAGTATTAAACCACGCTTGATGAACAACACTTTAGAGTGGATAATATGGATATATTAGGGATCTCGTGCTTCTACCATGACAGCGCCGCATGTATTGTCAGGGAAGGCAATGTCCTGGCCGCGGCCCAGGAGGAGCGATTCTCACGAAAAAAACATGATGCAAGATTCCCTAAAAACGCAATAAAATACTGCCTGGAGGAAGGCAGGATCACAGCCAAAGACCTGGACTATATTGTTTTTTATGATAAGCCCTTCCTGACCTTCGAGAGACTTCTAATGAGCTACCTCACGGTAGCACCCAGGGGCCTTCGGTCCTGGCTGGAATCAATGCCGCTGTGGCTCGGGCAAAAGCTGCATATTCCTGATCTCATTGGAAAGGAAACCGATTATGAAGGGGTTGTTCTCTTTACTGAGCACCATGAAGCCCATGCAGCTTCCGCCTTTTACCCGTCACCTTTTAAAGAGGCAGCCATTTTGACCATAGACGGGGTAGGAGAATGGGCCTCGGCGAGTTGTGGCTTTGGAAGTGGGAGAGATATTACCCTGTTGAAGGAACTTCATTTCCCCGATTCCGTTGGATTGCTTTACTCTGCTTTCACATACTTTACCGGCTTTCGCGTGAATTCGGGGGAGTATAAGTTAATGGGTTTGGCACCTTATGGCAAGCCTGTTTACAGGGATATTATCCTCACGGAGCTTATTGACTTAAAAGAAGATGGATCTATTCGTCTCAATCTCTCCTACTTTGATTTCCTGGGCGGTATGCGCATGACCAATAAACGATTTTCCAGGCTTTTTGGCGGTCCTCCACGCAAGCCGGAAACTGAAATTACTCAGAGGGAAATGGATATGGCTGCCAGCATCCAGTCGGTAACCGAGGAGATCGTTTTGAAAATGGCCCGGCATGTTTATGATGAGACACACTTGAAAGACCTTTGCATGGCAGGAGGAGTTGCCTTGAATTGCGTTGCAAACGGTCGGATTTTGCGGGAAGGTCCTTTTGAGAATATCTGGATACAGCCTGCGGCAGGGGATGCAGGCGGTGCGTTGGGGGCTGCCCTGTCCGTATGGTATCGGTATCTTGATAACGAGAGGATCGCTTCCGAAGAAGGGGATAACCAGCAGGGTTCTTATCTTGGCCCTTCGTTTTCTAACGGTAGTGTCCGTGATTTTTTGGAGAGACATCGCTATGCTTATCGCCAGCTTGAAAAGGGCGAAAGGGCCAAGGTAATTGCCGAGCAGATAGCGGCCGGTAAGATTGTTGGATACATGGCAGGTCGTATGGAATTCGGTCCCCGAGCCCTTGGAGCAAGGAGTATTCTGGGAGATCCGCGTCGTGAGGATATTCAGAGTGTGATGAATTTGAAGATAAAATACCGGGAATCCTTCAGGCCCTTTGCCCCTTCAGTTCTTGAGGAAAAGGCCTCGAAATATTTTGAGATCGATAGACCCAGTCCTTATATGCTTTTGGTGGCCGGTGTCAGGGAGGAAAGACGTTTGTCTCAAGTTTTTCATGAGGGGATGAGCATAATGGATAGACTTAAAATAAAGAGAAGCGACATTCCTGCTGTCACTCATCTGGATTATTCGGCCCGACTCCAGACAGTGAGCAAAAAGTATAAACCGGACTATTATGAGGTAATTTCTGAATTTGAAAAGCTGACCGGCTGTGCAGTGGTAGTGAATACCAGTTTTAATGTCCGGGGGGAGCCAATCATATGTTCTCCGGAAGATGCTTACCGGTGCTTTATGCGAACCGAAATGGATGTGCTGATCATGGAGGATTGTATTTTGTTCAAGGAAGAACAGGTACGCCGGGGAGAAAAAGGAGACTGGCACGATGAACCGGAACTCGACTGATATTGATGGACTTGTAAAAAGTACATCAACAGGCCGAGGGCGATTAAGCCCCGGCCTGGGGTGGGGGTGGTCCCGCGATACGCGGGATTGAATTCATTTCAAATGGCGGGGGAGGTGTAGCACTTCCCCGCCGAGTAAAAAGGTGCGAAGTGACTTTTTACGAGGGTGTCAATATTAAAGAAATACGAAAATTCGGGCTCATTGCTTTTGTCTTTTTCGGTTGTCTGTGTGTCCTGGGGCTCTGGACAAAGAAGCCTGTTCCCACCTATCTTTTTGGCTTCCTTTCCATGGTCGGGCTTGGTTTTGTTTTGATTCCTTCCCGGCTAAAGCCTGTTTATGCTATCTGGCTGAGGATTGCTCATTTTATTGGCAGAATAATGACCACTTTGTTTCTCAGCCTGGCATATTATTTTGTGATTACACCCTCGGCCCTTATCAAGCGCCTTTTTGGCGGGCGTCCCCTGCCAGTCAAACCTGAGAAAAAGGCCTCGTCTTACTGGGTAGTTCGTACTGAACCGGTCCAACCCAGGGAGAGGTTTGTAAAACGATATTGAGGAGAAAAGCATGGAAAATCAATCTACTGTTAAGGAATTCTGGGAGTTTTTGAGGATAAGAAAGCGGTACTGGTTACTTCCGATTCTGATCGTTTTGGGGTTGCTAAGTACCTTGATTGTTTTTACTGAAGGCAGTGCAGTAGCACCTTTTATTTACGCGTTATTCTAAGATGGCCAAATTATTTCCGTATTCTTGAAAATCCTCATTTTTTTGGAGGCCAAATGACGATTAGTAACAGGTCATTCAGATCATTTGCTTTAACTGTTTTCAAGAGATTGCTTGATCTCGGGATCGTAATTTACCTTGTTATTCTCCTGGTCGTTATTCTTACCGGGGGGTTCAAGATAAGCCTTCTGGGAATCACTATTAAGGCGAATCACCTGTATACCCCCATCAATTTTCTTGTTCCACTGATTTTCATCAGGATGGTAATTACTCTCAAGATAAAAGACTGCCTTTTGGTGATTGGATCCGTCGTTTTCAGTCTGTGTGTGACGGAAGTCGTGATACGTATTTGGGACCCTCCACTCGCAAAACCGGAAATGAACCAAATACACCGGGCGTCACCTGCCCTTGCATGGGAGCTTATTCCTAAATCCTCCGGAATCGGAAAGCTTGGCGAGTTATATGAGGTAAACTCAGCGGGTTTTCGGGATGTCGAACATTCTCTCAAGAAAAAGCAGGGAGTTTCCCGGATCATGGTAATTGGCGATTCTTTTACTTTCGGTATGGGTGTGAATCTGGAGGATACATATCCCAAACAACTCGAACGGTTTCTCAACCGTGCAAATGTGACCTGCGAGGTCATCAATTGCGGTGTCATAGGTTATAATATGTGGCAGCATTATGAGATGCTTGAGAGGAAAGTCCTTCCCAATAACCCGGATCTTGTAATTCTGGGGGTGTTTGAAGATGATATCGGGGTCTCAGTTCGTCCTTACAAAGATCCGGAAGACTGGAAGGGAGTTGAACTTTATCAGCCAAAATTCTTTTCAGGGGTATTGAATCATTTATCCCTATGGACCTTCATAAGAAATGCGACTGCCCTTTATGAGTATAAGTATCGTTATCGCCGCGGACATAACTATATGAAAGGAATTGAGGAGAGAAAGAAGGTTTGGGGGCCTTCAAATCCGACGGATGTCAATTACAGGATCATGTCGGGAAAAATAGAAAAAGAAAGATATGTAGAATTTTCAAGTAAGCTAAAAAAGTTCGTTCAAACGGCCAATGATGCGGGGGTAAAAGTTTTGGTTGTATTTATACCTGATTCAGTGCAACTTGGTGATTTTCAAATGCAGGCAGTTAATCGGTTTTTAAAGCGGGTATGTGGTGAAATCGGCGTGTCGTTTCTTGATGTAACTCCCTTTCTTGAGTCTGAAGACAACTATGCATCTTTGTATTTGTTTCCTGTTGACGCTCATGGCACCCCGAAGGGACTGGGGCTGATTGCGAAATCAATTGCAGATCAAATCGTCAGGCTCGGGTTGTTGTCTTTTCAGAGTTCCGGTTAAAATGCATTTCATTTTTTTTTAGATTCCCTATGCCTTACCAAAAAGAGAGCTTGAAGAAATCTACATCACTGATATGTTGCTTTGTGTTGACTATCATGTGTTCTATGATGGTCGTTCAAGCTCTCATGTCCCCTGCCTTAGCCGGTAATCCTCTGCTGTCGAAAAGCATTATCGCGTACAATATCAGCATTAACAAAAAAAGCCTGGCAAAAGGCTCCTACAAGGGGCAGGACGGTATTATCAGAATCAGTCCCGAGGTTGGTCGTTCATTTGGGCTTAGGGTATTGATGGATCGGGACTACCTGGCCGCCAAGGCGCTGTTAAAGAGAGCTGACAAGGTGTTTGAAGATGCGGTCGTGGTAATGTCCACCCATGAAAAGGAAAGATTGCCGGACGAGCATGTTAAAAAGATTGGCAAATTGGCCGTGTACCACAATGAGCTGATTCGATCCGCAAAGAAAAACCTGATGGACTATAGGGCAAAGTTGAATGAAAATAACGATGACCGGCTGAACAAAGGCATCTGTTCCGAATTGCTGGAAAGACTATTGGAGGAGAGCCTGACAACCGCTTCCTATAATCTGAGGGATGGTCTCGGTTACTTTTACAACCTGTGTCAAAATCTCAACATAAACGATGCGCCCCTGAATTCAATAAACGTGCGGTTTGTAAACTACGTGTTCCACGAGTTCACAAAAAAGGTATCCGCTAAAGATATGAGCATGTTTGATCTTGACAGAACCCATAAGTCCGATAGAGCAATCCTGCCTACGGGGTGGAACTATGCCCTGGGAAGGGCAGGTTCTCAATACATTGCATTTGTTCGCCCCCTGCATGAAGAACAAAATAAGAGTGCATATCCTGTGAATCTTTTGCTGTTTTTTGCCTTAATGCGGCAGGAGTCAAATTTTAATCCCCATGCAGTATCCCGGGTTGGAGCGGCTGGTCTTACTCAAATTATGCCGAGTACGGCAAAAGGCCTTGGGATGAAAAATATTTTTATGCCGGCATATTTCAAAGAGGCGGGATCATTTATGGGGCGCGAGCGGAATTTAAGGGGCAAGGCAATAGGTCTTATATCGAAGATCAACGAAAAAAACATGATCGAATATGCGAAACGGGCAAGATCATTGATGCAAAAATCCTTGGATTTCAAGCGGAAACGGATAAAATTGTACGCCCGGTACAAACGGGACCTGTTGAAAGGGCGTACAGACGATCGTTTAAATCCGCAGAAAGCTATTGAACACGGATTCAGATTATTTGCGAGGTTGATGCAAAAGCAGAATGGAGATATTAGTCTGGCACTTGCTTCCTATAATGCGGGACCCCATCGCGTAAAACAGTACAAAGGCATCCCTCCCTACGATGAGACTGTCGGTTTTCGAAACAGTGTCTTGAGATACTACAGGGAGTATATGCGAAAGCTTGAAAAATTCAACGTAAGCCAGAGGTAAGGGGTGACTACTAAACAACTTTCGCGTACGGATTCTTTAGTCTGGTGCCTGAAAATCCGGACCGATTTTGTAAAAATGAAGGGCAGGAGAGCCCCATGACCTTCAAGATGCGAAAAGTTATGAACGTTACCAAGTGATTAAAGCGAGCTGAAATTAGGGATTTGCTTGATCCTAAGGATGATACGCCTCGGATAACTTAAACATAAGGGGAAAAAACATGGATTCTACTATTTTACTGCAAAGCGATTTTAAAGGCATTGATCTATTAAAGCGGGGAAAGGTAAGAGATGTCTACGAGGTTGACGATTGGCTGTTGATTGTGGCAAGCGATCGAATGTCAGCGTTTGATGTGGTAATGGATGACCCCATTCCCGATAAGGGCAAGATCCTGACGAGTATTTCCCTGTTCTGGTTCAAAGAACTGGAACAGGTGGTGGAGAATCATCTGGTAAGCAGTGATCCAGCTGAGTATCCGGAGCCCTGCCAGCCTTACACAGGGCAGCTTGCAGGCCGTAGCATGCTTGTCAAAAGAGCGACGCCATTACCGGTAGAATGTATTGTGAGGGGATATTTGTCCGGCTCGGGCTGGCAAGAATACCTGTCAAAGGGAAGTGTATGCGGAATCGCGCTTTCAGATGGGCTTGAAGAATCAGAGAAGCTGCCGGAACCAATTTTTACACCTTCCACAAAGGCGCAGGATGGTGAGCATGATGAAAATATCACTTTTGACAGGGCCGTGGAGATCCTCGGGAAGGAAACCGCGGAGCAGGTTCGAAAGATCAGTCTTATGATCTATGAATTCGGGAGGGATCTCGCCGGAGAAAAAGGAATCATTGTGGCTGATACGAAGTTTGAATTTGGGAGGATAGATGACCGGTTGATCCTGATCGATGAGGTCCTCACGCCGGATTCATCAAGATTCTGGCCTATGGACGCATACCGGCCAGGGGGACCTCAAAAGAGTTTTGATAAACAGTTTCTGAGAGACTATCTTATCGACATCAAATGGCCAAAGAAGCCGCCACCTCCCAAACTGCCCCCTGAAGTTATTAATAAGACAAGGGAAAAATACCTTGAGGCCATGGAGAGGCTGACGGGGCATAGACTGGATTAATATATAGCTGACGAGGTGAAGGAATAAATGAAGCCTTTTATTTGTTTTATTGACGACTCCGGATTCGAGCATGATCTTGTGAGAGATGAGATCGCGCCATGTGGCCCTGATCTTGTGTTTATTCAGGCATTTACTTTCGAGGAAGCCAGGGAGAAGTTGGGTACAAAAGTCCATGGGCTTTTCCTGCTGGACCTGTGGGGAAAGGATAAGGAGGTGCGCGAGCCCCATATTTCTTCAAAGGAAGAGCTTGAAAGGCGTATAGCCCACTTCCCGACGCTGGATCATGTCTATAAAGGGCTGGATGATTTTAAAGGGGATGTGAATAACGAATATTTGAAGAGATTCTTTGCGATCGTAGACAGCTGGAGGTCCCTGTTCGAGGAGGTCTGTGGAAAAATCGGGCAGAACGGAAAATACGGGCTTTCAAATCTCCGGCAGGTTCGCGAATATTATCCCGGTGTCCCGGCGGTTTTCTATACAAGAAAGTCCCTGATTAGTGATGCTGTGGCCATGTTTAGGGCCGGAACTGACGGCCTTTTTATCAAGCCAACCGGAGCAAACGACGCTGAAACGCGTCGCCTCACCAGAGGATATGCCCCCCAACTGTTAATGGAGCTAAGGCAGATTATGGAGAAAAGGACCCCTCCCAAATAGACAAATCTGAATCCTAATAAAACCAAAGATTACACAATTTCTATCCGTTATTTCGGTGCTCTTCTTGTAGAAGGAGCCGGAGCCGGTTTTTCCCTGACAAAACAGTGTCCAATAGGGACAAAAACTTATCTAAGCATTCCTTGACAAAGCTTTTTTCGATGCTTAACGTTTCGATTAAGTAATGAATGAGACAAATAGTCTCTGAGCACAGGAGTGAATTGTGGTCCAGATTAGTGTGATGAAAAAAGAAAAACCAGAAGAACAGATCAAGGAAGATTCTCAGGCGGAAATGAAAGCACGTTCACGCAAAAAGAGTGAGACGGAAGGTCAAGTGAAAAAGGACGTACCCCTGGAGAAGATGACGAAAGCGGATTTAGTTGAGAAGGTTAAAGAAGTTCAAAAAACAGCAGAGGAAAACTATGATCTCTACGTCCGCTCCCAGGCGGAAAATGATAATATGAAGAAAAGGTTCCAAAAAGAGAAAGAGGATCTGGCAAGGTATTCCAATGAATCGTTAATAAAGCAGTTGCTTTCTGTGGCGGATAATTTGGAGAAAGCGATTACCCATTCAAAGGATGGAAAATCAATTGATGCTCTCAGAGAAGGTGTTGACCTAACGCTGAAAGGGCTTATGGATACCCTGGAAAAGGGAGGGCTCCAAGCAGTCAAGGCAGTAGGTGAATCCTTTGATCCCAATTTTCATGAGGCGGTTTCAGGCCTGGAAGATGACACCGTAGAACCGGGAACGGTTCTTCAAGAGCTTCAAAGGGGTTACTTGCTCAATCAGAGGCTGATACGACCCGCTAAGGTTATCATAAGCAAAAGCGCGAATGCCCCTGAAAGAGCATGATAGAGTAAAAAAAAAGAACTGTGGAGTTTAAGGAGGCAAAGAGATGGGAAAAATAATAGGCATTGATCTCGGAACAACCAATTCATGCGTAGCCATTATGGAGGCCGGTGACCCGGTTGTCATTGCCAATGCAGAGGGGAGTCGTACGACGCCTTCTATGGTGGCGTTTACCGAAGGTGGAGAGAGATTGGTCGGGCAGACAGCGAAAAGGCAGGCCGTAACCAATCCCGAGAATACTGTTTTCGCGGTAAAAAGACTTATCGGAAGGAAGTATAATTCGGCGGAGGTCCAAAACGATATTAAAGTCCTGCCTTACAAGATCAATAAGGCATCAAACGCGGATGCCAGTGTCCTTATCAGGGGGAAAGATTACAGCCCCGCAGAAGTATCAGCCATGGTACTTCAGAAGATGAAAGAGACGGCAGAAGAATACCTCGGGGAGAAGATTACGGAAGCGGTAGTTACGGTCCCTGCATATTTTAATGACAGCCAGCGGCAGGCCACCAAGGATGCCGGACGTATTGCCGGTTTGAAGGTGGAGAGGATCATAAACGAGCCGACAGCAGCCTCTCTTGCGTATGGACTTGACAAAAAGGGAGACCGGAAGATTGCCGTATTTGACCTGGGGGGAGGTACTTTTGATATATCCGTCTTAGAGATAGGCGAAGGCGTATTCGAGGTCAAATCCACCAATGGTGATACGCATCTGGGCGGTGAGGATTTTGACCTCAGGATTGTCGAATACCTGGCGGATGAATTTAAAAAAGACCAGGGCATTGATCTTCGAAACGACAAGATGGCATTGCAGAGGCTGAAAGAAGGGGCGGAAAAGGCGAAGATAGAGTTGTCCGGTTCCATGGAAACGGATATAAATCTTCCCTTTATTACCGCTGATGCCAGTGGCCCCAAACACCTCAACATAAAATTGACCCGTTCCAAGCTGGAAGCTCTTGTTGATGATCTGGTTGAAAAGGTGGTCGGGCCGTGCAACATAGCATTAAGGGATTCCGGCCTTAAGACCAGTGATATTGATGAGGTTATACTGGTAGGGGGGATGACCCGTGTGCCTAAAGTTCAGGAAAAAGTAAAAGAGATCTTCGGCAAAGAGCCGGGCAAAGGAGTGAATCCTGATGAAGTGGTTGCCATTGGCGCGGCCATTCAAGGAGGCGTGTTAAAGGGCGATGTTAAGGATGTGCTCCTCCTGGACGTGACACCCTTATCCCTGGGTATTGAGACCCTTGGCGGTGTTTTTACAAAACTCATTGAAAAAAATACGACCATCCCAACGAAAAAAAGCCAGATTTTTTCCACGGCGGCGGACAATCAGCCCGCTGTTGAAATTAATGTGCTTCAGGGGGAACGGGAGATGGCGACCTACAACAAGACCCTCGGTCGGTTTCAGCTTGTGGGTATCCCTCCTGCACCCAGGGGTATGCCCCAGATTGAGGTCTCCTTTGACATCGATGCCAACGGAATCGTTCATGTGTCTGCCAAGGACATGGGGACAGGTAAGGAGCAGTCTATCGAGATTACCGCTTCCAGTGGTTTGAGTGAAGAGGAGATCGAAAAACTCGTCAAAGACGCGGAAATGCACTCTGAAGAAGACAGGAAGAAAAGGGAACTTGTAGATGCCCGTAACATGGCTGACTCTATGATATATACTACGGAAAAGGCCGTTAAAGAAGCGGGAGAAAAGCTGGACGAGACTACCAAAGGGGAAATAACCCAGGCTGTTGAAAACTTGAAAAAGGCCATGGAAGGGGAAAATGTCGAGGAGATAAAAAGACTTACCGATGAGTTGACCCAGGCTTCCCACAAATTGGCCGAGACCTTGTATGCACAGGCCAGCCAACAGCAAGCCCAGGCCGGGGGGAGTCCCGGCCCTGAATCCGCCGCCGCGTCACAAGATGAAGAGGTGGTGGATGCCGATTTCGAGGAAGTTCAAAAGTGATAAGTAGATATTTTTGTTTCAAAATGGCTGTCCCTGCCGTGATGCTGGGGATGGCCTTTTTTTTATTGATGAGCTGTAAAGCTCGCGTTCCCGTGAAGCGGGAGGTGCGAATCGAGAAGGCACCAGTAGCCCTTCACAGGAAGGGAGACATATACTTTAAAAACGGGCAATTCAAAGAGGCGCTGGGCCTGTACAGAAGGCTTTTGGAAGCATGTCCCGAATACAGGGATCTGCCGACCGTGCGATATCAGATCGCCAGGGCCTTCTACTTTCTTGAAGACTACGGTCGTTCAAGGGATGAGGCCCTCAAATGGCTTAAGAAATATCCGCGGCATTCAGTGAAGAGGAAAGTCCTGCTCCTAACAGGGGAAGACTTTAAGGCATTAGGGGATAATCCCAGGGCCTTTGTCTTCTGGTTGAAGGCAGAAGATGAATGTGCAGATGATCTCAAGTGCCGGGAAGAGATCAGAGAGAAAAGGGCGGAGCTAATAAAGGAAAGCGAGATTGAAGTCTTTAAAGGGCTGGCAGGATATGCTGGGCTCAGCGACTATGCACCAAAAGCGTATAATGAAATGGTCACCATTTTTCTGGAAAACAACGAACCGGAAAAGGCCGAAAAAGTGGCCATGTGGTTGGCTCATTCGACCGCTGTGTCCTCTGCCATAAAGGGAAGAGAGCTCCTGGAGCGGATCCAGAGGGAGACAACCGTGAGATCCGGTGTTGTGGGCTGTTTGCTTCCCTTGAGCGGACCTTTTGCCATTTATGGCGAGGAGGTCTTAAACGGAATTCAACTTGGAATGGGGATGTTCAGTGAGTCGGGCCAGGGCCCTGCCCTGGAATTGGTGATCAAAGACACCGAAGGTAACCCTGAGAAAGCCACAACTGGTCTCGAAGATCTGGTAAACAATGAAAAAGTGGTGGCTGTTATCGGTCCCCTTGCCAGCAGGACAGCCATGGATGTGGCCAGGAAAGCTCAGGCACTGGGTGTGCCGATGATCGCACTCACTCAGAAGGAGGGGGTCACTGAAGTAGGTGATATGATCTTCCGCAATTTTCTTACTCCGCAGCAAGAGATCAGAACTCTTGTGAGCACGGCGATCAACGAGATGGGCAAAAGGCGATTTGCTATCCTGTATCCGGACAATCCCTACGGTCGGTTTTTCATGAACCTTTTTTGGGACACCTTGGATGAGATGGGTGGGATCGTGACCGCAGTGGAGTCCTATAACCCCGATGATACCGATTTTCCCGATGAGATCAAGAAGATGGTCGGTCTTTATTACCCGAGACCTGCATCTTTAGTGAAAAAATTTGAGGACATGAGGACCCCTGAGGAAGAAGAGAGTATCATATTCATTGATGAACCCGATCCTATTATAGATTTTGACGCAATTTTCGTACCGGATATTTCCCAGAGAATTGCTATGATTGCACCCCAGTTGGTCTATCACGATGTCAAGGATATTCTGTTGATGGGGACAAGCCTCTGGCAATCTCCCCAACTGATAGAGACAGCGAGAGACTATGTCCAGGGGGCCATATTTCCTTCAGGGTTTTTTGAAAGATCCGGAGAGCCCGGTGTTGAAGCCTTTGTGATGAGATATAAGGAAAATTTTGAATCTTCCCCCGGGACCCTGGCAGCCATCGGCTATGATACGATCAGGCTAATAAAATACGTGATGGAAGATGAGGGCACCCGCACGAGGACGGGACTCAAGAGAGCACTGTTTCGGTGTCCGGATTTTGCGGGCGTAACCGGAATGATTTATTTTGATTACCAGGGGGAGTTGGCAAAGGAACCGATTCTGCTGACTGTGTCCGGCAATAAAACGACCCTGTTTCGTTGATGGAAACGATCAGCAGTCAGCAATCAGCTTTTGGCCCCGATCCTTGCTCAATAAGTCAAGCCCTGACCTTTCAGCACCACACGTGCAGTCTGAAGAAGTACCTTAATATCGTACAGCCACAGGTCCCTGCGCGGTGATGTGCGGCAACGATTCAAATAGGAAAGGTCTAACTTTTCACTGTCTTGCGGTGTCGGATTGCCTTTTTGCAGTTGGCTTGGTCCTGTCCATCCGGCGAGAATGAGATTACGGTAGGCCATGCCTCGCTTTATCTGATCATTCACCATATGGACGGGCCAGGGACGCGGTCCAACCAGGCTCATATCACCTTTGAGGATGTTGAATAACTGTGGTAACTCGTCGAAATACCACTTTTTCAGTAAATAATGTCCTGCCCATGTCAGATTTGAAGTATCTGCCTCGAACACCCTGGCGTGTTTGTCCTCAGGCTGCATCCGGCTGATCACGTCCTCTCGTAATACACGGAACTTCAGCACATCGAATTCCCGGCCTCGTGAAATGCGTCGCTCCCGATAAAGCCACGATCCACGGTCAGCAGGCCGCAACAGCATACTTAAGGCCATCCCTGATACAATAACCATGAAAACGGGTGAAAATGAGACAAGTAGTGCCAGTGACACAATCTTGTCAGTGAGCCATTTTAAAAACGGATAAGGCAAGATTTGTTGTTCCTTTTTGGTGAAAAAGTATAAGAAGAAAGGGGCTTGTGCGTCAACGGAAAAGACGTGGTAATATGCCGTGATATTGGATTATTTGGCAGCGCGGGGACCTGTAAGGGATGTTGGGGACGGTGAAGCGGGCCTTTTCATTGAAGAGTGAAAGTCCATTGACAAGAATTTTATAAACAGGAAATAATACAGTTTCTAATTCGGTTATCAATCCTTAGACGAGGTGCAGTTGTGTCCGATCTTCCTGTTATAGGAATTACCATGGGTGACCCGGCGGGCATTGGGCCGGAGATAATTGTCAAGGCGCTGGGTAACAGAGACATTTACGGGTTTTGCCGGCCTGTTGTTCTGGGTGATTCCGAGGTCCTTTCTTCAACCATTTTAAAGGCATCTCAAAACATGTCTTTACATACCATTACAAGTCCATCCGAGGCCGAGGCAGTGCCGGGCAGGATAGATCTTTTGGCTATTTCCGGTTTGAGAGACCAGGCAGTGCTCCCTGGCAAGCCCACAGTTGAGGGCGGAAATGCAATGGTGGAATATGTCATCAAAGCCGTAGATATGTGCATGAACGGGTTGCTCGGGGCCATGGTTACGTGCCCTATCAGTAAGGTCCTGATGCACCGGGCCGGATATTTATATGACGGTCATACCCAACTGATCGCCCACCTCACTAATACCGATGCGTATGTGATGATGTTAGCCGGAGAAAGGTTGCGTGTGGCCCTGGTGACCATTCATTGCGCGTTGAAAGATGTGCCGGATATTCTAAATATGGAGATGGTGTACGAAACGATCCGCATTACTGCCAGGGCCCTCAGGGATGACTTCGGGCTTGAAAATCCGTATATCGCTGTGGCAGCCCTCAATCCCCATGCCGGGGAGGAAGGCTTGTTCGGCTCAGAGGAAGAGGAAATTATCAGCCCTGCAGTTGGCAGGGCCAGAGACAATGGCCTTAACGTGGTGGGGCCGTTCCCCTCAGATACCCTGTTTTATAAAGCGGCATCAGGTCAATTTGATGCTGTGGTTGCCATGTATCACGACCAGGGACTGATTCCGTTAAAGCTTCTCCATTTTTCTGATGCGGTGAATGTTACACTGGGCCTACCTATTATCAGGACATCTGTAGACCATGGAACAGCCTATGATATCGCAGGTACGTGGCAGGCCGATGCCTCAAGCCTTAAAGCGGCAATCAAGATGGCCGCCAGGATGGTGAAAAACAGGGCGGAGAGCACGGGCCGCGGGGAACGGGTTGGAAATGATAGGGGATAGACTATTCGCGTGGTTTAAAAGCAGGGTCAACGGAAGCTTCAACAGTGCGTATTTCGCGTCCAAAAGTTGGAAATCTTCTTGGAAGACTAATGTCCTTGGAGTTCTCTCAAGAAATGAGCAGGACTCAAGATCCGAACTCGCCTAAATACGCCAAGATTCAAAAGGTGGGGATCTCCCGATACGATGACATCCGCTTTTGCTTCTATGGCACACTCGAGGATTCTGTTATCATCTGGGTCATCGCGCACCACACTGAGACAATGGCGAGGAAAGACAAAATCACATATAGCGTGCAGCTCCTCCACGACCTGAAAGGTTGCATCGCCTGAGAAACCGAACTTCGGACGTTGCAAGACACCTTGCAGTTCATCAAGAATGGCAGGGGACAGCGAACAGGAGACGTTGCCTTTGCGGATTTCCTCCAGGATGGCCCTTGGTTTTCCGCCGAAGAGGATCCCCGAGATCAGGATGTTAGTGTCGAGAACAATGTGTAATTGCTTCATGACTTCCGACGGCGTTTTTTACGGTATGCGGCGATTTCTCGCTCAATATCGCCTTCCGTCAGCCTATTCTCGACAACTTTCGATTTGGCATAGTCAAAGATCCTGTCCCACCGCCTTTTTCTTTCGATGTACATTCTGGCAGCTTCTCGAAGAAGTTCAGAACGGGTTCGCGACTCTTTTCTGGCCACTTTGTCAATATCAGACAAGAGACTTTCCTGAAATGAGATATTGACGGTTGTAGTACTCATAAGCTTCTCCTAATTATTTGTGTACTATAATATACAATCTTTGTATGTTGTCAAGCGCTATCTACCGTGTTGATACTTGACCATGATTTCCAACGATCCGCGTTAGCCCAAGATGTCCATTGTCAAGGGTGACCCCATCACCACAATGCCGAAACTCCATATGTTGCGACGCATTTTCCATTGACATACAAGATAAATTTCTCGTATACTCTCTTGTAATAAAAAAGCAAGTTCTCATCACTCCCTCGTAAAAAAAGCAAGTTCTTATCAACTTATCAACTCAACATATAACCGCAACAGCCTGAAAATGCACCGAAAGCAGTCAGATGTCGGCCTTTGCAAACCATTAAACGTACTCTTGACGCTTTGCAAAAAAGGAGGTGTGTTATGCTTTTAATAAAAATTACAAGAATTATAATCGGGGCTGTTCTGTGTCTGGTTGTCCTTTCAGGGAGTCTTTGTCACAAGGCCCTTTTCGCGCCCACCCGAAGCACTATTCTTTATGATCCCGGTCTGTATTCTCCAGATCTTATCCCTGATCCCTTTAACGCAGGACTCATGGGAGGAGGAGGAGACTGAAAGATGGGGATCACGCCTTGTCAAAGTGCCGGTTCCGAAGGGCACGATAGTGGTGCGCTTTGTTAAAGAGATGCCTCAAGAGGCCACTTTTATAGATCAGGTCAGATTACGCGTGGAAGAAACGGATCAAAGGTCAGGAGAAAAAAGGATCTTTTATCTGGAAGGTGAATTTGCCCTGAAAAACAGTTCCGGCTCAAATATGCGTACTGCTTTTCTTAATGACGGGAATCATATTTCAATTCAGTCGTCAAGGAAATTGGATTCCTTGTCTAAATGGGGCGTTAAAACGGGGGATATATTGGAGGTAACATTCAAGGTTCCTCGCTTAACTGATGGACATGCAAGGGACTATTACGTAATCTGAATGCTTTATTTTTAAGGGTTGCGAGATTCGCTATTTTGGGCAGGAATTTATGACTGTGAATTCATGAGGTATCCGGATGATATATGAGAGCAGGTCGGAATTCTATTTGGCTGTAATGGTGGCAAGATATTAAAAATTTTATTTTGTCTTTTATTCACAATTAAAGATGTGACCCCGTTCGCTCAAGGGGAGGCTTCTACCAGGTCGTCAGAAAGTGTCTTGATTATTTCTTCCACAGGCTGGTCAAACTGAATCCCAACGATGTAATTCGCAGCAGGTATTTCTCGACAGTACACCACCTGCCCGTGAACGGAAAAGATACGTTCTTTAATAGCGATTTCCATTTCCAATAGGGCATTTGGGTCTAAGGGTTCAATGGTTTCCAATTTTACTCCAACTGGACTCATATCAAGGGTTCTGGTTATTGAAATGGGAGATTTTTGAACGCCTCCTTCCTTCCCCACATAAGATATAAGCCAAAGCGATTTTAGTCTGGGATGACGTCTTCTTTCAAGCTGATCTACTTGATTCTTGCTCACACGTTCCTCCTTTAAATGATAGAAACATCAGAAATAGTATATGCTAACATATTGTTGCCTAAAAAATATTTTGCTATTATATCATGAAGTTTCAAGCATTACAATCTTGCAGGTAATTGAGGGAAAAGTGGCATTTTGCGCCAAAAATTCCCATATATTGTATGGCGTCCATTTACCTCCGAAAAATTCATATATAGTCACCCCTATACTTGAGTGAAATAGGGGACATCCAGAAGAAACTAATTACCTGAATTTTGCAAGCGCCGAGTTTGCCGAAGATACAAGGCATCACTTCGACAAGCGTTTGATAATGCGCCGGAGGCGCACAAGCGCCGTAGATTCGGTGAAATCGGCGCTCCCGAAGGGTAGACAATCTTGAAAAAATTGCGCTGTTATCCCAGCACCAAATGGGTATAGATTCCATTTTGCCAAATTCTGCCTAACACACTGAATTAATGTTTTTTTTGAACCCCTTCAAGATTGATGGCCCTGTAAAAAGTCAGAAGCCCATTATGCAGTAGTTATGGTCATATGCCCATAACTACGGATAAATAGGGCAAGATAGTTTCTCAATTGGCTCCAAGCCATTAGAAAATGCTCTTTGATAACAGAAACAGCATGCATTTGAGCGGATAAAACCCCTCCATGGGCTGCCTTATCATCATTAACCGCCCTCCGG
>JAFDHL010000245.1 GCA_019308785.1 Deltaproteobacteria bacterium
ACGAAGACAATAATGATGTTTCGAACGGTTTGCAGGGGCGCATAGATTTCATCAAGGTTACAGGAGGATGCCACGATCCAGTCATACTCGGGAATATAGTTGAAAATGACCAGCTTTTCACGAAAGGCCTTCCCTTCTGGATCCTTCCACGGGTAAATTATCTTACCGTTTTTTTGAGTGCAGATCTCCTTGATGAATAGCCGGCCCTGCGCGTCCGTCAAATCGTACAAATTACCTTTAAGATGGGGATGGATGATGATGTTCCCCTTGGTGTCGATAACATAGGGATAGCCGGTCTTGCCAAACCGAAGGGACATGATGCTGTCCCGGAAGTCATCTACGTTAACCAGTTTATTGAACTCTTCCCGGTAGGATGAAGCAGCTACGACCCATTGCCACGGCTCGAAATAGGAAAGATACATGGCTTTTTCCCTGGCCTTTTCTTCACCGGGGTTTTTCCATTCGTATTCCATATAACCGTTTTTCAACTTCGCACCTGCCTGCACAAAGTCAACATATGCCACGTCCTTTCCCTGTATCTTGGGGTGTACTGATAGAGGGATAGATTGCGGTGCATTCCGGATATCCCAGACAAAGATGTATCCGGTTTCTCCAATGGTCTGGTTGAGAAGGACCGCCCCCGCACGTGATTTAGCCTCCTCTTCCGTCACAAGACCTTGCCGGTAAAGGCCATAGAAATATTCGACGGTTTCACGGTTTTTCTCTGCCACGGCGCGAAGGTGGTTTTTTATGGAAACGGCGACAGTCGTCTGCACCAGGTTAAGGATAGTCTCGGTAGAATTCTTCAGCTCGCTTTCAATGTTGAATTCGATAGTGTTTCGCACACGAGAATAGATGACCATGCTCCCAAGGATGACGGCGAGGACGAAAACAGCGGAATAGCTTAAAAACAGTTTATAAGCAATGCGGAGGTTATAAAAAGGGCGCAGTAGATTCATTTTAATAATCCTTGGGCCTTTCTTTTACTTGAAATGGCGCGTCAAAGGCCTCTGTGAGGGCCTGGGTGGCGGTATTGAGATGCTGGCCTTCCACCACACAGGATACACTGGAAATGGAGGTGCTGATGGCCAGCGAACTGATTCCCACCGTAGCCATCGAAGAGAACATCATAGCGTGTACGAGGGGTTTTTCACGCAAGTGGGGGCCAAAGAGTGTGATCACGGCCACGTCCGGTGTGTAAGACACAACCTTGGCGTCAATGGTGGATTTTATCGCATCTAACACGCCTAAGGCGTGATCCAGGTCCTTATGGTCAATAATCAGGGAAAAATTGCCACAGTCATCAAGGTCGAAGCTCTCCACTAAGAGCTCGATGTTGATGCCGTTTTCTCCTAAGGCTTCCAATACGGTGCCCGCAACGCTGACATGATCCGGGACTGACATGATTTTAATCAGTGCTCGGCCGTCGCTCTGCATGATTCCACCAATCTTGATCTTCTCCATGGATCTCTCTCCCGGCGTTTCTGGTTATTCCCAGGTCCTTTTGTCCTCAATTTTCTTATGGAGATCGGGAATAGTACCACGGGGGACGATCTGTACGGCACCCTTTACCGCCAGCACATCCTTTATGTCCCGTTCAATCCGGCCGCGGATCATCTCGGGCCTGTCCGTCTCCTCAACTAATTCAACCACAAAGGTCATGACATCCTTATGCTCTTCCCGTGTAATGACCACCTGGTATTTGAAGACCTCAGGATACCGGGAAATGACCTCATCTGCCTGCCAGGGATGGACAAACGTCCCCCTCACCTTGGTGGCCTGATCGATTCTTCCCAATATTTTCTTCAACATTGGTCCGGTCCTGCCGCAGGCACACGATTCCCGGGCCAGCATGGAAAGATCCCCCGTAGCCATGCGGATCATGGGATACGTGGTGTTGAAGTTGGTGACCACGATTTCACCAGCAGTTCCGGGTTGCACTTGTTTCCCGGTATTGGGATCCACCACTTCCACTATGACATTGTCAGGCACGTGCAGGCCGGGCATGTGTATGCACTCGTATCCGATGCAGCCTAAAAATGCTGTGCCGTATATCTGCCGGACTGTCATTTTCAATTTATCCTCAATGCGGGAGCGCAGGGACTCGGGAAGCATTTCTGCGCCTACCAATGCAGTTTCAAGCGAGAGATCCTTCTCAAGATCCAGGCCCATGCCCTCGGCACGCTGGATCAGGGTCATGATGAAGCTTGGCGTGCCCATGAACCCCTTGACCTTCAGCATTTGCATGATCTTGACCTGCATCAGGGTGTTGCCCACACCCGTGGGAATCACAGTCGCACCTATCATCTTTACGGACTCATCTAACATGAAGGCAATCGGCCACATGTGGTAATTGAAGGTATTGATAATACGGTCTCCAGTGCCAAATCCTATCCCGCAGAGTGCTTCGGCCCATGAAGTATCCTGATAATCCAATTCCCCGGGTTGCCAGATTAGCCCGGGATTGATGTATATGCGCCTGATTTTATCGGGGCCAACAGTGTCAAATCCCCCGAAGGGGAAATCTTTTTTCTGGCGTTCAACCAGATCATCCATATGGAGGATGGGGAGCTTTTCCAGGTCTTCAAGCCCCTTGATGTCAGACATTTCAATGCCTGCAGAGCCGAAGATTTCCCGATATGACTTTGAGTGCTGGCAGGCATACTGAAAGGTTTTAAGAAACCTTCTGTTCAGGTCTTCCTTTCGCTTTTCCCAGTCCATGGTCTCACGTGTCTGATCAAAAAAGCGAATATCTCTTGCTGGATTTCCCATCTCCGCTCCTATTTTTTGGGGTTACAAATAATAAGGATCTTGTCTGATATTTGAATTATAGGGAAAAAGATGACTGTGGGTCAAGTGTAAGGCACGCAGGACTATTAAGAACAGGCAGAGGACCACGGCGTGAGCTTGTGGACGCATACCTTTGGGTTACCCTAATCATGAGGCAGCGTGTCATTGAGACCTTTTCTTCGGTTCCCTACGGGCCGTAGGCCGAGTCTCCCGGCCTGGTTTTTTAAAGGCCTCAAAGCCACGCGTAATCTATTAGTGTCACGGGTGTAATCCCTCGCGGTGTCTACTTAAGCAGATCGGCCAGCAAGGGGGTCAATTGAACCATGCTGATGGGTTTGGTCAAATATCCCTTTATGGCTGCCCCCGTTTTGTCATCAATACCATTCGGCCCCGTCTCGTCATAGCCTGAAAACATTAGAATCCTGGCCTCGGAATCATATTCGAGAATTTTTTCGGCACAGGTAATGCCGTCCATTTCAGGCATGTTTCTGTCCAGCAACACGGCATCAGGATGCCATGATTTGTATTTGGCAATTGCAGCTTTGCCGCTGGTGACAGAGACTATGGAGTACCCTAATCCTTCAAGCAATTGATGCATGGGTTCGAGCACTACCGTCTCATCATCCACAAGCAGGATCTTTTCACCTCTTCCTTTCACGGCCTCGGTTACATCTTTGCGTTCTATTTGCTTCCCGGCAATGGCCACGGGAAAGTGGAGTTTGAAGGTTGTCCCCTTATTGGGTTCGGAATAGACATAGATTTTACCTTCATGGTCTTTGACTATGCCATAGGTTGTGGAAAGCCCTAAACCGGTTCCCTTTTTACCCTCTTTAGTCGTAAAGAACGGATCAAAGCATTTCTCCTCGATTTGCTTATCCATTCCGTGTCCGGTATCGGAGATGATGGCAAGTGCATTGTCTCCTTCCTTCCTGGCCTCAATATACAATTTTCCCCCCTCAGGCATGGCATCCCTTGCATTATTGCACAGGTTAATGAAGACCTGGCTCAGCTCTGAATGATCCCCCATGACAGGAAGTGATTCAGGAATATCAACACGGATATCTATCTTCTTATCAAAGGATTTGCTTATTAACTGGTATATCTCTTGAAGCACATCAGCCAGATTGAGTTGTTGAAGTCTCTTTTTGGGCTGTTTACGGGAAAACTGCATCAGTCCTTCGATCAATTGGGTGCCTCTTTTTACGCCGTTGCCAATCCTTTCTGCAATCTCCTGCATTTGGGGGACATCACTATATTTCATTTGAAGGAGCTGGCTGTCCATTGAAATTCCGGCCAATATATTTCTGAAATTATGGGCCACGCCACTTGTGAGGGACCCTATGGCCTCCATCTTTTGTGCCTGCTGGAGCTGGACTGCTAAACGCTTACGTTCAGAGATGTCTTCCCCAATTCCAAGGATTCCCGTGACATTCCCTTTCTCATCAAACCTGGGGGTTAAATTTAAATTGATCCAGAGTTTACGCCCATCCTTTGTGACTTCCCTGATTTCACAACTTATTTCCTTTTTATTTTTTTGTATTAACGATCTTACCTCTTCTACTAACATTTTTTCTTCATAACCAGGATACAACATATCTATTTTTTTAAGGCCCACTACCTCTTCGGACTTATACCCAAATATGTTTTCGGCCCCTTTATTCCAGAAAAGTATGTTTTGGTCCAGGTCAGTTGACATGATGGAAATGGAAGAAGAACTGTCCAGTATGTTTCTCAGGAATTTATTTGTTTTTTTAAGGGCCTTTTGTTGTTTCCGGGTGTTCACCAATAGGCAGAATACTAAGTGTGACTTGATATTCATTCAAATTCACAGGAGAATCCTCTGGTATTGTCACTGGTTTGTCGCCCATTGTTTTTAGAAGTTCTTAGGGCGGTCGAATTGGCATAAACGATTCTTCCTTCAGAAGTTATTTCTAAAATACCTTCAGACATCTTGTCTAATATGATTTCAAAGTGCTTTTTGACAGAGAGCAACTCCTCAGTAATTCCCCGTGGATGCAGGTTTTCAGTTCCCATAAGCTCTTCCGGCAGGCGTTGAGAAGATAGACGGTCACACTGATCAACAACGGCAG
>JAFDHL010000018.1 GCA_019308785.1 Deltaproteobacteria bacterium
TTGCAGGATTGCCAAGTCCAGCGCTCTGGCCGAGTCGATTCTGAAAAAAGAGCCCCATACCCTTCGATTTGACAAGACCTATCCGGATTTTTAGGCACCAGACTTAAGGATCCATACACAGGAATCGGATGAATTCATATCCCATGCATACACTTTTGAACGTTACCAATGATTTTGGAATTGCTGTCATACCAGCTTTCATCTTGACACAAAAGCTGCGCTTTCCTACTATTCCCAAAACCTGATATTCAGTTTAACTTTTAATCCATCCTTTCCCTTAGCTGTACCTAAAAGGAGCTTTATATGCCCAGACGTAACGATATCAAGAAAGTAATGATTATCAGTTCCGGCCCGATCATTATCGGTCAGGCCTGCGAATTCGACTACTCGGGGACTCAGGCCTGCAAGGCCCTTCGAAAATTAGGTTATGAGATTGTCCTGGCCAATTCCAATCCGGCGACAATCATGACCGACCCGGGTATGGCCGAAGCTACCTATATAGAACCCCTTAACCTGCAGACCATGGCGGAAATTGTCGAGAAAGAAAGGCCCGATGCCCTACTACCAAACCTCGGAGGGCAATCCGGGCTCAATCTCTCCTCAGAATTGGCCCGGACCGGTGTGCTCGAGAAATTTGGTGTCAAGATAATCGGGGTTGAGGTAGATGCTATCAAGCGTGGTGAAGACAGGATTGCCTTTAAGGAAACAATGAATCAGCTTGGCATTGAAATGCCAAAAAGCAACCCGGCCTTCAGTGTTGAGGAGGCCGAAAAAATTGCCGAAGAACTTGGTTATCCACTGGTGATCCGGCCCGCTTACACTATGGGAGGAACCGGCGGTGGCCTTGTATATAACGTTGAAGAGCTGCGAATCATCGCCAGCAGGGGCCTGTCCGCGAGCCTTGTAGGCCAAATCATGGTTGAAGAATCCGTTCTTGGATGGGAGGAATTGGAGCTGGAGGTTGTACGCGACGCAAAGAACCAGATGATCACGGTCTGCTTTATCGAAAATGTGGACGCCATGGGCGTTCACACGGGCGATTCCTTTTGCACGGCCCCCATGCTTACCATAGACCCTGAACTTCAAAGCCGGCTCCAGAAATATTCCTATGACATCGTAGAGGCCATAAAGGTAATAGGCGGCACCAATATCCAGTTTGCCCATGACCCCAAGACCGGCAAAGTAGTTGTGATCGAGATCAATCCCAGGACTTCCAGATCATCCGCACTTGCATCAAAGGCCACGGGTTTTCCCATTGCCCTGATCTCGGCCATGCTGGCTGGAGGTATGACCTTAGATGAAATCCCCTACTGGAGGGAGGGAACCCTGGATAAATACACACCGTCTGGAGATTATGTAGTTGTCAAATTTGCCCGCTGGGCCTTTGAGAAATTTGAAGGCTCTGAAGACAAACTCGGCACACAGATGCGGGCCGTAGGCGAGGCCATGAGTATCGGTAAGAATTATAAAGAGGCTTTCCAGAAGGCCATCCGATCCTTAGAGACAGGCCGGCACGGACTGGGGTTTGCTAAGGACTTTTATGCAAAGCCCCTTGAGGACCTGCTTGACCTCTTGGCCGAGCCCACAAGCGAGCGGCAGTTTATCATGTACGAGGCGCTCAGGAAAGGCGCCGGCATTGAAACCCTCTATGAAAAGACCTATATCAAGCCCTGGTTTATTGAGCAGATGAAGGAACTGGTGGACTTAGAAGAGAAAATCCTGAAATACAGGGGAAAGGATATCCCTGATACGCTACTTACACAGGCCAAAAAAGACGGTTTTTCCGACCGGTACATTTCAGGCCTCCTTCAGATCACCGAAAAAGATGTCAGGGAGAAACGCACCGCCCTGGGTGTGGTGGAAGGGTGGGAGCCCGTGCCTGTAAGCGGCGTGGAAGATGCAGCCTATTATTTTTCCACCTACAATGCACCCGATAAAGTTAAAATCAGCGACAGGCGCAAGATCATGGTATTGGGCGGAGGACCGAACAGGATCGGGCAGGGGATCGAGTTCGATTACTGCTGTGTGCATGCTGCATTCGCAATCCGGGATGAGGGCTTTGAGTCCATTATGGTCAACTGTAATCCTGAGACCGTGTCAACGGATTATGACACCTCGGACAAACTCTACTTTGAGCCGCTCACGGTTGAGGATGTCTTGAGCATATATGAAAAGGAGCGACCTGAAGGGGTTATTGTGCAGTTTGGGGGGCAGACTCCACTCAATATTGCCGGCGAACTATCCGAGGCCGGGGTCAAGATAATAGGAACATCTCCGGACGCCATCGACCTTGCCGAGGATCGCGATCGTTTCCGCAATATAATGCGCAAATTAGGTATCCCGGAGCCTGAATCGGGCATGGCCAGCAACTTGGAAGAAGCACTCGTTGTGGCTGAAAGGATCGGCTATCCCCTGATGGTGCGGCCTTCCTATGTGTTAGGAGGCCGTGCAATGGAAGTGATTCATGATGAGAAAATGCTCAAGCATTATGTGGCAGCTGCGGTAGATGTGTCGCCTGAACGCCCGATCCTGATCGACAAGTTTTTGGAAAACGCCATTGAGGCAGAGGCTGATGCAATATCCGATGGTAGTGATGCCTTTGTGCCTGCTGTTATGGAACATATCGAACTGGCCGGCATCCATTCCGGTGATTCGGCCTGTGTAATACCGCCAATCAGCATACCGGCCAAGCACCTTGACACCATTTACGAATATACCAAAAAAATAGCCGTCGAACTCAATGTCGTCGGCCTGATGAACATCCAGTACGCCATTGCAAATGATACGGTTTATGTTCTTGAGGCCAACCCGCGAGCATCCCGAACCGTACCGCTCGTATCAAAGGTATGCGGTATATCCATGGCTCGAATGGCAACCCAGATCATGTTGGGCAAGAAGATTGCCGATCTTGACATCAAACCCAGATCTATCCCACACTTCGGCGTCAAGGAAGCGGTCTTCCCTTTTAATATGTTCCCCGAAGTGGATCCCATCTTAGGGCCTGAAATGCGATCCACCGGAGAGGTTTTGGGTCTGGCCGACTCTTTCGGTCTCGCCTTCTTTAAGGCCCAGGAAGCTGCACAGCAGGTCCTTCCTGCCGAGGGTACTGTCTTAATAACCGTGTCAGAAAATGACAGGCCTGCCGTCCTCGAAGTGGCCCGCCAGTTTCATAAACTGGGCTTCAAAATCAAGGCAACAAACGGCACCAACAGATTTCTGGCCGAACATAGCATCGACTCGGAGCTCATTTTAAAAATGCATGAGGGCCGCCCCAATATCGTGGACGGCATTATGAATTATGAAATTCAACTTGTCATAAACACCCCCAGTGGCAAGCTGAGCAAACATGACGATTCCTACATCCGGAAGTCGGCCATCAAATACAGGGTTCCCTATATCACAACATTAGCCGCTGCCTTAGCGGCTGCAAGGGGCATTGAAAGAAACCGGCGCGGGCACGGCATCGTCAAGTCGCTTCAAAGCTATCATGGGGATATTAAATGACTAAAAAAAGCCCCTCAAACCTCGAGGGGCTTTTTAATATTTTGCTCTAATAGAGTTTTATTTTTTTACAATTTTTCCCAGTCGGACTCCCATCCAGTCTTTGAAACTGTCCCCCGTAGAAGGAGCATTGACCACGAGTTTACATACCGCTATTTTATCGGATTCCATACTCACTGCCCTTGCTGTATAGGTTCTCGGAGATATTGGCGGCTGTCTCACGACAATAATATTCTGCATCTTCTTATTGGATCCAATTCTGGCCCTTAAAATTTCACTGACCTTGATAAGCGTACCAACTCTGGCAGTGAAACATCCATTCTTATCAACATCTCCATCAGCAATGGGTACGTGGACAATCTTTCCATTCTTCTTGACACCTATCAGTGTGATAAAAACCGAATCCTCGGGCTGAAAACCCTTTCCTTTAAACACAATCGGTGTCTTGGTCAGTTTGGCAACACCAAGCGAGATTGCACCTGGTTCAACAATCATCTGGGGACACTTAATCTTGGGGTCAAATCCCTTTGGAGGAGCAGCACAACCCGTAACCATGAATATAAACACAACAGAAACCAATCCCCCTAAAAATATCTCTTTCGACAACCATTTTTTTATAATATTCATTTTTTTACCCCCTTATAAAAAGTCGGGGACACACCCTTTCTTTACCTACCTAAACAGAAGCATCCGCAGAGAAAGCCAGGGCGCGGCCAGACCAATATTTTGTTATCTGTTATAAGCCCTCTTTATCACCTCATTAACATCGACACCAGAACTCATCCAATCGGAAACACGCAAAAATTTACCCTTATCACCGCACTTGCCGACAAAAGAGGCCCTTGTCCCCTGCCTATTATTGGGGCTAAATGAGTTCTTAGGGCCTATGCCCTGGAAATCCTTAATGCTGTCCATGGCCTTGACGAAGTTTTCCACTGTAAGATCCCTGCCGCATCTCTTGAATGCCTCCACCATGGGTTCAACAAAATAGAAGCCTGCGTAGAAAAAGATCCCCCAGCGATCTTTGGGCGCATATTGCTGTTGGGCCTTCCTGTATTTTCTCATGAGTTTATGTGGCGAGTCAGGGGCCTCGGCAAAACAGGTGTAATACACATCCTTGTAAAGACCCTTCGTGATCTTGTACATAACTGCGGTATCGCTCAGTGTGCTTGTGGTCATCCACTGGGGTTTGAAGCCCAGCTTGGCAGCGGTTCCCAATATAATAGCACCCTGTTTGGGGAGTACCCAGTTAAGAACGCAATCGGGATTTGCCTTTTTCAGCTTCATGCAGTGGGAACTGAGGTCCGTGTCCAGGGGCTCCGCGGATACCTCTGCAACCAGTTTCATGCCAAGTTTTTCAAGGGCAAGCTGTGCACCGTAGAGGCCTTCTTTTCCGTAATCATCATTCTGGTAGAAAAAGGCGATCCTCTTTTTGCCCATCTTTTTGACTGCATAGTTGATCAAAATTGCGGCCTCATCACAATAAAGCGGATAAGTAGCCCAAAGATATTTGGTAGAAGGATAGGCCCAGTGGCTGGACCCGGCTGCAGGCCCTACCCAGGGGACCTTCTTCTTATGCAGGTACTTCTTGACAGCCATACCCGTGGCGCTCCCGACACCCGAGGCAAATGCAAAAATCTTTTTATCCTCCACCAGTTCCTTGGCAATAGCCTTTGTCCTGGGCGGCATGTAGCCATCATCCCTCAGAAAATATTTAATTTTACGGCCATGTATGCCACCTTCTGCATTAATCATGTCAAAATAACAACCGGTCCCGCGGGCCACCGCGCCCCAGAGGGCGGCAGGACCTGTCTGGGGCCCCCACTGTCCGATACGAATCTCCGTATCTGTGACGCCCCTTTCCGCCTGTGCAGCCGGAATAAACGCCACGGACAAAAATAAAACGCAAGTTAGCATTACAACCAAATTCCTTTTTTTCATCTCTTTCCTCCTCTTTTAAGGTTGGCCCGTCAGCCGGTTAGCCGGTTTAGCCTGCCTGCCTTTTAATCCTTGACAAAAAACAAATAAAGATCAACAGGCTCAACAGACTAATCAAGACACTGACGAGGCTAAATTTTAGATTACCCGAATATAGTTAATTTGCCAATAAATTATTTGACCATCTACCTCCTTTTATACATCGCCTCAATGAGATCGCCGAATGCTTCGTTCACATATTTTCTTTTTACCTTCATGGTCGGGGTGACTTCCCCGTCTTCCTCATAAAGCTTCTTAGGCAGGATGGTGAACTTCTTGACCTGCTCCACACGGGAGAGTGTTTCATTTACCTTGTTCACCTCGTCCTGGATAAACTTTATGATCTCGGGACTCTGTGTCAGGTCCTTGTATGTGGAAAACTGGATCTTATTGTCCTGGGCGTATTTGACCACATTGTCCTCATCGATCATAATCAGACAACTTATGAATTTTCTTTTGTCGCCGATAATTACGGCATCATTAATATAGGGGCTGGCCTTTAACTTGTTTTCGATGTACTGGGGCGTAATATTTTTACCCCCTGCAGTGACGATAATATCCTTTTTGCGGTCCGTAATCTTCAGATATCCGTCCTCATCAATCTCTCCCACATCCCCGGAATAGAGCCATCCGTCCTTAATGGTCTTCGCAGTCTCCTCCGGATTGCCGTAATATCCCTTGAACACACTGGGAGCCCTCACCAATATCTCGCCATCTTCAGCGATTTTTACCTCCGTTCCCGGGAGCGGTGGACCCACAGTTCCAAACTTCACCTTTCCTGACGGGGAAACGCATGTAACGCCGGTGTCTTCTGTCTGGCCATACCCCTCGACAAGGTTAACGCCGATGGACTGGAAAAAATGTAGAACGTCCGGCGCAATGGGCGCGGCACCTGAATAGGCTATTCGCAACCGGTCAAACCCGAGCCTTTCCTTCAACTTCCGGAAGACCATAAAATAGGCAATCTGGAATAAGACCTCCAGATAAAAAGGGACATCCTTGAAATTCATTCTCAGTGTGGCCCGTTTTTTCCCTATTTTATAAGCAATACCAAAAACGAGCCTTTTGAACCAGGTAGCATCCGACATTTTGATATACACGGCAGACATGTATTTTTCCCAGATACGGGGAACCGCATATCCTACCGTGGGGGATATTTCCCTCATATTATCGGTCACCGTATCTAAACTCTCTATAAAGTTGACCGTATATCCGTGGGTAATCTGCGCAAAAACCGAAAAGAGGCGTTCAAAGATATGACACAGGGGCAAAAACGACATAACCTCATCCGTGTCATACACGGGGTTGTCCTCTACTATGGCCCGCCCCATCCATGTGACGTTTCTGTGAGTAAGCATGGCCCCTTTTGGCGGTCCAGTAGTGCCCGAGGTATAGATGAGAACCGAAAGATCTTCATGTGTAACCTCATTCATGCGGTTCTCAAACAGATCCGGTTCCTTTTCAACGGTCTCACGGCCCAGTTCCAGGATTGCGTCATAGGTCATGACCATTGGGTCTTCAAAATGCCTCAACCCTTCCAGATCCCAGACAATCACCTTTTCCAGCAATGGCGCCTTATCTCTGAATTGGAGCCATTTGTCTAATTGCTCTTCATTTTCAACAAAGAAAAACCTGGATTCAGAGTTTTGTACCACATACTCCACCTGTGGCCATGCATTGGTAGAATATACTCCGACTGCAACGCCCCCCACACATTGGATGCCAAGGTCTATAAGCGCCCATTCGGGACAATTATCCCCTATAATGGAGACACACTCCCCCTTTTTAAGGCCCATGGATATTAGGGCCGAACCTATGTATCTGGCATCTCTGTAAAATTCATTCCATGAGATATCGTGCCAGAGACCATACTCCTTTTTGCGCATGGCCACCCGGTCGCCGTATTTTTCGGCAGTCTGTTTAAATATCTCTGGGACTGTTTCAAGCGTCATTCTTGATTTATCTCCATCGTTTTTTTCTCTTCCAGCGCTGATATCCTTTGGCGGATTCTTCCGACCTCATCCCCATATAAAATTCCTGGACGTCCTTGTCTTCGATCAATTCCTTAGACTTTCCCTTCATCACGAACCGGCCGTTCTCCAAGATAAGGCCTATATCAGAGATGGCCAAGGCCATGCGGGCGTTCTGTTCCACTAATAATATGGTTGCGCCTTCCTGATTAATGGTCTTGATGATCTCGAAAATCTCCTTTACCAGAATTGGAGAAAGCCCCAGCGAAGGTTCATCAAGGAAGAGGAGCTTTGGCCTGTTCATCAGGGCCCGTCCAATGGCCAGCATTTGCTGTTCACCTCCGGACAGGGTCCCCGCCCATTGGCCCTCTCTCTCTCTAAGCACAGGGAAATACCCGTATATCTGTTCAAAATCTTTCCTGATCGCAGCACGATCCCTTCTGATATAGGCGCCCATGAGAAGATTCTCCCTGACACTGAGTTCTTCAAAGACCTCTCTTCCTTCAGGCACGTATGACAGCCCCATTCTAACTATTACTTCCGGATCTTTGCCATCAATCCTCTTCCCCATGAACTCTATGGTTCCTTTGTCCGGCTGATCATCCAAAAGACCCATTACGGTCTTCAAAATTGTCGATTTTCCTGCACCATTATTTCCCAGGATGGCGGTGATTGTACCTTCCTCGACAGTAAGAGATACACCCCGCAAGGCATATATCAACGTATAAAACGTCTCTATGTTTTTTATCTCAAGCAGCATGCCCAATGACTTCATCCTCTCCCAAATAGGCTTTCAAGACCTCCGGGTGTTTCTGTATCTCGGCAGGGGTCCCTTCGGTAATGGGTTTTCCGAAATTTATGGCAAGGATACGGTCGGAAATATCCATTATCAGCTTCATGTCATGCTCAATCAATAGGATCGTGACGCCGAGTTCATCCTGTATATCCTTTATCCAGAAAATCAGATCCTGCTTTTCCTCGGAGTTCATGCCGGCAGAGGGCTCATCAAGAAGAAGAAGCTGAGGCTCCAATGCCAGGGCCCTACCAAGTTCGATCAACTTCTGGGTACCGTAAGGGAGACCTCCCACAAACTGATTCCGGGCCACCTGGAGATCGAGCAGATCAATGATCTCCTCAACTCGCTCCCTGTGTTTTATCTCTTCCTGAGCCGCCCTGGAACCTCTCCGGTAAAAAGTAGAACCAGTCCAGATGCCTGTTTTCATGTGGATATGGCGACCTAACATCAAATTTTCCATGGTGGTCATCCTGGAAAAAAGCTCAATGTTCTGAAAGGTCCTGGCGATCCCTTTTTGCGCAATTTTGTGAGGTTTGAGGCCTATTATGTTCTTGCCCTGAAAAATGATCTTTCCTGAATCAGGTGAATACAGGCCGTTTATACAGTTAAAAATGGTCGTCTTGCCGGCCCCGTTGGGTCCAATAATGGAAAATATTGAACCTGGTAATACATCAAAGCTGACATTGTCCACGGCCATCAGGCCACCAAAGCTGATGCTCAGGTTATGTATAGAAAAAAAGTTGTCATTAGTCATTTGGTTATTTGTCCGTTGTCAGTAGTCCGTTATCAATTGCCGGAAAGGCCACAGCCGTCATAGTCGACAGAACAGGGACGAAAGGTGGCACTGCCTATGGCCCGTTTCAAATTTCGCAATCCGCAATCCGCAATCCGCATTCACTTACACCTTCCTTACATAGTGCTTTGCGAAAAGCCCGCTCGGTTTAAAACAAAGAACCAGCACAATGATTCCGAATGCGACAACCGATTTGAATTCAAGTGAGATATAGCCGCCAAAAAGGTTCTCGATAACCCCCAACATATATCCCCCGAGAGCAGCACCCACAAGGGTTGTCATCCCTCCAAGCACCGCTGCGGCAAAACCTTTCAAAAGCGGGTCAAGCATCAGATTTGGATCCAATGTAGCGATGGGCGCCAGTAAGATACCGGCCACGGCCCCTATTGCGGAACTCATTGCCCAGGTAATAGATAATATCCTGTTGGTACGGATACCATTAATGCGGGCGGCCATGGCATTCTGCTGGGTAGCCTTCATGGCAACGCCTATCTTGGTGTATTTGAAAAAGACAAAGAGAAGCAACATCAGAATGAGCGTAATAAGGAGAGTGGCAATATTGAGATAACTGATCACGGCAGGCCCGAGATTGATGACATCAAAATCAGAGACCGGGAAAGGCAGGTCTCTCTGATCAGCGCCCCATTTCCAGCTCGCCAGACCGTACAGTATCATCTGGAAGCCCAATGTGATGAGAATCAGGCTTAGAATATTGGGGTCCTTGGCTCTCCGCAGAAAGACGAATTCAAGAAATATCCCTAAGATGGCAGCAAAGAGAAGCGCGCCGATAAAGGAGACCGCAAAGGAGTGACCATGGGTAACAAGCAGCGTATAGGCCACAAAGGTGGAGAGCATGGACATTTCACCCTGGCCGAAATTCGGGACCTCCGAGGTCTTGTAGATGATCACCATGGCAAGGGCCACAAGGGCGTATAGGCTGCCAAAGGAAATCCCGCTGACTATTAGCTGGAAAAACATGAATAGCCGGTTCGCCTGTTTGCCGGTTTTTCCGTCAACTGGCTAACTGGCTCAACGGGCAAACAGGCCAACTTTTTGAGTAACACAGAACACGTGCCGCTTAAAATCTCTGATTTTAACAAAATGCAACTTACTGGAAAAACAAATATTTAAAACGGCCATGTCTTCCAGTAGATCTTGGTCCTTATCCAGAAACCATAAAGGCCGAGCGGTTCAAACACAACGAGCAGAATAACAATCAGGCCGAATATTATGCTTGCGATATTGGGAAGTCCTGTAATATTCATCCACCTCTCGGAAAACATTATCAATATGCTCCCAAGGTACGGTAATTCCTGTAATGGAACCAAAGATTGAACCCAATCCGCCCACGATAACAAACGCAAGGAAATAGATGGAAAGGATAAAGTTAAATGTGCTTGGATTAATAAAGCCGAGCAGAAATGCCATCAGCCCTCCGGCAATACCGGCATAAAAGGCGCTGACTGCAAAGGCCAAAGTCTTATAAAATGTCAGGTTAACACCCATGGTCTCGGCCGCGATATCGCTATCCCGGATTGCAATAAAGGCCCTTCCCACCCTTGTTTTCATCAGGTTACGTGCTGCTAAAACCAGGAGAAATGCAATTGTCACGATCAAAAAGTACAATTGCCTGTCACTCTCCAGGACGTAAGCACCGAAGCTGGGACTGGGTGCTTCCATGCCCATCCTTCCCCCAAAGACCTGCCAGCGCCCAATGACCTGCGTAATGGCCATGCCGAAACCTAATGTCGCAATAGCAAGATAGGGACCTTCCAGTCTCAAGGCCGGTAACCCCAAAATAAATCCGAAAAACGCTGCAATAAAGCCTGCCAGCAAAATAGCCAGTAAAAACGGGAGATGCAGTACAGTCATTAAAAGGACGGTCCCGTAAGCACCGATAGCGAAAAAACCTGCATGCCCCAGGGATATCTGTCCTGTGTAGCCCACAAGTATGTTCAAGCCCACAGTTACAATGACGTGTATGGCCATATAATTGGCCATGTAGATATAATAGTTTGGAGCCAGGAAGGGAAAGACGATAAGAGAGGCAATTAGCATCAGGAACCAGAACCAGAGGACCTTACTGTCCAATAGTTGAATGTCTTCGTAGTAATCCCTTTTCATATCCATGGTCTGGTTTCCCTCTTCCCTGAATGCACCAAATTAAAGCGCTCAATAAACATCATTTCTGAGCCATCTTGTCAACTAATTTTCTGTAATATACTTGCGTCTCCTCCAAGAGCGGTGACCCCTTTCCCATCATGTTCAACTGCATTATTTTATAGTTGATCCTTTTGATCTGACGATACTTTTCTTTCTCGTCAGGGATGTTCTCCAGCATATCTTCCATCTGCCTGATTTCCTTTCTGAGCTGGAGCTCGGGCGGCAGACAATCTGCATTCTTCAATATCTTATGGACCAGCCGGAGGTCTTCTGGAATATGGCTGTCATCCTCGATCGAAAGGGGTTCACCCTGGCCAGGTAGATCATCGAACACCCCCTCTTCCTTTGCCTTTTTTATTCTCTTCTCAACGATTTTCTGGAAAATAGACATGATTGGCAGCCGGTGCAAGGTACTTTTTCAGTTCGTTGCCGTCCAAACCAGTATATCCCATTGTACCACCGAACGCCAAGAAAATAGAAATTAAACAGGCAAGATTTTTTGCAATAAATATCCCGCTTGACAACCTTTAGGCTATCCTATATTCCCACATGAAAATCCGAATTCGGAAACCAAAGCATGATAGACGAACTGGATAAAAAAGTCATAGGCCTCGTCCAGGGAGATCTTCCCCTTAACCCCAGGCCGTTTGCCGCAATGGCCGAGGAGATCGGCATTACCGAAAGGGAATTTATTGAGCGTGTAAGTGATCTGAAAAAACGAGGCATCATAAGACGTTTTGGGGCCACCTTACGCCATCAGGAGGCAGGATTCAGTTCCAATGCCATGATCGCCTGGTGTGTGCCTGATGCCCGGATAGATAAGGTGGGTAAAACCCTGGCCGAATTTCGAGAAGTGACTCACTGTTACCAGCGGAAGCCACAGAAAGACTGGAAATACAATCTTTATACCATGGTCCACGGCAATAACCGGGATGAGTGCTGCCAAATCGCAGACCGTATGTCCCGTGCAGCGGCAATCAATGACTATGTTCTGCTCTTCAGCGAGAAAGAATTCAGGAAGACGAGTATGGAGTATTTTTGACTCCAATTGAGCGAAAGCTCAATTGGAGTAGCGATCAGCAATAAGCTGTAAGCTTTCAGAATAAAGTTAGGGATCAGAATTTGCGTCTTATATGTTGAAATAGCGACTACCAGGATATCAATTTAGTTTTTGCTGATTCATATGGTGCTTAACGTTTTATATGGTCAGGAGTCCATGGCTGTTTTCCTTTTTTTACAACAGACAGCTGACAACAGACTACGGACAATAATCGGAGACACGAAATGGGAGATCAATCCAGACATCTGTTTGAAAGGGCCAGTACCGTTATCCCGGGCGGCGTGAACAGCCCGGTAAGGGCAGGAAAGGCAGTCGGGATTGACCCGCCGTTTGTTGCAAAGGCAGATGGTTGCCTCCTGTGGGACGCAGATGGGAATGAATATATCGATTATGTCTGCTCATGGGGCCCTATGATCTTAGGCCACGCCCATCCCGAGATCGTTCGCGCCATTAAGGAAAGCGCAGAGCGGGGCACCAGTTATGGCGCCCCCACAGAACTGGAAGTTAAGATGGCAGAAACCATTGTAGAGATGGTGCCCTCCATTGAAATGGTGCGAATGGTAAATTCCGGAACGGAAGCCACTATGAGCGCCATACGTCTCGCCAGGGGATACACAGGCCGGGAAAAGCTCATCAAATTTGATGGTTGTTATCACGGACATGCGGACAGCCTGCTGGTATCTGCCGGCTCCGGCGTGGCAACCCTTGGCATACCCGGAAGTCCGGGAGTTCCTGAGGATCTGGCAAAACATACAATTTCACTTCCCTTTAACGATTTAGAAGCCCTGGCTGATGCCTTTGGCAAATTTGGCCCGGAAATCGCCGCGATCATTGTTGAGCCTATCCCGGGAAATATGGGCGTAATTGTTCCTGACGAGGCCTTCCTGGAAGGACTGCGAGAAATAACACGTGAACATGGTGCAATCCTTATTTTTGATGAAGTAATCAGTGGATTCAGGGTTGCCCCCGGAGGAGCCCAGGAACTCTACGGAATCATACCTGACCTTACTTGCCTCGGAAAGATCATTGGCGGAGGATTACCTGTGGGGGCCTATGGCGGCAAGAAGGAAATCATGGTCAGGATGGCTCCTGAAGGGGATGTCTATCAGGCGGGAACCCTTTCAGGCAATCCCTTAGCCATGGCTGCAGGCCTGGCCACGTTGAACCTGCTGAAACAGGGAGATGTCTACAAGGAACTTGAAATGAGGGGAAAAATGCTCTTTTCAGGTCTTGAGACCGCGGCTCGATCTGCCGGTGTATCGATAGTTGTTAACCACATCGGTTCAATGGGTTCCCTCTTTTTTACAGCCGAGCCTGTCACTGATTTTGAGAGGGCCAAGGCCAGCGATGCAACCATGTTTAAAAGATACTACACAACCATGCTTCAGTCAGGTATATATCTGGCCCCCTCGCCTTACGAAGCAACATTCCTGTCTACGGCCCACAGTGAAGAAATAATTGAAAAAACCATTGAATGTGCTACAGTCGCTCTAAGATCTCTTGACGCAAAAATCAATTGACTTTATCTGAAAAACTGTGATAGACACGATCTGTTTTTTCCAGATAGGTCACAGGCTATCAGTCTTGATCTAAAATGGACGAAGACCTAAAAAAAACCATCAGAACCTTGGGTTTTTTAAGCACCGTGGGATTGTCCATGGCCCTGGCGGTCGGAATAGGTGCTCTTACAGGTTATTATCTTGACAATAAATTTGGAACCACACCATGGCTATTTTTTGTTTTTTTGGGTTTAGGCATCGCGGCAGCATTCAAGAATCTGCATCTTATGTATAAAAAGACAAAAGATATTTGAGTTTAAGAAACCGAATGGACTGGAAAACGTTATATAGAGATTTAAGCACTCGAAACTGGCTTATCCTTTTGTTCCTCTCTTCAATCAGCTTTTTTGTGATGAGTAATTCTTTGACTTTGGGGGTTATCTTAGGGGGATTGGTAATAATAGTTAACTTCAATATATTACAGCGCACGATCTGTCGTGCCTTTTCCCCCGAAGGAATCATGACAGATAAAATAACTGTTATCTTGAAATATTACCTGCGGCTTTTAGCCCTGGGAGTCATCATTTATGTGCTTATCACTAAAGGATGGGTCGATCCTATCGGTCTGGCCATTGGGCTTTCGACTGTTGTGATCAGTATAGTAAGTTTCGGAATTTCCAGAGCCTGGAAAACATATTCCACGGAGGCGACTTAGTCATGGAGTATCATTATTTCTTTTTGAATGAGATCCTGGGCGCCCTTGGCCTTGGACATTTTGCACATGAATACCAGCATGTTATTCACTCATGGCTTGTCATGTTCATCTTGATCCTCAGCGCCATTCTCTTCGCAAGAGGCATTCAGTTACTTCCGCGTAAGGGTCAGAACGTTTTTGAAGTCATCATTGAGGGGCTTGAAAACTTTATGGTAGAAATCACCGGCCCGGAAGGTAAAGCATTCTTTCCCTTTATTGCAACCATCTTCCTATACATCCTCGTTTCCAACCTGATGGGGCTTATACCGGGTTTTTTCTCGCCCACCGCGAACATAAATACCACCCTGTCCCTGGCTTTGTGCACCTTTGTCGTAACCCACATAATTGGGATCAAGTTTCATGGCGTAAAGTATATCAAACATTTCCTTGGGCCTGTCTGGGCCCTGGCCCCTCTCATGTTCGTCATTGAGCTGATTGGACATTTGGCCCGGGTCATGTCCTTGAGCGTACGGCTTTTTGGCAATATCTTTGGTAAAGAAAAAATTTTAGGCATTCTGTTTGCCCTTGCAGGTCTGTATCTGGTTCCTCTACCTATCCTGTTTTTGGGAATACTGGTAAGTTTTATACAGGCAGTTGTATTTATGCTCCTGGCCATCGTATATTTTGCTGGAGCCATGGAAGAGGCCCATTAAGTTCATCGTATTGGAATTTCCTTTTTTTGTCTGATTATACAGTTATACAGTTAATTCAAGTTATAGGAAGAAGGCCAAAAAAAAGTGAAGGGAGGTTAATATGTCGAAAAAAGGTGTTATTGGCATTTTGGCAGTGGTACTGGTTTTGGGGATGGCCTCACTGGCCCTGGCAGATGACGGAGGAGCCAGGGCGGCGGGATTGTGGACCTTTTTTGGAATTGCTATCGCATGCGGTTTCGGAATCGGTGTAGCCGCTTTTGGTACGGGCCTTGGTATGGGCCATGCCATTAATGGGGCACTACAGGGAACAGCCAGGAATCCTGAGGCGGGCGGTAAAATCATGACCACCATGATTATTGGTCTGGCCCTGATCGAGTCCCTTTGTATTTATGCCCTGCTGATCTGCTTTATCATGGTATTCAAGATCCCCGATCTTGCACCCATGCTGGAAGCCATTGTAAAGACCTTCGGAGGGTAAAATACTTTAAAAAGGAGGGCCCACGCCATTGGGCCCTCTTTCTTACCCTATTATGTGCATAAATTCACAATAAGCTTTTTATTATATCAATCCCTGCCCAATACGCTTTCTTTATCTCGAAGGTAATTCATGGCCAAATCCTCAAAGATACCTGACCCTACCATTGAACGCCTTGCACAGTACTCAAGACCACTTGAAGTCCTCCTTAAAAATGGAGCCCTGCTTATTCTGTCTGAAAAGCTGGCGGAATTGTGTGGAGTAAGTCCCGCACAGGTCAGAAAGGATCTGGCGTACTTTGGCGAGTTCGGGATCCGGGGTGTTGGATATGACATCAGGGCTCTGTTGCAGGAAATCAAGCACATACTGGCCACCGACCGGGAATGGACACTTTGTATTGTGGGTATGGGCAATCTCGGAAGGGCGCTTGTTGAAAATGAAAACTTCCAAAGAAGGGGTTACAACTTCGTAGCTGTCTTTGATTCAGATCCCAAGAAAATCGGAAAAACCCTTCCCTGCGGACTGACCATTGAACCCGCCAATAAGATCAGGGAATTGATCCGGAAACTCGGCATAACGATCGGCGTTATCTCAACGCCGCCTTTCGAGGCACAACGAGTTGCTAATTTACTCATCGACTCCGGTATCAAAGCAATCCTCAACTTCGCCCCCACACGCATAAGAACCCCGGACAATTGTGCGGTTGAGAATGTGGATTTTACAGTAAAACTCGAGAATCTTGCTTATCACCTTGGAAAGATTAGTTAGTGTCTGTCCAGAAATGAGCAAAAGGCAGACTACCGTCGTTAATTGTCACCGGCAAGAAAGTTCTTTAAAAACTGGCCGGTGTAAGACCCCGGAACTCTCGAAATCTCTTCAGGTGTTCCCGTTCCCACAACATACCCGCCCTTTTCCCCGCCTTCCGGTCCGAGATCAATAATATGATCGGCGGTTTTTATCACATCCAGGTTATGCTCAATGACCACGACCGTGTTCTTGAGTTCTACAAAATAGTTCAAGACTTCGAGAAGTTTCTGGATGTCGGCAAAATGCAATCCTGTAGTCGGTTCATCAAGCAGATAGAGTGTCCTTCCCGTGTTTCTCTTGCTCAGTTCTCTGGAGAGTTTAATCCTCTGTGCCTCCCCGCCTGAAAGAGTAGTAGCGGGCTGCCCAAGCTTGATATAGCCGAGTCCCACGTCCACAAGCGTCTTTAGTTTATTTTTGATGCGAGGGATGGTCTCAAAAAAAGCAAATGCCTGGTTTACGGTCATATCCAGAACATCTGCAACATTATACCCCTTGTATTTTATCTCTAAAGTATCACGATTATAGCGAAGTCCGGCGCATGCCTCGCATTTCACGTAAACGTCCGGGAGAAAATGCATCTCTATTTTTATTATGCCATCACCCCTACAGGCCTCACATCTGCCTCCTTTTACGTTAAAACTGAACCTCCCGGGCTTGTATCCTCTCACCCTGGATTCGGGCAGCATGGAAAAGAGTTCGCGGATATGGGTGAAAGCACCGGTGTAAGTAGCCGGATTTGAGCGTGGTGTTCTACCGATAGGACTTTGATCAATGTTGATCACTTTATCAATGTTGTGAACTCCCTTGACGGATTTGACGCGGCCGACCCTTCCCTTAAAGCGATAAAGCTTCTGGCACAGGGCAGCGTAGACAATACCATTGATCAAGCTGCTCTTGCCGGAACCTGAAACGCCCGTAACACAGGTGAAAGTGCCCAATGGGATTTCTACAATAATCTCTTTCAAATTGTTTTCTTGAGCACCCTCAATCACAATGGTTTGACCGTTACCATTCCTTCTTGACAGTGGTACGGGGATTTTTCGCTGACCCGACAAATACTGGCCGGTCAGAGAATTACCATCACGAATCAGCTCCTCAGGTGTCCCCTGGAAAACCACATGGCCACCCTTGAGGCCCGCACCCGGACCCATATCAATCACATGATCGGCGGACAGAATGGTTTCTGCATCATGCTCCACTACCAGGATTGTATTACCCAGATCCTTCAGGCGTTTCAGGTTTTTTAACAGCCGGAGATTATCCCTCTGGTGCAGGCCAATACTGGGTTCATCCAGCACATAAAGAACACCGGCCAGACCGCTGCTTATCTGTGTTGCGAGCCTGATCCGCTGATCCTCTCCCCCCGAAAGGGTTCCCGACGGACGGTCAATGGTGAGGTAATCAAGCCCGACACTTCTCAAAAAACCGATGCGGTCTCTGATCTCTTTGAGAACTCTTTGGGCAATTATCTTTTCCTTTTCTCCTAATTTCAAAGTCTCAAAAAAATCATAAGCCTTTTCAACGGATAGGGAAGTAACCTCAGAGATCGTCTTTCTTCCCACTCGAACCGCCAGGCTGATCGGTTTTAGCCTGGCCCCTCCACAGGCGGGACAGGGTCTTATGCTCATGTAATTCTCAATCTCTTCCCTCACCTGATATGAATCGGTTTCATGGTATCGTCTTTCCAGACTCGGAATAACACCTTCAAAAGGACGGTCATAAAAATACCTGCGGTCATCCCTTTCAAAATAGAATTTGATTACATCCTTGCCCGAACCGTAGAGAAAGGCTTCTTGAACCTCTTTTGGCAGGTCCCTGAAAGGCGCATAAATATCGACACGGTAATGCTGGCACAGAGAATCTAACATCTGCTGGAAATACACAGAGTGCCGCTTCGACCACGGCGCGATAGCTCCTTCTCTTAAAGAAAGATCGGGATCCGGAACGATCAGATCCGGATCAAAATACCTCTTTGTGCCCAACCCGCTGCAACCCGGACATGCGCCCTGGGGGTTATTAAAAGAGAACATCTGGGGACTCAATTCCGGGATACCAAGCCCGCATTTGGGACACGCAGCCTTTTGGTTGAAAAATATTTCTCCTGTTCCAGCGACATCTATGACGGCATTTCCTTCTGAAAGCGACAGGGTAAGTTCTATTGAATCGGTAAGGCGCCTTTTGATCTCGGATTTAATGATTAGTCGGTCCACTACAACACTGATCACATGTTTCTTGTTTTTATCAAGAACGATATCCTCTTCCAAAAGCCTGATCTGGTCGTCTATTTTAACCCTGGTAAAACCGTCCTTTCTCAGTCTGGAAAGGAGCTTGGTGTGTTCGCCCTTTCGCCCCTCAACTATTGGGGCAAGGACCTGTATCCTGGCCCCTTTTTCAAGCGCCATGATTTGATCCACAATCTGCTGAGTGGTCTGGGAGCTGATCTTTAAACCGCATTTCGGGCAATGGGGCTGCCCAATTCTGGCGAATAGAATCCTTAAATAATCATATATTTCCGTAACAGTCCCGACCGTAGAGCGGGGATTCTTGCTCGAAGTTCTCTGTTCAATGGATATGGCCGGCGACAACCCTTCAATGGAATCCACATCGGGTTTGTCCATTTGCTCAAGAAACTGCCGTGCATAGGCCGACAGCGATTCTACATATCTCCTCTGGCCTTCGGCATAGATGGTATCAAAGGCAAGAGAAGACTTCCCCGAACCGGACAACCCTGTGATAACGACCAGCTGATTCCTCGGGATATCCAAGGAGATATCCTTGAGATTATGCTGCCTGGCCTTTCTTATTTTTATGTATTCGTTTGGCATGGGTAAAAATTATGACTTTTAACAATTCAAAATTGACGGACTCGTAAAAAGTCCGCCAACAGGCCGAGGGCGGGTAAGCCCCGGCCTTGGGTGAGGGTGGAACCATTTGAATTTACTTCAAATGGCGGGGGAGGGGAAGCCCTTCCCCGCTGAGTAAAAAGACGCAACGCGACTTTTTACGAAGTTATCAAAATTAGGAGCAGGACCATGGAATTATATGCAGGTATGGAACTTCATTCAAGGAATACTTTTTTGTGAATAATTCTAATGGAATAAAACCTTCAGGAGGGTATATTTAATAAAACAGCGGTATTGGAAAATCCACTTTCAATTGTTAATGAAGAGGCTGTCCACAAGATGTTGTGCGACCATTTCAGGTTTTATGGTTCAGAAGTGCAGGCCCTTTTTCACATACCCTGTCCATATCTCAATATCGACCAGACCTATACAGAAATAGCAGGTATCACAGATGTTATTGATGAGTTTTAAAGCTATTCAAAGGTAGCATACATATGAGCTTTTTTCGGAATCTACATTATATATTAGAAGGACGAAGGGTATACCTTTAAGGGGAACATAGAAAAAAGATTTGAATTCATATGAAAACCTATATTCACGATTCAAACCTCAGGCCATGCAATCGGGGGGCATATAAACGCTTGACATAGCCCTTTTTTTCTGGCAGCATACTATACAAATGTATAGCTATAATGATTTAACTCAGCGACAACGGAACATCCTTGATTTTATTCGGGAAATAAGACGCCAAGAAGGGGGTTCACCTACATACCGAGAGATCGCAGATCATTTCGGATTTAAGGGGCCTAAGGCGGCGGTGGACCATGTACGCGCACTGGAGAAAAAGGGATTTCTACGTTGCCACGGAAGGCGTTCCCGTGGTATTGAGTTACTTGTTTCTGAAGGGAACTCATCCACCATTTCAATACCTATTTTAGGTGATATCCCGGCTGGACGGCCGAATGAGCAAATAGAGCATGAGCATGGAAAGATTAATGTGGACCCATCAATTCTTGGAATCTCCGCGGACCATCAGCTGTTTGCATTGGCCGTTAATGGCGAATCAATGGGGGGGCGTGCTATACATGATGGGGACTGGGTCATTGCAGATGCGGATATGCAACCCCGGGAAGGTGATATTGTCGTAGCTTTGATTGATAGGGAAAGCACACTTAAAACATTGGCAAAGAAAAAAGGAAACTATTACCTAAAATCGGAGAATCCCATTCACCAAGACTGGCTCCCACTGGATGAAATGATTGTCCAGGGTGTTTTAAGGGCCGTTTTAAGGCGTTTATAGAATCGAGATGGAAATGGTAGCGAGATTGTCAGACCTTGTTCGCGAACACATGTCACCCCCCACGGGGATGTTGTTTTATAATTCCCTTGAATCCGTCTATGATGATATCAACATCTTGGGATATTGGTCGGTAATCAAGCGCGCTTGGAATGAATTAAAGCTCGACGGCGTCTTATGTATAGATGGCCGCCCTGTCCTCTATCTTAAAGAGCATGGCCGTCCCTTTAATATTAACGAGCGAATCCGTTTGCAAAAGCTTTTCTGGAATCAGGGCGTTTCTAATATCCTTGTTTTGGCAGAGCCCACAACGGTCTACATCTATTCCGGTCTCGGGACACCTCCTCGGGACGAATCGGATAATGAGGCAAGAAGAAAAGGGCTGGTTGAAGAATTGGCCGTTGTCGATTATGTCCATCGAATACAGTTCCTATATCACGATCTGGAGACCGGTCATTATTACGATACGCATCAACGTCATTTCGACCCGGAACAGTCCGTGACAGGGAAGAGCATGACCGGATCTACTTATGCAGCTCTTCCATATGGTCCGCAGCTTAATAATTATCGGGATCTTATCGATGAAATAAAATGTGCCAGCGAAATATCTACAAAACCACTCACACCAGAGGAAAAGCAGATTATTGCCATGATAGTTGAAATCTTTCCCCATGAGAAATTAGTTTATGATTCAGCCCATAAAGAAAAAATATGGAAGCAAAAGCCCACTGGTGCCATTATTCCGTATTCTGATTCATTTGAGCTCACTGGATTGTAATATAGGATCAGTCATCATATGAATAAGATAGATTAAACCATGCTTTTTACTTGAAGAGGCAAATCCTATGGAAAATTTATCAGGACATAATGCTGGGCATGGAAAAAAGCTTAGTAATTCTGATCGTAAGGTAATTCGGTCGGCATTAAATAAGGTCGGATACTCTAATGAAATGATTGTGGATGATGTAGGTTTTGTTAGAGAGGGGGGAAAGCGTCATGAAGCTGATATGGTAGCATATTCAAGTATCCTGCGCCGTGATACTGATACGGCAGTTATGTCTATCAAAGGGACGGAAAATTCGGAAAATGTGCTTTTTGATACAGATATCTCCCCATTTCGTGCGTTGGCCACGCCGATTATTATACTGGCAGAATACAGAGCGATTCGAGGCAAGGATGAACCACGGGTTAGAACATTTGGCCTGTGTAAAGACGCGGAGACCTTTAACCAGAAAAAGGCAACAAGTAAAATTATTCCACTATCCCGTTTTAAAGAATACCTTAAAGATAACCAAGATTATTTCACACCGCGTCGTTTGGAAAAGGCAAAATTGGTACCGGAACAACTCACGATATTTGATATCGCGCCGAATCTTATGAAGCAGGCAATTGATATCGCGGACAAAGAGCTTGTTGATCGATTTGAAAAAGGTGTCAGGGAGATTATTCAATCATTAGATCCTAGATTTAAAAAAGCCGTTATTAATGGTGCCATTGCATTACTTGGCGCTAGAATCCTTCGAGACCGGAGGAAATTGGATTGGCCTCTTGATGATGGCACAAAAGATTTTTTATCTCATGCTAGGACTTTATTACCCGGCTATTTTAACGTCCCCGCACAAATTGCAGCACACCTTGATCCGCTTCTTAAACGTCTAAACGCTTCATTTAATTTTTCACAAGTAAGTCTCGACATGGTGGGAAAATTTTATGAATCGGCTTTTGTCACCAAAGAACTTCGCAAGAAATGGGGTATCCACTACACAAAATCGCTTTTGGCTAAGACCCTGTTGAGTCGAATTCCTATCGAAGAACTCCAGCCCGAAAAGAGAATTTTGGCAGACCCAACTTGCGGATCCGGAAGTCTTTTGACCGCAGGATACGAACGGCTTGCGAGTGCGAGTTATCTTAGCATTCCCAAGGATGAAAGGCACAGGCGACTTGTTGAATCCATATTTGGGAATGACAAGGATGGTTTTGCCGCAGAAGTGGCAAGGATGACATTAATGTTATTTCATCCGCCACATCAAAACAATTGGAAAGTCACAGGTTTTGACATTGAAGCGGATAATTTCATCAAAAAGTGGAGACAAAAAGTCAACCTTTCCCCTTCCATTATTGTTGCGAATCCGCCCTTCGGAGGAATAGGCGGTGATAAAAGTGATGCAGCTAAGCCAAGAACAAGACACCAAAAAGATCGATCTGCTTTAATCTTAAATCGCTGTTTGGATATTCTCCCTGAAGGGGGATTATTGGGTATTATATTAACTGAAACAATATTAGATCAACTGGATGAGAAATCGACAAGGCATCGGCTCTGTCGTGAGTATCAGGTATTAGAGCAATGGGATATTCCTGCGGAATGGTTTGAGGAGGTAAATCGACCTGCCATAGCCTGGGTTATACGCAAGGCCGTTCCATCTTCGAAGATGGTTTATGTTAGATCCCTTTCCGATGTACCATCTCCTGGGAGAGATACAAAGCTGCAAGGAATAATCAGGATAGATACAAGCAATCCGCCTGATAACCTTGTCCCAACAGTTTTTAACGACATTTTAACAAAAATAGAAATGAGCCAAAATCGCGTAGAGGGTTTCTATTATGTTATGAATGGGCTTCAACCGAAAAAGACAAAAATAACGGAAAGCCAATCAATGGGGGCACACCCTTGGAGTGGGACGAACGTACGTGGTACTAATCCATTTACTGATCTAAGCGACGGCAGGTATGGATGGCTGGAATTAATAGACGATAATTTTGGGGAAAGGAGCCAAAGAAAAAAGCTCAGAAAGCATCTTAAACAAAACGAACCTATGGTTACGCTTAGAGCGAACAGAAATGTTCCCTTGTCAAAATATAAATGGAGTTCGATTGCACTTCTTGATGTTCCTCATGGCTCCATAAAAGTTATTGCACCTTCAGAAAATTATCATGTCATATTTTCAAAATGCCCCGATAGCGCAATTAAAGAGAGATATATATACGCTTTATGGGCAATTTTGAACCACACATTGGCCAGCATATGGTTTCATGAAAGATTAAGAGGACCAAAAATCCCAATTCCTACTTGTAAAAAATTTCCATTGCCTAATAACTGGAATTCAGAGCACATTAACTCATTATCTTACCTTGCAAAAGAGCTTATTATTACACAAACGATAATGAATTCTAAACCATTGATTGAATCCAATGAGAGCTCAAAGATCGAGAAACTAGTGGATGAAATTGATGATATTATCTACCGGATGTATGAAATCAATAAGAAAGAAAAAGGACGTATCGATTTTTGGTACAGGGAAGAACCACGTCCTTTGCTGGGAAGCAGCAATAGAAGAAAAATATTTTACAAGACGTCTAACAATGCTATCCGCATTAACTATGAAGTACCCGAGTGGGAAACCACATATGAGATATTAGAAGTTGATTTTGATAAAAATCTGATAAGCCTTACTATTGATGGATTGATCGAATACTTAGAAGATGACGGATCTGTTGATGATAAAATCATTTTGAAGATCATCCCCGCGATGCCCGGATGGTTGTTGGAAAAGGGTTCTGTGGGTTGGGTAGAGCTTACAACGAATAGCGCCAAAAAATTAATAAAATCTCCTGAAAAATATATCATTGGATTTTATCTACACAAGAATGCCTATAAAACTCAAGATGAAATTGATAAAGCTTTACAACTCGCCTTGACATCGAAAATGAAAAAGGCGGAAGCAAATGGGTGAGATACAATATGATTATGAAGCCATATTTATCGATGTGGGCCAGGGTGATGCAACCGTCATTACAAGATTATCTAATATGCATTCTGTCCTAATTGATGCAGCAGTTGGTAATCCTGTTATTTCGGTCCTTAAAGATTCAGAAGTTCTCCAAGCAATTTTTATTACCCATTGGCATAAAGATCATATTGACGGTATGCACGCCGTTCTCAACTGGTTGGCAAAGCAACAAAAAAGGACGGTCAATGTCTATATAAATCCCCAGGATTCATCAACTATAACTGCAAAAAATTTGAGGCGAACACTTGACGAAAAGTACAATGATGGAATTATTAATTTAAAACCTGCGTTTGAAAAGGCAGAAAGCTCACTTGAAATAATCAATGGTAAATTCCGGATATTATGGCCCCGTTGGAAAGAAATTATCACAAAACCGGATATGCTTAATCTAGGCTCTTTGATTATTCTCTTTAAAGTTGGAGCCATAAACTTGCTATTCGGTGGAGATGCTGGTGGAGATGTTTGGCCGCAAATTGATAAGACTTTCATCGAAGCAGATATTTTTAAATACCCTCATCATGCAGGGAAGTTACATAAAAATGAAAATGACTGGACAGCCGACAACCTCATTTCTAAAGTAAAGCCAGAGTGGGTTATATCATCAGTAGGCAAGAAAAAACAACACGGACACCCTTCTAAGGAATTTATTTCCACAAAATCAAGATATCCGAAAATTCATTTCCTCGATACAACTGAAGGAAATATCAATTTGCAGATTGAAAGCGCTACAAAAAAAATCAGTATTAGGAAATAAATTGACCCCCTTTTCCGCTGTGGTTTAATTTGATTACGTCGTCTTTAAATTTGTAAGATCTAATAAAGGGGTAGAGTAGAGGGCAGGCTCTAGTCTCCGTAGGAATCGGCCTATCTGTTTCCGCCCCTTTCGTTTGGCGGTGCCTCAATAGCCAACCCATAGAATCCTTCGCCAGCCCTCCCTCATCAAACCGTGAATGGGATCACATCTTGAATTGTGAATAAAAGACAAAATAAAATTTTTAATATCTTGCCACCATTACAGCCAAATAGAATTTCATCCTGCTCTCATATATCATCTGGATATCTCATGAATTCAGTATCATAAATTCCTGCCCAAAATAGCATATCTCCCAACATCGTATCGGTGAAAATTTCCCCGCTTTTATAGTGAATGATACTTATGGTATTTGAAAGCATGTTGAAGAATTGGATGGGTTATACATGATAGCAGATCTCCCAACCCTTAAAAATGAAGCATTAACTTTAAGACAACGCTTTTTGGAAGTGAAGTAAAGGGGTCGTCGTCGGAACCGAAATTGTGGGGATAAGGCTCGTAAAAGGGGTAAATATTCCTTTCTGCCCGTTTCTTCCATCTTCTGTCATCAATGATTCACCCTCGGGAATGAGGGTTGAAAATTGACATAGGATAATTAATGGTTCGTGGATGGGAACGGTGCCGTTTGGGCGGGTGAAAGGATCTCATCCAAAAGAGACAGTGACAGGGATTTCACAAAAATGAAAGTTATTTTAGGATATTATAATATTCTTTAATAAATTGTCCAATAACAAAATTTTTTCTTGACAATCACACTAAATAGTGTTAACAGTATTTTTCACAATGGATTTAACAAAAATATTAAGATTAAATAATGAATTCAGTATTGATGAACTCGTTGAGCATGCTGCTCAAATGATTCAATTGTTTGTTCCGAAACAGGAAAGGTATAAAGTGACTGATTATCCTGATGTTCGAACAGTGCGCTTTTATACAACGAGAGGATTAATGGATAAACCACATCGTTATAGCGGCCAACAAGCAGTTTACAGGGTAAAACACCTTATTCAATTAATTGTGATCAAATATTTGCAATCACAATATTTATCAATAAAGAAAGTCGCTGAAATGATAAACGGGTTATCTCAGGAGGAACTATTAATAATAATAGATCTCCCAAAAAAGGGAGATTTCAAATCAGCTTATCTGGAACCAGTTTCTCAGAATAAGAAGCCCTCCTCAAGGAAATCTCTCAAAGTAAAGAAAATTCGAAATTCAATTAGTGAACTTGTGTGGAATCACTTTACTATTGAAAGCGGTTTTGAAGTTCATATTCGAGAAGACTTTTTCCCTGAGAACCCATCTCACGTCGAAGTTTTGGCCAATCGCATTCGGGTTATTTTGAAACAAATCAACGGGGGAAAGGAGGATACTCTATGTCAATAGTAGACACATGGAGAGATAATTTAAATCTAGGTATTTATCTCACCGAGTATGGTGCCCAGCTTAAGGATAATATTCTGCAATATATATAGGGTATAGCCCTAGGTCAAGTGGCATGACAGGAGATTATGATCATTATCATGGGAGGCTGAGGAAAGCTATTGATAAAGGAGCCAAATATTATACTGAGCGTGAGCCTGGATGGTTTTTCATCGCTGCATTCCCATTTAATAACAATTTTCTTTATCGGACAACCTGGTTTGTAAATCGCTACGGTCAATGCCTTCCACTCGCAGTAGATCCATTCGTACGCAAAATAAAGAACTGGAGAGAAAAAGATACAAATACTCGTATAGCAAGAACACGAGCCTTTGTGGCTGCAGACGCACTACACAGGATACGGAGAGCAATGGTGAATGGTGATATAGATGAGTATAATGCTGTTATCAAAGAACTGACCCAGGATGAAATTTATGGACCTATAATGGAAATTGTAACTGGCCATTATGGAGTCGAATACGCAAATATGATACCTTTAATCGAGTTATTATTGCAGCAGCCGGGATCTTTACCACAGACTGCTCTTCTGGGAAGGGCATTGAAAGATATAAAAAAATCAGTCAAGCTTCGCAAACGTGGCGTATTCAGAATTGCTGATACTTTATCAAAACTCGTTATGCTTAGAGCTGGGGCTATGAACCCACGGCCTCAGGCTCTAGCAGAAGCACGTAATAGACTAGCAAGTCTACCCCCAGCCTGATAAAATTCGGAGGAACTTATGAGCGAAAAATTTTTCCGTTGGGAAGGGCAGTCCATCGAAGAAATAATTGGAAAGACTATTTTTATTCCTGTGGAGAACATCAATCCAGATCCTAAAAATCTTAGAGAGACTTTTGAACTGCAAGAAATTATTGCTCTGGGACAAAATATTCAAGAAATTGGGCAAATGGATACGATAAGGGTTTTCCCCAAAATAGCAGAGGATGGTGGCTGGCATGGCGAGTTTGATCTCCATGATGGAGAGAGAAGGTGGCGTGCTGCGAACTCTGTGGGGTTAACATACTTAAGGGCTTTAGTCGAAGAAAAACCTTCTGAGGAGGAAATAACCTTCAAAAGAATATCAAGGGTTTTGCAGACGGAGAGCTTGAAACCTGAGGAGAAAGTAAGGGCATTAGAAAAAACCTTCGACGATCTTGGCATACTCTACAAACCAGAGGAATGGGAAAAATACAGGGATAAGCTTGGTGCCAGTAAAGAGAGATTTGCAGAGATTGTAAGGGTAATAAAATTACCAAACAGGCTGAGAGAATTGATGTTCTCCGGTGCTATGAGTTATACGATTGCCCAAGCGGTGGGTAGACTTCCAAAAAGTCGACAGGAAGATGCTGCTAAGTTCGTTCTTGCGAACAAACTTTACGGAAGATATGTAGTAACGGAGTTTATCCCATATCTTTTAGATCATCCGGAAGCTTCATATGCTCAGGCTTTTGACCATACTAAGGTTGGGGGCTGGAGACAATACACAAAAAGGCCTTCAAAAGCCGAATTGAAGCCCGATTATGAAAAGGTTGTCGATGATTTCTTAAAGTCATGCGTTCAGTGGGAAAGGGCATGGGATAAGTTGGTAGCTACAGGTGTAGTAAAGGAAATCAAAGGAAAAAAATTATCTCCATACAGGCTCAAAGACGGGGTGATGAGAGTCAGGGAACTGGCCGAAAGGCTTTTGATTGAGCTGTTTGATGCTGGTGGCGGAATTATGAGCCTTTCTCCCAATGAAACAAAACTCTTGGAGAGCAATACCTTCCGAAAGAAAAAATCGACTCAGGATCTGTAAATTCTGAACAAAGCAGCCCCCTCCTTTATTTCCCATTCCAATTCACAAACTGGTTTTAGAGGGTTATTAAAATAGACTTCTTTAGTTGCCTTGTGAAATCTTTACGTCTACCTTGGAGTGAAATAATGCGTACTTATGGAGAGAGGGCCGTCCATAAAAAACTAAGAAACTTATATATCGATGGAGTTATTTAGTTTCTTATGGATGTCCCCAACTTCAGATCCAAAGCCACCCCTACATAAATTTGTCGTAGAATTCGAGGTGCCGGCGGGCGATAGCCTCCCAGCTTAGATAATCCTTAACCGTATGGGCCCCAGCCTTCCCAATCCTCTCCGCCTTTTCTCTGTCTTTGAGGAAATCGATAATAGCGGTGGCGAATTCCTCGGTATTGGTGGGGTCAATCAGCACACCGTTCTCTCCTGTATTGATGACAGTCTTAATGCCACCGAATTTAGAGGCGACAACGGGGGTACCGCAGGCCATAGCTTCGGTGGTGGTCATGCCAAAGGGTTCGAAGAGCGAAGGAAGAGCAAACACCCGGGACTGCCGGTAGTATGGCGACATGAGTTCATCTGGAACATACCCGATTATGTGAACCCGGTCCTGCATCCCGCATTCGTCGACGATTTTCTTCATCCCGGCCTTGAGTGACAATTCCCTCTCCTTGGGATTGGGAGAGCCGCCACCTATTACCAGATCAACATCTTCCACTTCCTTTCTCACGATGTCGAAGGCGTTCAGCAGCATGTCGTGCCCCTTGTTTGAGTCGATCCGGCTGATGCAAAAGACGTATTTCTCCGGCAAGGTGATTTCGACATCCTTTTCCCCCGGTGACAGCGGATGATACGTGTGAATATCCGTGCCCGGCTCGATGATGACGATATTGTCGGCGTAGTAATCGTACAGTTCGTTCAGTTTTTCCAGTTGCAGTTGAGTTGTCAGAGTCTGGGCATTGACCTCCTTGAAAATCCGGATTTCCTCTGCAACGCGATGCTTGAATTTGAACTGTCTTTCCATTTGTTCCGGGTCTCCGCCCATCTGGTCCCTTTTCCAGGCTCCGAGGGAATGGGCGGTGAAAAAGGCCGGTTTGCCCAGCGCTTTGGCTACATCGAGGGTGACGATCCCTGCGTCGACGTAATGGCCATGGTAGAGATCATAGTCCAGGTTGTTCTCTTGAATGAATTTGACCATATTGTCTGCCAATTCCGGCAGGACGTCATAGATGAACTCCTTGGGCAGAAACTCCCACGAACCGGCCGATATTCGAATGACCCTTACATCGGGGCAGTCCAGTACGGGGTCGATCTGCTCTTTGGATTGGTCAAACCACCGGGTGTAGATATCCACTTTATTGCCCAGCGTGGTGAGGGCCTTGGCCAGTTCGAGGACATAGGTGACCTGTCCGCCGGTATCAGTCCTGCCCAGTTGAGGAATTGGGTCAAAATATCCGTGGGTACTTAACATTGCGATGCTTTTAATCACGACTGTGTCCCCCGTATATCGTTCTTTTCTACATCATAGTCGCGGGTCACGATAAGATCTGCCATCCTTTTATGGGACGAAATGATCTTGTGTTCGATCTTGAGAACGGTCTCCAGGAAATCGTCCTGCTCTTCCCTTGCCCTAAGCAGTCGAGCTTTCTTGGTCTCGTGATATGTTTGGTCGATGAAGATGCGGCAGTCAACGTGATTTAAAGAGGTAGTATAAGTCCCCTCCGCAATGGCAACCGTAAATTCCTCGATATTGAGAGTCTCCTCTGTTATGCGATCCTCTTTGAAGATGACCAGCGGTTTGGTAATCTTTCCTCTTCCTGCCTTGAAGTCTTTCAGATTCTGATCCATCAAATCCAGGTGCACTTCGTTGGCACCTACCCAGTTAATATCTCCACGCCTCTTGTTTTCATTGGATTTTGGGGGAAGTATGAAGTAATCATCCTGCTGAAAAATGACGCTTTTTACATCCTGTTCAGCAAGGACCTCGGTGACCACTTCGGCGATCTCCGATTTCCCGCTACCGGATTCCCCGGCAACCGTGATGGTGAACTTGCTTGTACTTTCGGCGATTTGTGGAATGATAAGCTCAGCCGCCTTTCGTCCGGCCTTGCGGTGCCATTCCTGGATAATCAGCACATCACCTCTCATTGGCTCCCTCCGATAGAGATACTCGTATCCCGGTCGTACTTCGTATCCTATACCGCCATGGAGAGCGGGACGTCCATAAAAAACTAATAAACTTATACGTCGATGGAGTTATTTCCTGAATTTTGCATAGACAATCTTGACAATCTCGTAAAAAGTAAAACCCATTTAACAGGTTGAAATAATTAATAATAGCTACTATTTTTACTTGCCTTTTGCTTTACATTTTGGTATAAGGAACTCATATAATCAAC